>NZ_BMGB01000001.1:2267081-2567081 GCF_014639655.1 Conyzicola nivalis
CGTCGGGCCTGTCATGCGGCGCGCGCTCGGCGATCTCGATGCCGGCCGCCCTGCCGGCGAGCACGCTGAGCGCCTCGACGACGACGACCTCGAGCGCCGTGCCCTCGTGCGCGTCGACGGCCAGGCGCGCGCCGGCCAGGCGGTCCTGGACCTGCCGGATCTGCATCGGGCCTCCGATGAACGCGATGCGCTTGCGCCCCTGCGCGATGAGGTGCTCGACGGCGAGCCTGCCGCCCGCGAGGTCGTCGACCGACACCGAGCTGAACGACGCGTCGCCGCTCGAGCGGTCGACGAGCACCGCCGGTATGCCGCGCTGGCGCAGCCGCTCGAGCCGGCCGGTGATGTCGCCGAAGGGCGAGATGAGAACGCCGTGCACCCGCTGTTCCTCGAACAGGTCGAGGTACGCCGACTCGCGGTCGGTGTTCTCGTCACTGTTGCCGAGGATGACGGTGAGCCCCGCGTCGGCGGCCTTGTCCTCGGCGCCGCGGGCGACGTCGGTGAAGAACGGGTTGCGCACGTCGAGAACGACGAGTCCGACGGTCTTGGAGTGCCCGGCGCGCAGTTGGCGGGCGGCGTCGTTCCGGATGAACCCGAGCTCGTCGATCGCCGCGTGCACGCGGGCCACGGTCTCGGCGGTCACCTTCGCGGGCCGGTTGAGCACGTTGGAGACCGTGCCGACCGAGACGCCTGCCTTCAAGGCCACGTCGCGCACGCTTGCTGCTGCCATAAAAGTTCCTCCTGATCGGCGCTGACCCAGCGGAAGTTGTGAATCGTTCCAGATTCTAACCGTCCGTGACCCGATCGTCGCTTGACGAGAATTCGGCTCTGGCCATAGAGTTCTGTCAGCCCGAATCCTTAAAACGATTCAATCGGCTCGCACGACTCCACCCACCTCAAAGGCGAGGCAAGCAATGACGAACACAGCAACCACCCCGGACGCGCCCGCGCTCGAGCTGCGCACCATCTCGAAGGCCTTCGGCGCCGTCGTAGCCCTGTCCAACGCGAGCCTCACTCTGCGTTCCGGCTCCATCCACGCGCTCGTCGGCGAGAACGGCGCGGGCAAGTCGACGATCGTCAAGATCATCGCCGGCCTGTACCAGCGCGACACCGGCGATTTCGACCTCGACGGCGAGAGCGTGAACTTCACCTCGACCGCCCAGTCGAAGGCCGCCGGCATCGCCGTGATCTACCAGGAGCCCACGCTCTTCCCCGACCTCTCGGTCACCGAGAACATCTTCATGGGCCGCCAGCCCACGCTGAGCCTCGGCCGCATCGACCGCAAGCTCATGCGCCAGCAGGCCCTCGGCCTCTTCGCCCGCCTGGGCGTGCGCATCGACCCCGACCGCCCCACGCAGGGCCTGTCGATCGCCGACCAGCAGATCATCGAGATCGCGAAGGCGATCTCCCTCGACGCGCGGGTGCTGGTGATGGATGAACCGACAGCGGCCCTCAGCGGCGTGGAGGTCGACCGGCTCTTCGCCGTGGCGCGCAGCCTGCGCGACGAGGGCCGCGCGCTGCTCTTCATCTCCCACCGCTTCGACGAGGTGTTCGACCTGTGCGACACGGTCACCGTCATGCGAGACGGCGAGTACATCGACACGAGCGCGATCGCCGACACCACCGTCGAGCAGATCGTGCGCCGCATGGTCGGCCGCGATGTCACGACGCTCTTCCCGAAGGAGGAGGCGGTGATCGGCGCCGAGGTCCTGAGCGTCACGGGCCTGACGGAGGCCGGGATCTTCCATGACGTGTCGTTCGGCGTGCGGTCGGGCGAGATCGTCGCCTTGGCCGGCCTCGTCGGTGCGGGCCGCAGCGAGATCGCCCGCGCCGTGTTCGGCGTCGACCCGTACAGCGCGGGGACGGTGCACATCGGTGGCGCCCACGTGCCGAAGCGCGACCCCGCCGCGGCGATGCGCCTCGGCCTCGCACTCGTGCCGGAGGACCGCCGCAAGCAGGGACTCGTGCTCGAGTCATCCGTGGCCCGCAACACGACCATGGCGATCCGGCGCAACCTCGCCCGCTTCGGCCTGCTCTTCTCCCCCGCCGAGAACCGGGCCGCCCGCGAGTGGGCGAGCCGGCTCGAGGTGAAGGCCGCGACCCTCGACACCGAGGTCGGCACCCTCAGCGGCGGAAACCAACAGAAGGTCGTGCTGGCCAAGTGGCTCGCGACCACCCCGAAGGTGCTCATCGTCGACGAGCCGACGCGCGGCATCGACGTCGGAACGAAGGCCGAGGTGCACCGCCTGCTCTCCCGCCTCGCGGGGCAGGGCATGGCGATCCTGATGATCTCGTCGGAGCTGCCCGAGGTGCTCGGCATGGCCGACCGCGTGCTCGTGGTGCGCGAGGGGCGCATCACCGCCGAGATCGACCGGGCCGACGCCACCGCCGAGTCCGTCATGTTCGCCGCAACACACGAGGGGGTCGTCGCGTGAGCACGCTGACCGCAGAAACCACGGGCTCGCGCCTCGCCTCGGGCCTCGGCGGCCTGCTCAAGGCGCGCGAGACCGGCATCCTGATCGCCCTCGCGCTCATCGTGGTCGTGACGACCGCGAAGAACCCGAATTTCCTGTTCTCCAGCGACGGCTTCCGCGACCTGCTGCTCACGCCGTCGATCCTGCTGCTGGTCGCGGTCGGCCAGGCGATCGTGATCATCACCCGCAACGTCGACCTCTCCGTCGGCTCGGTGCTGGGCCTCACCGCCTACCTGACCGGCCGGTTGTTCATCGACATCCCTGGCATCCCGATCGTCGCCGTCTTCCTCGCCGGCCTCGTCTTCGGCGGCCTGCTCGGCCTCATCAACGGTGCCCTGGTCGCGTTCGCCCGGGTGCCCGCGCTGGTGATCACGCTCGGCACGCTCTACGCCTTCCGCGGCATCAACGTGCTCTGGACCGGCAGCGACCGCATCAACGCGTCCGACATGCCCAAGCCGTTCCTGGCGCTCGGCACGCAGTCGATCCTGTTCATCCCGGTGCTCACGATCATCGCCGTGGTCGTGCTCGTCGCCGCAGGCTGGTTCATGCGCAACCAGCGCGCGGGCCGCGAGCTCTACGCGATCGGTTCAGATCCGGATGCGGCCAACCTGTACGGGCTGAACGTCACCCGGCGCGTGCTGTCGGCGTTCGTCGTGAGCGGCGCCCTCGCCGGGCTCGCGGGCGTGCTCTACGCGGCCCGCTACGGCACCGTGAACTCGCAGGCCGGCAGCGGCTTCGAACTCGAGGCGGTGGGCGCCGCGGTCATCGGCGGTGTCGCGATCTTCGGCGGCAGCGGAACGGTCTGGGGCGCGGCCATCGGCGCCTACCTGCTGTTCACCATCAACCGCGCACTGCCCATCCTCGGCGTGCAGGACTTCTGGCAGCGTGCCGTGGTCGGCGTGCTCATCCTCGGCGCGATCGTGCTCGACCGCCTGCTGGCCCTCCGACAATCGCGCAAGCTCGTGGAAGCGAGGGACATCGAATGACCGACCTCATCTCGGGCGGCACGGCCACCCCGCGCGTCTACAAGGACTACGCCCGCCCGCTCTGGCAGCGCGTGCTGCTCACCCGCGAGGGTGCCGTCTACGCCGCCCTGATCCTGGTGATCGTCGTCGCCGCCCTCAGTGTGCGCAACTTCGGCAGCCCGATCACCATGACCTATCTGCTGCTCGACGTCACACCGATTCTGCTCATCGCCCTGCCGATGACGCTCGTGATCATCACCGGCGAGATCGACCTGTCGGTCGCGAGCGTCGTGGGCCTCTCGAGCGTCGTGCTCGGCACCCTGCACCAGGGCGGACTGCCGATCGAGGCGGCCGCGTTCGTCGCGATCGTCGTCGGCGCGATTGCCGGGGCGTTCAACGGGTTCCTCATCACGGTGGTCGGGCTCCCCTCGCTCGCCGTCACGATCGGCACGCTCGCGCTCTACCGGGGGCTCGCCGTCGGCCTGCTCGGCACCACCGCAGTCACCGACTTCACCGAGTTCTGGACCGACCTCGCGAAGTCGAAGCTCGGTTCGACCGGTGTTCCCACCGTGATGATCCTGTTCGTGCTGCTGCTTGTGGTGTTCGCCATCGTGCTGCACTTCACGCCGTTCGGCCGGGGCGTGTTCGCGATCGGGCTCAGCTCGGAGGCCGCCCGGTTCTCGGGCGTGCACGTGGAACGCACGAAGTTCATCCTGTTCGTGCTGACCGGGACGATCTCGGCACTCGCCGGCATCTACTACACGCTGCGGTTCGGCAGCGCGCGCGGCGACAACGCCACGGGCCTCGAACTGTCGGTGATCGCGGCGGTGCTGCTCGGCGGGGTGTCGATCTTCGGCGGGCGCGGCGCGCTGCACGGCGTTATCGCCGGCGTGCTGCTCATCGGCGTGCTCGGCAGCGCGCTGAGACTCGCCAACGTGACATCCGATGTCATCAACATCATCACCGGGGTGCTGCTCGTCGCCTCGGTGGTGTCCACAAGCGTCCTGAACTGGGTGCGCGCCAAGCGCACCAGGCCGGGCGAACCCAGGAAAACCAGATAGCAATCGCATCACCCACCACCACACATTCAAGGGAGAACAAAGATGTTGTTTCAGAACAAGACGGGCCGCGCGGGCGCCTTCGCCGCACTCGCGGTCACCGTCGCACTCGTCGCCACCGGTTGTGCCGCGACTGACGACGGCGGCGACGGCGGTTCGGGCGGAGACTCGGGCAACCTCGCCATCACGTTCCTGCCGAAGAACCTCGGCAACGCCTACTTCGACACGTCCGACAAGGGCGGCGAGAAGGCCATCGGAGAATTCGACGGAACCTACGCCGAGGTCGGACCCGCAGAGGCCAGCCCCGACGCACAGGTCAGCTACATCAACACGCTCACCCAGCAGGGCGTCGGCGGCATCGCGATCTCGGCCAACGACCCCAAGGCCATCTGCGACGCCCTGAACGAAGCGCGCGACGCGGGCGTCAAGGTCGTCACCTTCGACTCCGACACCAACCCCGAGTGCCGCGACATCTTCATCAACCAGGCCACCGCCGAGGGAATCGCCAAGGTGCAGGTCGACCTGATCGCCGAGCAGATCGGCGACGAGGGCGAGATCGCCATCCTGTCGGCGACGGCCAACGCCACGAACCAGAACGAGTGGATCGAGCTGATGAAGACCGAACTCGAGGCCAGCCACCCGAACATCGAACTCGTCGACACGGTCTACGGCGACGACGACGACCAGACGAGCTTCGACAAGACCGCGGCGCTGCTGCAGACCCACCCGAACCTCAAGGGCATCGTCTCGCCGACCACGGTCGGCATCGCGGCGGCCGCGCGTTACCTGCAGACCTCAGAGTTCAAGGGCAAGGTCGCGCTGACCGGTCTCGGCACCCCGAACCAGATGCGCGACTACGTCGAAGACGGCACGGTCACCGCGTTCGCGCTGTGGAACCCGGCCGACCTCGGCTACCTCGCGGCCTACGCGGCGAAGGCGCTCATCGAGGGCGAGATCACCGGCGAAGAGGGCGACTCGTTCGAGGCGGGCGAGCTCGGCGACTACGAGGTGGGTGAGGACGGCGTCGTGCTGCTCGGCGACCCGTACACCTTCAACGCAGAGAACATCGCGGAGTTCGACTTCTAACCCGCAGCGGGACGTTCCGCGGCCGTATCGAAATCCGGTTCCGATACGGCCGCGGGCGGCCTACTCGACCAGCACCTACCGAAAGGCCACCATGCAACGCGTCTGCTTCGAACTCCGGGTCAAGCCCGACCACATCGACGCCTACCGGGCCGCGCACGCGGCGGTCTGGCCGGACATGCTGCGCGCCCTGAAGGCCACGGGCTGGAACAACTACTCCATCTTCATGCGTCCCGACGGACTGCTCATCGGCTACTTCGAGACCGAGAACCTGCAGGCCTCCCTCGACGGCATGGCCGCGACCGAGGTCAACGGCCGCTGGCAGGCGGCGATGGCCGACCACTTCGTCGGAATCGACCTGCCCGCCGACCAGGCCTTCTCCTACCTCACCGAGGTCTTTAACCTCGACGAGCAGATTTCGGCGCTCTAGCTTTCGAAATCTGGCTCCACCCGCTAGGCTTATTGAAACGATTCAACCCCGCTCAACACGACCGAAAGAATTCCAATGGTGCAATTCAGCGACATCTCCGCCGCGCTCGAGACGCAGGTCATCGAGCTCCCGTCTTGGGCGTTCGGCAACTCCGGCACCCGTTTCAAGGTGTTCGGCACGCCGGGCACTCCGCGCACTCCGCAGGAGAAGATTGCGGATGCCGCGAAGGTGAACGAGTTCACCGGCCTGTCGCCCAAGGTGGCGCTGCACATCCCCTGGGACAAGGTCGACGACTACAGCGAGTTGCGCGACTACGCGGCCGACCTGGGCATGCAGCTCGGCACGGTCAACAGCAACACGTTCCAGGACGACGACTACAAGTTCGGCTCGCTGACCCACGTCGACCCGAAGATCCGCCAGAAGGCCATCGACCACCACTTCGAGTGCATCGAGATCATGGATGCGACCGGCTCGACAGACCTCAAGATCTGGCTCGCCGACGGGACGAACTATCCGGGCCAAGGCGACATCCGCGGTCGCCAGGACCGCCTCGCCGACTCGCTGGCCAAGATCTACGCCCGCGTCGGCGACGAGCAGCGTCTCGTGCTCGAGTACAAGTTCTTCGAGCCGGCTTTCTATCACACCGACGTTCCCGACTGGGGAACCAGCTACGCGCAGGTCTCGGCCCTCGGCGAGCGGGCGCTGGTCTGCCTCGACACCGGCCACCACGCGCCCGGCACCAACATCGAGTTCATCGTGGCGCAGCTGCTGCGCCTCGGGAAGCTCGGCTCGTTCGACTTCAACTCGCGCTTCTACGCCGACGACGACCTCATCGTGGGCGCGGCCGACCCGTTCCAGCTGTTCCGCATCATCTACGAGGTCATCCGCGGGGGCGGCTACGGCCCCGACTCGGGCGTCGCGTTCATGCTCGACCAGTGCCACAACGTCGAGGACAAGATCCCGGGCCAGATCCGCTCGGTGCTCAACGTGCAGGAGATGACGGCGCGCGCGCTGCTCGTCGACGGCGACGCCCTCACCGCGGCGCAGAACGCGGGCGACGTGCTCGGCGCCAACGGCATCCTCATGGACGCCTTCTACACCGACGTGCGCGGCGACCTCGCCGAGTGGCGTTCGGGACGCGGGCTGCCCGCCGACCCGATGGTCGCCTACGCGGCATCCGGGAACCAGGAAAAGATCGCCGCCGAGCGCGTCGGCGGCGCACAGGCAAGCTGGGGAGCATAAGCATGACGAACACGGCAGCAGCAGAACTCATCGCCCGGTCGAACCGTCTCGGTTCCGACCCGCGCGTCACCAACTACGCCGGCGGCAACACGAGCGCCAAGGGCAGCGAGACCGACCCCGTCACCGGCGAGCCGGTCGAACTGCTCTGGGTCAAGGGATCCGGCGGCGACCTCGGCACGCTGAGGGAGGCCGGCCTCGCCGTGCTCCGCCTCGACCGCGTGCGCGCGCTGAAGGGCGTCTACCCGGGGGTCGAGCGCGAAGACGAGATGGTCGCGGCCTTCGACTACACCCTGCACGGCAAGGGCGGTGCGGCACCGTCGATCGACACCGCGATGCACGCTCTCGTCGACGCGGCCCACGTCGACCACCTGCACCCCGACGCGGGCATCGCGTTCGCCACGGCCGCCGACGGCGAAGAGCTGACCGCCAAGGCGTTCGGGGGCAAGGTCGCGTGGGTCGACTGGCGCCGTCCGGGCTTCCAGCTCGGGCTCGACATCGCCGCCATCAAGGACGCGAACCCGTCGGCCGTGGGTGTCATCCTCGGTGGCCACGGCATCACGGCGTGGGGCGACACGTCGGACGAGGCCGAGGCTAACTCGCTCTGGATCATCAAGACCGCGGAGGCGTACATCGCCGAGAACGGAAAGTCGCACCCGTTCGGCGAAGACCTGCCCGGCTACGGCGCGCTGCCCTCGGCCGAGCGCCTGGCCAAGGCGGCGGCCCTCGCCGCCCACCTGCGCGGACTCGCCTCGACCGACAAGCCGCAGGTCGGGTCGTTCACCGACGCCGACGTCGTGACCGACTTCCTCGGCCTCGCCGAGCACCCGCGCCTGGCGGCTCTCGGCACGAGCTGCCCCGACCACTTCCTGCGCACCAAGGTTCGCCCGCTCGTGCTCGACCTGCCCGCCTCGGCCTCGATCGAGGAGTCGATCGCCCGCCTCGACGAGCTGCACGCGCAGTACCGAGCCGACTACCAGGCGTACTACGACGCGTACGCGGTCCCTTCGACAGGCTCAGGGACCGGTTCGCCGGCCATCCGCGGCGCCGACCCGGCCATCATCCTCATCCCGGGCGTCGGCATGTTCAGCTACGGCGCGAACAAACAGACCGCCCGCGTCGCCGGCGAGTTCTACATCAACGCGATCAACGTGATGCGCGGCGCCGAGGCCATCTCGACCTACGCGCCCATCTCCGACGAGGAGAAGTTCCGCATCGAATACTGGTCGCTCGAAGAGGCGAAACTGCAGCGCCTACCCAAGCCGAAGCCTCTCGCCGGACGCATCGCGCTCGTGACCGGTGCCGCATCCGGAATCGGCAAGGCCATCGCGACGCGCCTCGTCGCCGAGGGCGCCTGCGTCGTCATTGCCGACCTCGACCTCGAGAAGGCGCAGGCGGCGGCGGCCGAGCTGGGCAACACCGACGTCGCGATCGGCGTGCAAGCGAACGTCACCTCGGAAGAGGACGTGCAGGCCTCGGTCGACGCCGCACTGCTCGCCTTCGGCGGGCTCGACCTCGTCGTGAACAACGCCGGCCTCTCGCTGTCGAAGTCGCTGCTCGAGACCACGGTCGCCGACTGGGACCTGCAGCACGACGTGATGGCGAAGGGCTCGTTCCTCGTCTCCCGCGCCGCGGCCCGCGTGCTCATCGACCAGAAGCTCGGCGGCGACATCATCTACATCTCGAGCAAGAACTCGGTGTTCGCCGGCCCGAACAACATTGCCTACTCGGCGACCAAGGCCGACCAGGCCCACCAGGTGCGGCTGCTGGCCGCCGAGCTCGGCGAGTACGGCGTCAAGGTCAACGGCATCAACCCCGACGGAGTGGTGCGCGGCAGCGGCATCTTCGCCGGCGGCTGGGGCGCCAAGCGCGCCGCGGTCTACGGCGTCGACGAGGAGGACCTCGGCAAGTACTACGCCCAGCGCACGCTGCTCAAGCGCGAGGTGCTGCCGGAGAACGTGGCGAACGCGGTCTTCGTGCTCTGCACGGGCGACCTCAGCCACACGACCGGACTGCACATCCCGGTCGACGCGGGCGTCGCGGCCGCCTTCCTGCGATGACTGCGGGTCAGTCATGACGGCCGCCGTCGCCGCCGTCGACCTGGGCGCGACGAGCGGGCGGGTGATCCTCGGGCACGTCTCGGCGAACGAGCTGAGCATCCGCCCGGTCGCGCGCTTCCCGAACACTCCGGTGCGCACGATCGACGGCCTGCACTGGAACATCCTCGAGCTCTACCGCAGCGTAATCGCCGGCCTCGGCGCGGCCGCGCGCGAGGACCCCGCGATCGCCAGCATCGGCATCGATTCCTGGGCGGTCGACTATGCCCTGATCCGAAACGGGCGGATGCTTGGGGTCCCGTATCACTACCGGGACGACCGGAACCAGGCCGCCGTATCCACCGTCCACGGGGTCGTGTCACCCGAGGAGCTGTACGCCGCGAACGGACTGCAGCACCTGCCGTTCAACTCCCTCTACCAACTGGAGGCCGACCGCGCCGCCGGCATGCTCGACGTCGCCGACTCCCTGCTGCTCGTGCCCGACCTGCTCGCGTACTGGATGACCGGGCGCCAGGTCGCGGAGCGCACGAACGCGTCGACGACGGGACTCGTGAACGTGCGGTCCGGCGAGTGGGACGAGGCGTTGCTGCCGCAGTTGGGGCTGCCGCGGTCGCTCTTCCCCGAGCTGGTCGATGCCGGCACGGCCATCGGGCCATTGCTGCCGGCGGTCGCGCACGAGACCGGGATCGGCGGCGACGCGACGGTGACGGCCGTCGGGTCGCACGACACGGCATCCGCGGTTCTCGCCGTGCCCGCCCTCTCCGACGACTTCGCCTACATCTCGTGCGGCACCTGGGGGCTCGTCGGCGTCGAGCTCGAGGCGCCGGAGCTCTCGGAGGCCGGCCGGCTCGCGAACTTCACCAACGAGGGTGGCGTCGACGGGACGGTGCGCTACCTGCACAACGTGATGGGGCTGTGGCTGCTGAGCGAGTCGGTGCGCGAGTGGGAGCGCGGGGGCGACGTGATCTCGCTGCCCGCGCTTCTTGCCGCGGCCGCAGCGGTGACCTCGCCGGTCGCCGTGTTCGACGCCAACGACCCCCGGTTCCTGGCGCCCGGTGACATGCCCAACCGCATCGCGGAGTGGTGCAGGGAAAACGGTGCCGCCGTTCCCGCCAGCCGGGCCGAGTTCGTGCGCAGCATCGTGGAGAGCCTCGCCTCGGCGTTCGTCGCCGCGGTGCGCACGGCCGCGACGCTGTCTGGCAAGACCGTCTCGGCCATCCACATCGTCGGCGGCGGATCGCAGAACGAGCTGCTCTGCCAACTCGTCGCCGACCGCAGCGGACTGCCCGTGCAGGCCGGCCCGGTCGAGGCGACCGCGATCGGCAACGTGCTGGTGCAGGCCAGGGCGGCCGGGCTCGTCGCCGGGTCGCGCGAGTCGTTGCGGTCGCTCGTGGCGGCGTCGTTCCCGCCGCGGCTGTACGCGCCCGCGCGCTGAGAGCCGTCGCGGGCTCTCGTGTACCAAATGCAGGAGATCCCGGGCTGAGTCACACGATCGCGCGGATCGCGGGCCCTCGCCGGTGAAATCTCCTGCATTTGGTACGTGGCGCTTGACATCCGGTCGTTGTGACTGTTCAATCAGTTACATGACTTCCGGCCCCCGCTCCACCGCAGACGCCCAGCGCGCACGGATCATCGACCGTGCCGTCGACGTGTTCGCCGACGCCGGCTATCACGCCACCCCGGTGACGGCGGTCGCCACGGCCGCGGGTGTCTCTCCGGCCTACGTCTTCCGGCTCTTCCCGGGCAAACTCGCCCTCTTCATCGCCGCCGTCGAGCAGTGCTACGCCCGCGTTATCGACACGATGACCGAGAGCGGCAAGGCGGCGGGTGACGCCACCCCCGACGAGGTCCTCGAGGCGATGACCCTCGCCTACGTCGACCTCATCCGCGACCGCAATCTGATCCGGCTTCAGGTGCATGCCCAGAGTGCGTGCGATGTTCCCGAGATCCGCTCCGCTGTGCAGCGTGGACTACGCGACCTCGTCAACGCCGTCACCCTGGTCTCTGGCGCCGACCCCTCCAGCGTGCAGCGGTTCATGGCCTACGGCCAGCTCTGCCACCTCATCGTTCAGGCCGAACTGTCGCCCATCGACGACACCTGGGCGCACACGCTGAGCGACGGCATCCGGCACGCCGGACCGGTGTGAACCGGACCTACCCCCCCTCGCTTTTTCCCTTACCCAAAAAGGTGACTGACCAGTCACATACAACAGAATGGATGACACAATGAACACCGTTACCGCACTCGAGGTCGTACTGCCGGGGCTCGTCGAGCCGAGCGGCCTGCTGCTGCGCGAACGACCGCTGCCCGCGCCCGAAAGGGGCCAGCTGCTCGTCGCGGTCGAGGCGACCGGAATCTCGTTCGCCGAGAAGTCCATGCGCCGCGGCCTGTACTTCGGACAGCCCGCCTTCCCCTTCGTACCCGGGTACGACCTCGTCGGGCGCGTGCTCGCCGTCGGCTCCGAGCGCGACTCTGCGCTCGTGGGAACGCGAGTCGCATCCGTCACCAAGGTCGGCGGCTGGGCCAGCCACGCGATCGTCGCGGCACGCGATTCCGTACCCGTGCCCGACGGCCTCGCGCCCGCCGACGTCGAGACGGTGGTCGTCAACGGCCTGACCGCGTGGCAGATGCTGCACCGCAAGGCGCGGGTGCGGGCCGGCCAGACCGTGGTTGTGCACGGCGCGAACAGCGGGGTCGGCGGCATCCTCGTGCAGCTCGCGCGGCACGAGGGCATCCGGGTGATCGGCACCGCGTCGCCGCGGCACCACGACGCCCTACGCGCACAAGGCGTAGAACCGCTCGACTACAACGACCCGCGGCTGCTCGAGCGCGTGCTCGAGCTGTCGCCCGGTGGCGTCGCCGCGGTCTTCGACAACGTCGGCGGCGAGATGGTCAAGGCGTCATGGCGGATGCTCGCCCGTGGCGGATCGCTCGTTCGCTACTCGATCATCGCCGACGTGAGCGGCCTCACCGGCTCGCTGGCCGTGCCCTTTATGAAGGCTCTCGCGCGCACCGCCGCCTGGAACCTCCTGCCGAACGGACGCCGCGCGTCGTTCTACGACCTCTGGGCGGGGCATCGCATGCACCCGACGACGTTCCGTCTCCGGCTGCGCAAAGACCTCGGGCGCGTGTTCGCCCTGCTCGGCGACGGCACGATCAAGGCGAACATCGCCGCCACCTTCCCGCTGAGCGAGGCGAGCGACGCGATGGAACTCGCCGAGTCGCGAACGATCAACGGCAAGGTCATCCTGGTGCCGTGACACTCCCCACCCATGTACCAAATGCAGGAGATCTCGGGTCGAGTCACACGTTTACGCGGCCGGGCGGCCCTCGCCGGCGAAATCTCCTGTATTTGGCACGGGGCGCGAGCGGAACGCCCACGCGTAGGCCGCGAACGCCGCCGCCTCGAGCACGAGCATCACGACGACCGTCGCGGTCGGGGTGGCCACGCCGAAGAACCCGGCGATCGGCGACGCCACGGCGGCGAACACCATGTTCGAGGCGCCGAGCATCGAGGCCGCGGTGCCGGCGCGCAGGGCGTGCGGTTCGAGGGCGAACGCCTGCACGGCCGGGCCGATCAGGCCGAACGACGTCGTGAACAGCAGCAGCGGGAGCAGGAATCCGAGGAACCCCGCCTGCGGCACCAGCAGCACGCTGAGCAGCAGCAGCGCGGCGGCCGACACCAGCGAGGTCATGCCGATGAGCACGATTCGGCGTGGCGAGAACCGGCGCGACAGCCGCGCGCTCACCTGGGCGCCCACGATCATCAGCGCGCCGTGGCCGCCGAACGCGATCGCGTACTCGGTCGGGGTGAGGCCGAACACGTCCTGGAACAGGAACGCGCTCGACGCCATGTAGGTCATCATGCCCGCGAACATCAGCCCGCCACCGACGACGAGCGCCCGGAATACCGGCGACCCGAGCAGCACCCGGTAGTCGTCGCGCACCGTCGCACCCTCCCGCAGAGCACGCCGCTCGGGCGGGTTCGTCTCTGCGCGCAGGAACACCGCGAACGCCAGCACGACGAGCAGGCTGCCGTAGGCGGCGAGCACCCAGAACAGTCCGCGCCAGTCCACGACGGTCAGCAACTGCGCCCCGAGCGCCGGCGAGAGCACCACGAAGAAGCCGCTGATTACCGACAGGTTGGCGATGAAGCGCAGCATCGCCGGGCCCGACACGGTGTCGCGCACGAGTGCGATTCCGATCACCGCGCACCCGGCGGCGCCGAGCCCCTGCGCGAACCGGCCGGCGATCAGCAGCTCGATCGACGGCGCCAGAGCGCACCACACGGTCGCGACCGCGTAGATCACGAGCGCGGTCGCGAGCGGCCTGGTGCGCCCCACCGCGTCGGAGATCGGGCCCGCCACCAGCTGCCCCAGCGCCATGCCGATGAACGCCCCGGTCAGGGTGAACTGCACCAGAGCGGGCGTCGTGCCGAGCTCGTCCTGCAGCTGCGGGAACGACGGCAGGTACAGGTCCATCGTGAGCGGCCAGATGGCCTGCAGCGCCCCGAGCGAGACGATGAACAGCAGGCGACGTCGGGCGTCGCCGCGCATCCTCGCGGTCGCCGTCACTCGCCGTCTCGCAGCATGACGTACCCGAACGACTCCAGGGTCGCGCCGTCCGGCAGCGTCACGGTGTGTGGCCCGTGGTTGATGAGCGTGATCGAATCTCCGCGCCGGATCGCCTCGACCGTGTCGGGCAGGCCGAAAGCGACGGGGTGGATGTCGGCTGCCGCGAAGATCGCCGCGGCGACCGTCGCGCAGCCAGCGTCGTCCGGGACGGTGGCGAGGTAGTACGCCCGCCCCGCGCCCACGGGGTTGACGGTGAACGCCGGCCGGCCGTCGAGCCGCCCGCCGACGAACCGGCCGAGCGCGGCGGCCCCGTCGAGGTGGATCTCCTCGGCGAGCAGCGTGCCGGTGACCGTGGTGCCGACGAGGTCGAACGGCGCGGCACTCTGGCCGGGGCCGTCGCCGCCCGGCGCGACGAGAGCGCCGAAGTCCTCGAGCCAGATGCCGAGGGTGCGGGCGAGCTGGGTGAGGTATCCGCCGTCACGGAACGCGTCGTTCTCGTCGACGACGTCGCTGAAGGCCGTCACCAGCAGGTGGCCGCCCGACTCCGCGAACGCGATGAGGTTGGCCGCGGCATCCGCAGTCAGCAGGTAGAGCTGCGGCGCGATGACGACCCCGTACCCGGTGAGGTCGCTCGTCGGCTGCACGATGTCGACCTGCACGTGCTGACGGTGGATCGCGGCGTACCAGCGCTGCACGAGCGCGAGATAGTCGAGCACGGCGGGGTGGTCGGGGTTCTCCAGGGCCCACCAGTTCTGCCAGTCGAGCACGATCGCGACCTTCGCGTCGCGGGTTCCGGCCTGCAGTTCGGGCAGGGCGGCGAGCTCGGCGCCCAACGCGACGACCTCACGCCAGGTGCGGGTGCGCTTCCCGGCCTGCGGGACCATCGCCGAGTGGAACTTCTCGCTGCCCGCACGGGACTGGCGCCACTGGAAGAACATGATGCCGTCGGCACCGCGGGCGATCGCCTGCATGCTGAGCGCTGCCATCTGGCCGGGCGCCTTGGGCGCGTTGGTCGGCCGCCAGTTGAGGGCGTTGGTGGCCTGCTCCATGAGGATCCACGGGGTGTCGGGCTTGAGCGAGCGCATCAGGTCGCGCGCGAAGGCCGAGGCGCGGAACGACTCCGGGTCGTTCGGGTCGGGGTAGTTGTCGTCGGTGATGACGTCCATCTCGCGGGCCCAGCGCCAGTAGTCGGCCGGCGGGAACGCGCCCATGAAGTTCGTGGTCACCGGCTGGGTCGCGCCGGCGGCCCGGATGATGCGCTTCTCCATCAGGAACAGCTCGAGCAGGGCGTCGCTCGTGAAGCGCTTGAAGTCGAGTTCTCCGGCCGGATTGCGGCTGTACGGCGCCTTGCGCGGCGGCACGATCTGCTCGAACGACGTGTAGCGCTGCGACCAGAAGTCCGTGCCCCACGCCGCGTTCAGCGCCTCGATGGTCTCGTACTTGGCGAGCAGCCAGGCCCGGAAGGCGACCGCCGCGTTGTCGGAGTAGTCGTAGTTGAGGTGGCAGCCGTACTCGTTGTTGACGTGCCACATGACCACCGCGGGATGCTGGGCGTAGCGCTCGGCGAGGGCGGTGACCAGCTCGGCGGCGAGCCGGCGGTACTCGGGCGAGCTGGGCGCGAACTGCTGGCGCGAGCCCGGCCAGTACGTCGCGCCGTTCTCGTCCTGCGGCAGCATCTGGGGGTAGGCGGTCGTCGCCCACGGCGGCGGCGACGCGGTAGCGGTCGCGAGGTCGACGGCGATGCCACCCTCGTGCAGCAGGTCGATGACCGTGTCGAGCCACTCCCAGTCGAAGACGCCCTCGGCCGGCTGGATGCGCGACCAGGCGAAGATGCCGAGGCTCACCATCGTGACGCCCGCCTCGCGCATCAGGCGCACGTCGTCGTGCCAGACCTGTTCCGGCCACTGCTCGGGGTTGTAGTCGCCGCCGTAGTGCATGGTCATGGGGTGGTTCCCTTCGGGTCGCCGGTTGAGGCACGGATGATGAGTTGCGGCTCGTAGACGATCGAGCGCGGGCGGAAGTTATGCGGGTCGGCGATCTCGTCGATGAGCAGTTGGGCGGCGGTGCTGCCCATGCGGCGGCTCGGCTGCCTGACCGACGTCAGCGGGATGGCGGCGGCCGCAGAGAACACGATGTCGTCGTAGCCGATCACCGCGACATCCTGAGGCACCCGGAAGCCCGTGGCGGTGAGCCCCTGGATGACACCGAGCGCGAGCATGTCGTTGGCGGCGAAGATCGCGTCGGGTCGTTGGTCGACGGGAAGCGACGCGATCGCGCGGCCGTACTCGAGTCCGCTCGTCGCGTCGACGAAGGCGCCCGTCTCGACCCGCAGCGAGACGCCCGGGTAGTTGGCGATCATGCCGCGGAAGCCCTCCAGCCGGTCGTTCATCTGCCGCACGCTGAGCAGCCCGCCGATGAACCAGAGGTTGCGGCGGCCGAGCGACAGCAGGTGCTTGGCCGCGAGCCGGCCGCCGGCGAGGTCGTCGGTCGACACCGACGAGAACGCCCGCCGGTCGTCGACCCGGTCGATGAGCACGGCGGGGGTGCCGCGGCGGCGCAGGCCGTCGAGCTTGTCGAGCACGTCACCCGACGGCACGATGAGCACCCCGTCGACCTGCTGTTTCTCGAACAGCTCGAGGAATCCGCTCTCACCGTCGGGCCGCGATGCGCTGTTACCGAGCAGCACCGAGTACCCCGCCTCCCGCGCGGCCTCCTCGACGCCGGTCGCGACGTCGGTGAAGAACGGGTTGCTGATGTTGATGAGCGCGAGCCCGAGGAGCTTGCTGCTGCCGACCCGCAACTGGCGCGCCGCCGCGTTGCGCACGAAGCCGAGCTGCTCGATGGCGCGCTGCACGCGGTCGCGCGATTCGGCCGAAACCCGCTGCGGATTGTTCAGCACGTTCGACACGGTGCTCATCGAGACGCGGGCGAGCGCCGCGACGTCTTTGATGCTCGCACCCGACACTGGCCTACCCCGTTGCAACGTTTTACTCGATTGGTGAACGTGGCCCACGATAGCAAGTTCCCGGCGCTTGTGTATCGTTGCAACCATGCAGTCATCGTTCGATTGGGCCCAGCGTCAGGTACGCGACGGAATTCTGCCGACAGCCGTTCTCGGAATCGCCACGTCGAAGGGCATTTCGGATGTCGCGGCCTTCGGTTCGAGCGGGTCGCGAGTGGCCACCACCGGCGACGCCTATGCGCTCTTCTCGATCACGAAGCCGCTGGTCGGTCTGACCGCCCTGCGCGCCGTCGAGCGCGGGCTGCTGGCCCTCGATGCACCGCTCGTCGGCGCCATCCCCGGGTTCACCTCCCCCGCCGTGACGCTCACCCACCTGCTCAGCCACACGTCGGGCGTCTCCGAGCCGCAGCTCGACGTCGCCGAGGGCACCCGCCGCGCGCTCGTCGAGAGCGAGCAGGACTTCACTCCGGGCACCATGACGCGCTACTCGACCATCGCCTTCGAGGGCGTCGCGGCCCTGGTCGAGTCGGCCACGGGCGACTCGCTCGACGTCAACCTCGCGTCGCTCGCGTCCGACGCCGGCATGCCGGGGCTCACGTTCGAGCGCGACTGCGACCCGCACCCCGTGTTCGGCGCCGCGGAGCAAGATCTCGACTACGAGCGCTTCGTCACGCTGCGCCACCCGGGTGCCGGCCTGTTCGCGACCGCGGCAGACCTGCTGGGCCTCGGCTCGGCGCTGCTGCGCAACGACGGTGCCGTGGTGCACCCCACGACCCGTGACGCGATGCTGCGCCCCCTCACCGCCGGTCTGCCCAAGCTCGCGCCCTACCTCGTCGAGCGCGGCCAGGACTGGGGTCTCGGCTGGAACCTGCGGCACTCCGCCCCCGGCCTGCTGGAGCGCGGCGTCTTCGGGCACGGCGGCTGGGCCGGCACCGAGTTCTGGGTCTACCCCGAGCTCGACCTGACCTTCGTGCTTCTCACGAACGTTGCCGTGCCTGGCCGCCTCGGCTTCAACGCCGACCCGCTGTTCAACGCGGTCGCCGCCGGGCGCTGAGCCCCGCCCGCCGACAGGACCGGTCGGCCCGGCCGCCCCGTCGACAGGACGATCCCGGCCCGCCGACCCGTGGCATCCTGTCGACCGACGCGGACGCAGGCGTGAGAGCGCTCTCAGATTTTCCTTGACGCGGCACACTCGGTGCGCATAGTGTGGCTCCCACTTCGTCAGAGAGCGCTCTCTCAATTATCTCAGAGAGCGCTCTCTGACGCCCACGCACACACAAAGGAGTGACTGTGACTACATCACGACGCGCGGCCGCCATAGCAATCGCCGGCGCAGCAGCGTTCGCCCTCATCGCCTCGGGATGCGCCGCATCCGGTGGCGGGGGCGCATCCGAAGACGGCGAGATCACGCTGTCGATCACGACGTTCGGCACCATGGGTGTCGACGCCAACTACGAGAAGTACATGGAGGAGAACCCCAACATCACCATCGAGGCGACGAACCTCGAGGGCGGCGGCGCTGCCCGCGACGACGCCTACGCGAAGATCGCCGCCGGCACCGGGCTCAGCGACGTCGTCGCTATCGAGGAGGGCTGGCTCGGCACGATCCAGGAGGTCAGCGGCTCGTTCGTCGACCTGCGCGACTACGGCATCGAAGATGTCAAAGACGACTGGCTCGACTGGAAGTACAAGCAGGGCACCGACGCCGACGGTCGCGTCATCGGGGCCGGCCTCGACATCGGCCCGCAGGGCATCTGCTACCGCGGAGACCTGTTCGCCGCGGCCGGCCTGCCGAGTGAGCGCGGCGAGGTCGCGGAATACTTCGGTGGTGCGGATGCCACGTGGGAACGCTTCTACGAGGTGGGCGAGGAGTACGTGGCCGCGAGTGGCAAGGCGTTCTACCACTCCCCCCGGTTCTTCTGGAACTCGTTCGTGAACCAGCAGGAAGAGGGCTACTACAAGAAGGACGGCGAGACCCTGAACATCGAGGGTAACGACGTGCTGAAAGACCAGCTCGCCATGATCGTCGAGGCGGAGAACGATGGCCTCGGCGCCGGGCTCCCCGGCTGGGACGTCGGCCCGGAGGCCAAGGAAGACAAGTACGCGACGTACATGTGCCCGAGCTGGATGCTCGGCATCGTGCAGGGCTACTACGACGCCGGCACCACCGACAGCGGCTGGGACTTCGCCGACGTACTCCCCGGCGGATCGGCCAACTGGGGTGGCGCCTTCCTCGGTGTTTCCGAGGCGTCCGAGCACAAGGAGGAGGCCGCCAAGCTCGCGCTCTGGCTCGCCGCCCCCGCGCAGCAGGCCGCGTCGTTCGAACTCGCCGGCCCGTTCCCGAGCACGGTCGAGGGCCAGGAGCTCGTGAAGGATTCGACGAGCGCCTTCTTCAACAACGCGCCCGTCGGCGAGATCTTCGCCGCCCGCTCCGAGGGCGTCATCGCCCAAGTGAAGGGACCGGAAGACTCCAACATCCAGGACAACGTCTTTGGCCCGATCTTCGACCGGGTGAGCCAGGGCGAGATCACCGATGGCGACACCGCGTGGAAGGAAGCCGTCAAGCTGCTGAACCAGCTGGTCGGCTGACCCTCACCCTCCGGACAGGCGGTCCCCGTGTCATCCGGCACAGGGGCCGCCTGCCCGACCCTGACTCGACAACGACGAATTCGCGGATTGGCTGGCCGATGACGACCACACTCGGGGCGCGGGCGCCCTCCACACTCACGTTCACACAGAAGCTCTCGCGGCTCGACTACAAGGCGTCGCCGTACCTGTACATCGCGCCGTTCTTCATTCTGTTCGCGCTGATCGGCGTCTTCCCGATCATCTACACGCTCAACGTCTCGCTCTACGACTGGCATCTGCTCAAGGGCCAGGGCGACTTCGTCGGGCTCGACAACTACGCCTCGGTGCTCGCCGACCCGTTCTTCTGGAACGCCTTCGGCAACACGATCAGCATCTTCCTGCTGTCGGCCATCCCGCAGCTGATCTTCGCCACGGTCATCGCCGCCGTGCTCGACCAGGCCATCCGGGCGCGCACCTTCTGGCGCATGAGCATCCTGCTGCCGTACATCGTGGCGCCGGTCGCGGTCGCCGTGATCTTCCTGCAGATCTTCAACCAGTACCACGGGCCCATCGCCGGGCTGCTCGAGCTGTTCGGTCTCGACCCGATCCGCTGGTCGTTCGACGTCTTCCCCTCCCACGTCGCGATCGCGAGCATGGTGAACTGGCGCTGGACCGGCTACAACGCGCTCATCCTGCTCGCCGCCATGCAGGCCATCCCGCGCGACGTGTACGAGTCGGCGGCCCTCGACGGCGCCACCAAGGCCCGCCGGTTCTGGTCGATCACCATCCCGATGATCCGGCCGACGCTCATCTTCGTCGTGATCACCTCGACCATCGGCGGACTGCAGATCTTCACCGAGCCCAAACTGTTCGACGGACGCACCTACGGCGGCGGCGACAAGCAGTTCCAGACGATCGTGCTCTACCTGTACGAGCTCGCCTTCCCGCGCCGCGACTTCGGCCGGGCGTCGGCGACCGCCTGGATCCTGTTCATCATCATCATTCTGGCGGGGCTCATCAACTTCGCCATCTCGCGGGCCATCCGCACCGGCGACGCCAAGCCCACCCGCATACCGCGGGTCAGACCGGCCGCGCTGATCACCCCGACCAGGAACGGACGCCGAGCATGAGCGCGCTACTCGAACGACAGCAGGTCGCTCCCGAGGTGAAACAGGAACGCCAGGCGAAACGCCGCAAGGTCTACGAGGCCCCCGGTTTTCTCACCTACGCCCTGCTCGCCGCGTTCTTCGCCGGCTCCGCGTTCCCGCTCTGGTGGTCGTTCGTCATCGGCAGCCGGCAGTCGTCCGACACGAACCTCGTGCCGCCCGCGGTGGTGCCCGGCGGGAACTTCCTGTCGAACGCCGCCAAGGTGTTCGAGACGGTGCCGTTCTTCCAGGCGCTGATCAACAGCGTCATCATCTCGGGTGCGATCACCATCTCGGTGGTGTTCTTCTCCACCCTCGCCGGGTACGCGTTCGCGAAACTCAAGTTCCGCGCCAGCAACGGGCTGCTGCTCACCGTCATCGCAACCATGGCCATCCCCACCCAGCTCGGCATCATCCCGCTGTTTATGCTGATGGCGCAGTGGCACTGGATCGGCACCCTGCAGGCGGTCATCGTGCCGGGACTCGTCACCGCGTTCGGGGTGTTCTTTATGCGCCAGTACCTCGTCGATGTCATCCCCGACGAGCTCATCGAGGCCGCCCGCATGGACGGCGCCAGCATGTGGGGCACGTTCTGGCACGTCGCGGTTCCCGCCGCCCGCCCGGCGATGGCGGTGCTCGCGCTGTTCACGTTCATGGCGGCGTGGACCGACTTCCTCTGGCCGCTTCTCGTGCTCGGTCCGAGGAACCCGAGCGTGCAGACGGCGCTCGCCTCGCTCAGCGCGAGCGGCGGGCAGACCCCCGACAACGCGATGGTGCTCGCTGGCGCCGTGTTGTCGGTCATCCCGCTGCTCATCCTTTTCATCCTGGCGGGCAAGCAGCTCGTCGCCGGAATCATGCAGGGTGCGGTGAAGGGTTAGATGTCGCTCGAAATACTGCCGACCACCGCGGGCAACCCCGACTACCGCGACGCGGGCCTCGAATTCCCGCCCGCCTTCGTGATCGGCTCGGCCACCGCCGCCTACCAGATCGAGGGGGCGGTGGCCGAGGGCGGCCGCGGTCCCTCGATCTGGGACACCTTCAGCCACACCCCGGGCCGGGTCGTCGCCGGCGACACGGGTGACGTCGCCGACGACCATTACCACCGGCTCGAGAGCGACCTCGACCTGATGGCGTCGCTCGGGCTCGAGGCATACCGGTTCTCGATCGCGTGGCCGCGCATCCAGCCACTCGGCTCGGGCGAACCGAACCGGGCCGGCCTCGACTTCTACTCGCGGCTCGTCGACGGGCTGCTCGCCAGGGGCATCCGGCCCATCGCGACGCTGTACCACTGGGATCTGCCGCAGGCGCTCGAGGACGAGGGCGGCTGGTCCAACCGGCAGACCGCCTACCGCTTCGCCGAATACGCGGCGATCGTCGGGGTCGAGCTCGGCGACCGGGTCGCCGTCTGGACGACCCTCAACGAGCCGTGGTGCTCGGCGTACCTCGGTTACGGTTCGGGTGCCCACGCTCCCGGGCGCACCGAGCCGCTCGCGGCACTGCGCGCGGTGCACCACCTGAACCTCGCGCACGGCCTCGGCATCCTCGCGCTGCGGGAGACGGTGACAAACGACGCCGAGTATTCGGCGACGCTGAACTTCCACGTCGTGCGCGGTGACCACGCCAGCTCGCCCGAGGCGATCCGTCGCATCGACGCGCTCGCCAACCGCGGCTTCACCGGCCCGATGCTCACCGGCGCCTATCCGGCCGACCTGCTGGCCGACACCGCGGCGATCACCGACTGGTCGTTCGTGCTGCCGGGCGACCTCGGGCTGATCCACCAGCCGATCGACTTCCTCGGCGTCAACTACTACTCGACCGCGACCGTCCGCATGTGGGACGGCACGAGCGTTAGGCAGAACGCCGACGGCCACAAAGACGTGGGCGGCTCCCCGTGGCCGGGCAGCGAGCACGTCGAGTTTCTCGTGCAGGACGGCCCGTACACGTCGATGGGGTGGAACATCGCGCCCGACGGCCTCGAAGAGCTGCTCGTCTCGCTGCACGAGGCCCATCCGGGGCTGCCGCTCGTGATCACCGAGAACGGCGCCGCGTTCGACGACACGGTGGAAGACGGCCGGGTCGACGACCCGGAACGCGTCGACTACCTGCGCCGCCACTTCACCGCCGCGCACCGGGCCATCCAGTGCGGCGTCGACCTGCGCGGCTACCTGGTCTGGTCATTGCTCGACAACTTCGAGTGGGGCTACGGCTACAGCAAGCGGTTCGGCATCGTGCACGTGGACTACGAGACGCAGCAGCGCACCGTCAAACGCAGCGGGGCCTGGCTCGCCGACCTGATCGCGGGGCACCGGATCCCCGAGTGACGGTACGGTCACTAAGATTCCCTAGGGCGCGGCCACCCGTCGCGGGTGCCAACCCGCTACGAGAGGCGACTATGACGAGCGACGAATTCGTCGAGGGTGGCAAGCCCACTCTCGAGGCCGTCGGCGCGCTCGCCGGGGTCTCCCGGGCCACGGTCTCGCGAGTGATCAACGGTCACGCGACGGTGAAGCCCGAGATGGTGGACGCCGTCAACGCCGCCGTCGCCCAGCTGCGGTACGTGCCCAACCGGGCGGCGCGCAGCCTCGTGCGCCGGCGCACCCAGATGATCGCGATGGTCATCCCGGAGCGCACCGCCGAGTTCTTCGCCGACCCCTACTTCGCCGAGGTCATCCAGGGCGCCGCCCTGTACGCGTCGTCGACGGATCAGACGCTGACGCTGTTGATCGAATCGGATGCCGACCCGGAGAAGACGCGCCGCTACCTCACCGGGGGGAATGTCGACGGCGCGCTGATCCTCTCGCACCACAGCCGGGTGCCCGCCTACGTCGAGCTATCCGACACCGTTCCGATGGTCTTCGGCGTGCGTCCGCTCGAACCGGCCGAACGCCCGATCCACGTCGTCGACGTCGACAACGTGGAGGCGGCAGCCATCGCCACCCGCCACCTCGTCGCCCGCGGGCGCACCAGCATCGCGACGATCAGCGGCCCGCTCGACACCGCGGCGGGCATCGACCGCGTGAACGGCTGGCGTTCGGCGCTCGCGGATGCCGGGCTGGACGCCGGTCCGCTCGAGTCGGGCACGTTCACCCCGGCGAGCGGCGCGGAGGCGATGCAACGCCTGCTCGACAACGGCGCCCGCATCGACGCCGTGTTCGCGGCCTCCGCGCAGATGGCGACGGGCGCGCTCGAGGTGCTGCGCGCTCACTCGATCCGGGTGCCCTACGACATCGCCGTCGCCAGCGTCGACAACAACTACTTCTCGACGAGCGCGAATCCGCCGCTCACGACGGTCGACCTCGACACCGCCAACAAGGGCGCCGTGCTCGTCCAGACGCTGCTGCGCCTCATCGACGGCGAAGACGTCCCGCCGTTCACGGCCGTGCCGACGGCGCTGGTCGAGCGGCGGTCGGTGTAGCCACCCGCGCTACAGGGCGGTGCGTCGCGCCTCCGCTACGGCATCGTCGAAGTCCTCGTCGGGATCGTTGATCAGGCGCTCGGTGGCGACGGCGTGCAGCCGGATGTCGATGTCACGGTGCGAGGCCCGCGCCCGCAGCATCGGCACGGCGACCTCGCCGAGCGCGACGATGGAGCGGGTGAGGCTGCGCTGCGTCTCTCGTCCGCCTCGTCCGAGCTGGGAGGCCAGCGCCTCCGCCAGCTGCGCTTCCTGGCCCGCGGGAACGAGCCCGGCGGCGGTGCGCCACGCGGTCGTCGCCACCTCGTCGTGCGGGTCGCGCAGCACCTCGGCCGTGATCGCGGACCAGCCGCGCGGGTCGCCGATCTTCGACAGCGTGTGCAGTGCCTGGCTGCGCGCTTGAGGGCTGTCGGCCCCCACCTCGTAGAGCAGCCGCGGAACCGTGTGGGATGACGGATGCCGCGTGAGCGCCCAGGTGAGCATGTCGCGCACGAAGAAGTCAGGCTCGACGCCGCTGCGGTCGACGAGCACGGGGACGAACCGCACGTCGGGATACGTGCCGGCCGCGAGCGCGGTCTGCAGTCGAGCGGACGACGACTCGTCGCCCAGCGCCGCCCGCAGGCGATCGGCGGGCCCGGTTGCGTCTGGCGAGGTCATGCAGTCCATCCTCCATCAGACTCGCATCCTCCATCAGTATCAGAGCGACCGCAGGAACCCCGCCATCTCGTCGAGCGTGCGCAGCGCGCCGGGGAGACCCGGGGTGTTGAGGTGCCCGTGCAGCACTCCGGTCTCCAGGTATTCGCGAACGGGCACGCCCGCGGCGCGCAGGCGTGCGGCGGCATCCTGGGCCGAGGGCAGGAGGTCGTCGTACTCGGCACCGATCACGAGTGTCGGCGGCAGCCCGGCGAAGTGGGCGGCACCCGGATGGGCGCTGCCCGGGTAGGCGCTGCCCGGGTAGGCGCTGCCCGGGTAGGCGCTGCCCGGGTACGCGAGGGGCGGCGGGTCGTCGGCGAGCGGGCCGAGGTAGAAGGTCGCCATCGCGGTCATCTTCGCGGGCGGGAAGCGCACCGACGCGGGCAGCTGTGCCATGCGGGCCGTCAGGTCGGCCGGCGCGGGCGGGTTCACCCGGTGCAGGTACGGGTACGCGAGCACCAGGCCGGCCAATGCCACCTCGTCGCGCAGCCTCAGCGCAGCGGCCAGCGCGAGGTTGCCGCCGGCGCTCGTTCCGCCCAGCACCACGGGCCCGGCGAGCGCACCCACCACGGCGACCACGTCGTCTAGCCCGGCCGGGAACGCCGCGAGCCGGTAGCCGACCGAGACGACCGTGGCGCCCGCCCGCGCGACGAGTTCGCGCGCCACCACGTCGGCCTCGGGCATGTCGAGATCGCCGGCCGCGAATCCGCCGCCGTGCAGCCAGACCACGGTCGGCCCGGCCGAGCCGTAGGTGCGCACCGGAACCCCGGCGACCGTCGACGACACGACCGGGCACGCCGGCGCCGCGTAGGAACCGAGCGGCGCCGCCATCGACTCCCCCGAGTCGAGGCGCGAGGCGAGGGTGGGATCGAGCGTCACGCCCGGCGAGCGGCGTGCCGCACCGCGATCGCGGCGACCGCGAAGCACACGCAGCCGAGCGCCGGGATGATCAGGGGCGGCAGCATCCAGGTGAACAGCACCACGAGACCGGCACCGACGAGAAGGTAGACCGACCCGATCGGGTCGGTGCGGAGCGACGCGAAGCCGGTCCGCACGGCGGCCCGCCATCCGGAAGCCGGCGTCCACGACGCCGCGACCCACAGCGTCAGCACCGTGAGCGCCGCGAGCAACACCACGGCCAGGGCCCCGACGGCCACACCGCCGGGAAGGGCGCCGCTCGCGACGAGCAGCAGGTCCATCAGCAGGATGCCCGTGGCCGCGAGCCACGCGCAGCCGATGCCGACCCCGCCGATGAATCCCTCGCGCACGTCGCCCGCGACCAGGGCGAGCTGCGAGCCCTCGGCCCGCAGGAAGCGCATCAGGTGCCGCTTGCCCACGGCGAGCGCGAGCGGGATCGTCACGATCGGGATCGAGACGAGCACCACGATGATGCCGGTGAGCAGCACCTCGCCGAACAGTGCGAACCGCTGCTTCGCGCCGGGCCAGGCCCCCGCCTCCGAAGAGGTGGGCCCGGATCCCGAAGCGGCCTGCGCCTTGGCCCTGCGCGTCGAGACGATGGTCATCCCTTCAGCCCCTGCGTCGCCACACCCTCGACGAGGAACCGTTGGAAGATGAAGAAGAACAGCGCGATGGGGATGAGCGCGAGCACCGAGATGGCGATCGTCGCGCCGTAATCGCTGACGCTGGTCTGGTCGTTGTACAGCCGCAGCGCGAGCGGCAGCGGGTACTTGTCGGTCGAGTTGAGGTACAGCAGCGGACCGAGGAAGTCGTTCCAACTCCAGATGAAGGCGAAGATCGAGCTCGTCACGAGGGCCGGCTTGATGAGGGGCAGAGTGATCGAGAAGAAGACCCGCGGATGTCCCGCGCCATCGATTCTCGCGGCCTCGTCCAACTCCATCGGCAGGTTGCGAATGAACTGCACCATGAGGAACACGAAGAACGCCTCGGTGGCCAGGAACTTGACCACGAGCAGGGGCACGAACGTGTCGACCAGGCCGAGGCGCTGGAAGATGATGTACTGCGGAATGATCAGCACGTGGAACGGCAGCAGCAGCGTCGCGATCATCAGGCCGAAGAAGATCTTGCTTCCGGCGAACCGCACCCGGGCGAACGCGTAGGCGGCCATCGACGACGAGATGACCACGCCGATGACGGAGCCGACCGCGAGCACGAGCGAGTTGAGGAAGAACGTGTACACGGGGATGCCGCCGATGCCCTGCAGCACTTTCACGTAGTTCTGGATCGTCGGGTTCTCGGGCAGCAGCGACACGTTGCCGTTGATGTCGGCCGAAGGCTTGAACGACGCGAGCACCATCCAGAGCAGCGGGTAGAGCACGACCGCCACGATCACGGTGAGCGCGACCGCCCAGACGACGGTGACCCAGGTCGAGCGCTTCTTCCACTTCGGAACGCGCTGCTTCTGGCCGGTGAGCGGCAGGACGGGAGCGAGTTCGGTGTCGAGAGCGGTCATTTGAGGTCACCTCCGTAGTGCACCCAGAACTTCGAGGTGCGGAATAGGACGAACGCGGCGATACCGACGACGACGAGCAGCAGCCAGGCCATCGCCGAGGCGTAGCCCATCTGCAGGTCGCCGAAGGCCCGCTGGTAGAGGTACACGGTGTAGAAGTTGGTGCTGCCGGCGGGTCCGCCGGTGCCCGACGAGATGATGAACGCCGAGGCGAAGATCTGGAACGCGCCGATCATCTCGAGCAGCAGGTTGAAGAAGATGACGGGCGAGAGCATCGGCAGCGTCACGCTGCGGAACTTGCGCCACGGGCCGGCGCCGTCGACGTCGGCGGCCTCGTAGAGCTCGCCGGGAATCTGCTTGAGCCCCGCGAGGAAGATCACCATGGGGGCGCCGAACTGCCAGACCGCCAGCAGGATCATCATCGGCATGACCAGGGCCGGGTTTCCGACCCAGCCGCCGGCCTCGATGCCGATGAAGCTCAGGCCGGTGTCGACCGGACCTTCGTTGTTGAACATCGCGCGCCAGACGATGGCGACGCTGACGCTCGCGCCGATGAGCGAGGGCGCGTAGAAGGCCGACCGGAAGAAGCCCGACCCCTTGCTGCGGTAGTTCAGCAGCATCGCGACGCCGAGGGCTGCGGCCAGCTTGATCGGGGTGCCGACGAGAACGTAGACGAGGGTGATCTGCACCGACTGCTGGAACTGCGGGTCGGCGAACATGCGGGTGAAGTTGTCGAAGCCGATCCACTCGGGGTCGGTGAACAGGTTGTACTTCGTGAAGGCGAGGTACAGCGAGATCAGCATCGGCCCCAGCGTGAGCACGAAGAACCCAATGAGCCACGGCGTGAGGAAGAGGTAACCCGCTATGCCGTCGCGCTTTTTTTCACTGAGCTTGGGGCGGCCCCCGGCCCGGGAAGCTGAGCTTCCCGGGCCGGCGGGTGCTGACCCCAGCGGCGACGTCTTCGACACCTGCCGTTGTGTTGTGGTCATCGTGGATTCTCCGAGCGTCGTTGCTATGAAAGAACTTAGTTCTTCGGTACCTAGTTGTTGAGGGCGATCTCTGCTTCGCTGAAGAACTGCTTCACGGCCTCGTCGATCTCGATGGCGCCGAGGTCGATGCTCTTACCCAGGTCCCAGAACTTCTGTTCGATGGATGCCGCGCCCTCGGGAGGCAGCGGAGGAGCGTCACCGAGACGGTCGGTGATCGACTCTTCGTAGGCGAGCACGTTGGCGTCCTGGCCGGACAGTTCGGCGCCGTCACGCTGCGTCTCCGAGGCGGGGATACCGCGCGATGCACCGAAGATCTTGCCGACCTCGGGGCTGTTGGTGAGGAAGTCGATGAGCTTGGCGCCCGCGGCACCCACCTTGGTCTTCGACGACATCGCGAGGAGCATCGAGGGCTTGAGGTAGAGGTCCTTGGCGTCCGCGTCGTCGGTCGGCGGCGTCGTGAGGACCAGGTCGTCTACGGCCTTGCCCGAGTCGGCGAGGTAGCCGGCGCCGAAGTTGTCCCAGGTGAGCTCACTCGCGGCGATGTTCGCACCGAAACCCGAGACCGGGTTCAGCTCTTCGAGACGCTGCTGGGGGACGATGTCGCCCTCGCGGATGTCGGAAGCGGACTCCCAGAACGCGGTGAGGTCGTCTTCGTCGAAGCCGAGCGCGCCGTCGTCGGTGTAGAGGTTGCCACCGTTCTGGCGGAGCGACAGCTCGAAGTTCTGGATGCGCTGCGTGGGGTCGGCCCCGCCGTAGACGCCGTTACCCTTGGCGGTCACGTCGGCGATCCACTCGTAGTAGTCCTCCCAGCTCGTTCCGCCCTCGTAGGGCTCGACGCCGATGGTCTCCAGGAGCGTCTGGTCCTGGAACATGGCCCAGGCGTTGGTGCTCGAGATGAGGCCGTACGACTCGCCGTCTATGTCGCCCACCTCGAGGGCGGTCTCGGGGATCGCCTCGACGTCGATGTTGGTGCCGTACTCGGGGGTGAGGTTGTAGAGCAGGCCACGGCTGCCGAACGAGTCCATCTGCGAGTAGTCGAACTGCATCACGTCGGGCAGTCCGCCGCCGGCGGCCTCGGTGGTGCGCTTCTCCCAGTAGGAGGGGTAGTCGGTGAACGTGCCGTTGACGGTGACGTTCGGGTATTCCTCCTCGAAGAGGGCGATGGCCTCGGTGTACTTCGACGCGCGGTCGTCGTTACCCCACCAGGTGAAGTTGACCGTCACTTCGGCGTCGGGGTCGAACTCGCTGCCGCCGTCGGTGGCCGCGGGGCCGGAACCGGCGCAGCCGGCGAGGGCCAGAACGGCTGTTGCTGTGACCGCGATCGCAGTTGCGGTGCGGCGGGAGTGCTTGTAGAACATCGTTGTCCTCCTGGATAACGTCGCTGTAGTCCGTGGGTGGCGCTGGGAAAGCGTTATCCCAGAGCATAGGTTGAATGCATTCAACCGTCAATCCGATGGCAGAAATCTGCGCGATTTCCCCGGAAACTCGCGGTCTGCCGCGAGCACACCGTCACTCACCGACAGCCGCGCCACGTGGATCGCGGTGCGGCGGGCGGAGAGCGGCGTTGCACCCTCGAGCTCGACCCCGTCGAATCCCGGATGGGTGAAATAAAACAGTAGTCCGGCCTCCTGACCGACCACGACGCTCGCGTGCCTGCCCACCTCGCGGTCGAGCGGGTCGGCGCCGGGCTCGGCGAGGAGCAGCCCGTTCTGACGCTCCCAGCGCACCCCGTCGGTGCCGCGGTAGACGCCCAGACCGCGCCACTCGTCGACGATCAACCACCACCAGCCGCCGAGCTCGAAAACGTTCGGCCCCTCGTGCGGTGCGCCGCCGATCACGAGACCCGTGGGTGCCCAGTCGTAACCGTCGTCGCTCACCGCGCTGAACGTCGTCGAGTCTGCCTGCTCGTTTTTGAACCACAGGCGCAGCAGGCCGTCGGGCGTGCGCGCGACCGCCGCGTCGATCGCGAAGTCCGTGCCCACGTCGATGCGGCCGACCCTGGTCCAGCTCTCCAGAGTCTCGCTCTCGAAGTGCACGACGTGCCTCTCGTGTCCGGCCCAGGCATCCGGGATCCCCGCGATCCAGGTGAGGTACATGTGGTACCTGCCGCCGAAGCGCACGACCTCGGGCGCCCAGTGCGTGTTCGGCCCGGGGTCGCCCTCGGGATCGAGCCCGTCGACCACCCCGCGGTACCGCCAGCTGGCTCCCCCGTCGGTCGACACGGCGACGGCGATGCGGCTGCCGTGCACCCACTCGACGCCGGTGCCCTCGAGCAGGGCCCGGCGCTGGGTGTAGAACATCCACCATTCGCCGGTACCCTCGCGCTCGATAACGGTCGGGTCGGATGCGCCCTCCCACAGCTCGTCCCGATAGATCGGCGCGCCCATCAGCCGCCCACGGCCCGGTTGTCGACGGCCCGGGTCTCGACGCCCCTGTTGTCGACGCCCCGGTTGTCGACGACCGGCGCCTCGAGGGTTCCGCGCAGCGCGGCCTCGCCCTGCACCCGCTCGCGCTCGACCCGCCCGCCGCCCTCGCGCGCGGACGCGTAGAACGCGGTCACGATCTCGAGCGCTCGCGCCGGCTCGGCCGCGACGGCCGGCAGGGGCTCGCCCGCGAACAGCGACGCGTAGACGCTCCCGAGCAGGGCGTCGTGCCCGCTCGGCACGATCCCGCCCTCGAAGGCGGCGTCGTCGAAGTTCCAGGCCGCCGCCTCCTCCTCGCCCACGAACGACGCCGGTGTGATGCGCCAGTTCTTCGGGGCGTGGCCGTAGAGGTGGTCGACCTCGATGGTCGCCCTCTCGGTGTCGATACGGATCGAGCTGGTCTCGCGCGGCGACACGACGCTCGTGGATACGGATGCCACGGTGCCGCTCTCGAACAGGATCGTCGCGGTCGACACGTCTTCGGTCTCCACCTCGCGGGCCTGGCGCCAGAGCTGCGCCGACGCCGCGCGCCAGTCGCCGAGCAGGTAGGCGAGCAGGTCGATCTGGTGGATGCCGTGGCTGAGAGTCGTGCCGCCGCCCTCGGTCTCCCAGCGGCCGCGCCACGGCACGGAGTAGTACTCCGCGTCGCGGTACCAGAGCGTGTTGCAGGTGGCGAACAGCGCGCGGCCGAAGGCGCCGGAGTCGAGCAGCCGCTTGACCCGGTCGGCGGCCGAGCCCGTGCGCTGCTGGAAGACGACCGCGAACCGGCGGTCCGCTGCCGCCGCGGCATCCGTCATCTGCTGCAACTCCGACAGCGAGAGGGCCGGCGGCTTCTCGGCGATCACGTGCGCCCCGTGGGCGAAGGCCGCGACGGCCTGCGGCGCGTGCACGCCCGGCGGCGTGCAGAGGTGCACGACGTCGACGGTCTCGGCGGCGAACAGGTGCTCGAGCGAGTCGTAGGCGTGCGCGGCCGCGGCGTGCTCGTCGGCGAACGCCCGCGCACGGCCCGGCATCACGTCGGCGACCGCGACGAGCTCGACGCCGTCGATCCGGTCGAGGCTGCGGGCGTGCAGGGTCGCGACGGAGCCGGTTCCGATGATGGCGGCGCGCAGGGGTTGGGTCACGGTGCTTCTACTCTCGTTGCGGTTTCAGGGGGTCGTTGCAGTTCGATGGGTCGTCGGATGCCGCCCACCGTCACGGCGGGCCACCGGTCGTCCGCGGTGATCACCTCGACGCCGTCGGCGGTCAGCAGCACGGTGTCCTCGATCTTCGCGCCGGGCGCGGTGGGGTTCCAGGCGAAGGCCTGCCCGAGCTGGAGGACATCGCTCGCGCCCGGCGTCGCCCGCGGATCGCGTCCGTCGTAGCCGGCCGCCCCGCCCTGGTGGTGGTTGCGCCACTCGTCCGGATCGAAGCCGTTGGCCGCGTAGGCGGCGGTGCCGGCCGCGAAGGCCTCGCCGAGGGTGGCGCCGGCGACAGTGGCACCGAAGAAGGCCGACTCGACCTCGCGGATGCGCGCCTCGGTGTCCGCCTCGTCGGGACGCGGCGGGCCGAAGCGCACCCAGCGGGTGAGGTTGGCGATGAGTCCGTCGCGACGCCCGCAGACGACCACCATCGCGCGGTCGCCGAGCGGGGCATCCGTCGGCAGCGGGTGCCGCAGGCCCAGACGGTCCCGCCCGGCGACGAGCAGGACGAGCGGGTCGATACCCCGCGCCACCAGGTCGGCGCCGAGGGCCGCGGCGATGTCGCGTTCGCTTCGGATGCCGCGTGCCGCGCCCAGCACGTCGGTGACGACCTCGGCGCACTCGCGGCCGAGCGCGCGGAAGGCGGCGAGCTCCGCGGGGAGCAGCACGCCCCGCACGGCGCGCAGCTCGGCGGCGACGTCGTGCTCGTGGATCACGCCGGGGCCGGTCGGCAGCGCGCTCGCGAGCGGCTCGTGCCACGGCACCTCGACGACGTGGAACGCGGGGGCGGCGGCGCGCGGGGGCAACTCCTCGGTCTCGAGCCGGGCGCGCTCGTTCGCGAACACCACGACGGTGTCCATCGCGCGGCCGACGACCACGGCCAGCACCGGGTCCCCAGCGAGACTGACGTGCGTGCGGGCCCCTCCGAGGTACCAGGCGACGGCGCCGTGACTCGTGAGCACGAGCTCGTCCGCCCCTGCCGCGTCGAGCACCGCGACGAGTCGCTCGCGTTTGGCGGCGCGGTCGGCCGCGGTCCTCATCGCGCCACCTCGCCGGTGCTCGCCCGCACCACGAGCGCGGGGGTGAACAGCACGGGGGCGGCCGGGGTGCCGCCCTCGATCTCGGCGAGCAGGGCGTCCCACGCGCGGGCGCCGAGCAGCTGGCGCGGCACGGCCATCGTCGTCAGCGCCGGGGTGGCGTAACGGGCGAACTCGATGTCGTCGAAGCCGACGACCGACACGGTGCCCGGCACCGCTACTCCGGCGTCGCGCAGGGCCGCGAGCAGCCCGAAGGCCACGAGGTCGTTGAAGGCGATCACCGCGGTGGCATCGCCGAGCGCCTGCGCCGCCCGCGCCCCGTCCTCGACGTTCGCGCCGCAGGGGATGCTCGTGATCTCGACCCCGGGGTGCAGCGACCGCGCGCGCTCGAGCCCGGCCAGCCGGCGCCGGTTGGACTCGCTCGACGGGGGCCCGGCGAGGTACGCGATGCGGCGGTGGCCGAGTCCGGCGAGATGGTCGACGGCGGCGGAGGCTCCCGCCGCGTAGTCGACGACGACCTCGGGTGTTCCCGCGGCGGAGCGGTTGACCAGCACCACGGGCGCGAGGCTCGGCAGCAGGTCGCTCAGCTCGTGGTCGGACATCCGGGGCGCGACGAGCACGACAGCGTCGCAGCGGCGGCGGGCCTCGGTGGCGAGTTCCGGCTCGTCGGCGAGCGACTCCTGCGAGTCGGCCACGAGCACGCGGTACCCCGCGGCGGACGCGGCCTGGGTCACCCCGCGCAGCACCTCCTGGAACATCGGGTTGCCGAGGTCGGGCACGACAACTCCCACCGTCTGGGTGCTGCCGCGAGCGAGGTTGCGCGCCGAAGCGCTCGGCCGGTAGCCGAGTTCGTCGACCACCGCGAGAACCCGCCGCGCGATCGCCGGGTCGACCGTGCTCTTGCCGTTGACGACGCGGGAGACGGTGGCCTGCGACACGGCGGCGGCGAGCGCGACGTCGAGAATCGTCGCCGCGCGACCCCCGGGTCGAACCGTCATAACTCCCCGCTCCCTTGCGTGAAATGCCCTGCTGCGTCGATGCGACAGGCCGCGAATGGTGCGCCGAGGATCGCTTCGAGCCTAGAGTGTATCCGAGAAAGCGCTTTCTGGCCGCCTTTCTCCCCCCCCCCCCCCCCCAGCTCCCGATCAACGACGATGAGGACGAATGAAGATTCTGGTAACCGGCGGCGCCGGCCGTCTCGGGCGGTCGACCCTGGCCGCGCTCTCCGCGGCGGGGCACGAGGTGGTTTCGGTCGACCGGGCGACAGCACCCGATTTCGACGGCCGTCAGGTCGACATCGATCTCGCGCACCCCACGGCGTTTTCCGGATTCGTGGCCGCCGAGGCCCCCGACGCGATCGTGCACCTGGCCGCCATCGCCGTGCCGTTCAGCGCTCCCGAGGGCGTCATCCTCGACACCAACTCCCGTCTCGCGTTCACGGTTCTCGACGCCGCCCGCGAACACGGCGTCGCCCGGGTGCTCGCCGCGTCGAGTCCCACGGTGATGGGATACGGCAGCCCGACCGGCTGGGAACCCGACTACCTGCCGCTCGACGAAGAGCACCGCGCCCGCCCGTGGAACGCCTACGCCCTGTCGAAACAACTGGTGGAGAACCTCGTCGCGATGTTCGCCCGGCAGCAGACATCCACCCTCTTCGGCGCTTTCCGACCCTGCTTCGTGATCTCCCCGGGCGAGTGGTCGGGCGAGCCCACCCAGCAGGGCCACACCGTGGTCGACCGGCTGAACGACCCCTCGCTCGCAGCCGTGTCGCTGTTCAACTACGTCGACGCCCGGGATGCCGCGGACTTCGTGGTCGCCTGGGTCGAGCGCGCGGGCGCCGACGCGAACGGCGAGGTCTTCTTCGTCGGGGCGGCCGACGCCCTGGCGCTGGCACCGTTGTCGGAGCTGCTGCCCTACGCCGCGGCGACGGGCCTCGACGGGACGGCCCCCGCGTTCAGCTCGGCGCACGCGACCGACCGGCTGGGCTGGGCGCCGACCCGGTCGTGGCGCACCGAACTCCCGCCCGAGCAACGGGCGCTGCTCGCCGGTCCGGACGCCTCATGACCACGCCCACGATCACCGGCGTCACGACCACGCCGCTCACCGCCGCCATGCCGAGGCCGTGGGTGCCGAGCGCGCCGTGGATGCACCTCGTGCGGGTCGACATCGAGTGCAGCGACGGCGTGACCGGAACGGGCTTCTCCTGGACCCCGACCATCGGCGCCGCCGCGGTGCGCGCGCTGATCGACACCGACGTCGCGGGGTTCGTCGTCGGTCGCCGGGCCGACGCGCGCGAGCTCTGGACCGACCTCTGGCACCACCTGCACGAGGCCGGCGGCGGGGGCGTCACCACCATCGCCATGGCGGGCGTCGACCTGGCCCTGTGGGACGCGGCCGGCCGCCGCGCGTCGCTCGGGCTCGCCGACGCGGTGGGGCGCATCCGCACCTCGGTCGGCGTCTACGGCAGCGGCGTCAACCTGCACTACTCCCTCGACGAGCTCGTGGCGCAGGCCGAGCGCTGGGTCGAGACCGGCTACGACGCGGTGAAGATCAAGGTCGGCAAGCCGGATGTCGCGGAGGACGTCGACCGCGTCGCCGCCGTTCGCGACGTGATCGGCCCCGACCGCCAGCTGATGATCGACGCGAACCAGCGCTGGGACGTTCCGGCAGCGGTCGCCGCGATCGGCGCGCTGGAACGGTTCGACCTGCACTGGATCGAGGAACCGCTGCGCAGCGACGACACGCTCGGCTACCTCGAGTTGCGCGGGTCGATCGGCGTGCCGGTCGCGCTCGGTGAGAACGTGCACACGATCCACCGGTTCCGCGAGCTGGCGTCGCTCGGCGCCGCCGACATTCTGCAGCCCAACGTCGTGCGGGTCGGGGGCATCACGCCGTTCCTCGAGATCGCAGCGCTCGTCGACGAGGCCGACCTGCGCCTCGCCCCGCACCTGCTGCCCGAGCTGAGCGGCCAGCTCGCGATGAGCATCGCGCAGGAGACGCGCGTGGAACGGGTCGAAGACGCCGACCTCGACACGCTCGGCCTGCTCGCCGGGCCGAGTCCGGTGCTGTTCGACGGCGCGACGCTCACGGCGCCGGGCGCGCCCGGCATCGGCGTCCCGCTCGTGGCGCGGTCGCCGCGCTAGACGCCCAGGTCGGCGATCAGCACGGGCAGCCCGCTCGCCAGCGACGCGTTGCCCGCGATCCCCACCGACACGGCCTTGACCCCGTCGGCGTACCCGGCGGGTCGCCCGAGCGGGTCGGAGGTCACCCGGTTGAACACGTGGTCGAGCAGGTACGCGTCCCCGCCGCCGTGGCTGCCGATGCCGTCGGGGATGGGCACCTCGACCGCCGCCTCCCAGTGCCGCTGCAGCAGCAGGCGCTCGCCCTCGGGCCGCAGGTTGTCTGCGGATCCCGCCAGCGGCGTCGCGCTCGGGTCGACGACCACCACGCCGTCCTCGCCGACGAGCACCGCGCCGCGTTCGACGACCTCCAGCTCGGCGCGGCCGTGGGTGCCGTTGACCATCACCCGGTACCCCTCCCACGGGCTGTGCGCGTTGAGCGAGTACGACATCGTCGCGCCGCTGTCGTAGTCGACAAGCAGCGCCAGGTTGTCTTCGATCGAGATGTCGTCGTCGAACACGTCGCGGTCGCGCACGTAGCCGTCGAGGTGTTCGTTGTCGAGGTAGAGCCCCTTGAGCCGGGGGTCGGCGGCCATGTCGAGCACGAACGGGTCGCCCGCGTGTGTGTTGCGCGGCGTGCGCGCGCCGAGTCCGCGGCTGGCGGCGTTCGCGGCACCGTAGAACCGCAGCCCGCCGCTCGCGAAGACGCGGCGGGGCGCGGCGTCGATCCACCAGTTGACGAGGTCGAAGTGGTGCGAGGCCTTGTGGATGAGCAGTCCGCCCGAGCTCTGCTTGTCGCGGTGCCAGCGCCGGAAATAGTCGGCGCCGTGCACCGTGTCGAGCACCCATTCGAAGTGCACGGATGTCACGTCGCCGATCGCCCCCGACTGGATCAGTTCGCGCAGCGCCGAGTTGCGCGGGCTGTACCGGTAGTTGAACGTGGTGACCACCGTTTTGCCGCTGGCCTCGATGGCCGCGGCGATCTGGCGGAGGCCCTCGGCGTTGATGGTGATCGGCTTCTCGACCACGACGTCGGCGCCGGCGAGCAGCGACCTGGACACGAGGTCGGCGTGGGTGAAGTCGGGCGAGGTGACGATCACCCGGTCGATCCGCTGCTCGGCGATCGTTCGCTCGAGCTCGTCCGGTGCGAAGCGCAGCGGCACCGCGGCGTGGGACGCCACGAACTGCGCCTGGTAGAAGTCGAGCCGGCCCTGGTTCGTGTCGCTCCACGCCACAAGTTCGGCGACGTCGGCGTGGTCGCCGCGCATCGCGTCGAGGTACATCTGGGCGCGGTGCCCGGTTCCGATGAGCGCGTAGCGTTCGGTCACGAGGGGTCCTTCTCGGTGTGTGCGGTGGCGGCGAGAGCGGACGCCCTGCCGAGTTCTGATGGTCCGTCGGCGATGACGACGGTGTAGCCGAAGCGCACCTTCGCGCCCGCGGGCGCGTCGAGCGGTTCGGTGAAGAAGGGGGCGGGGCAGAGGCCCGCATACTCGTCGCTGCGCGCGAACCATGGGGTCGGATGCCGCGGATTCTGCGCCCGGTCGGTCATCACGACGGTGGCAGCCTCGGCCGAATACGCCATCCACGCGCCCCGCGATCCCATGCCGCCGTCGCCCTCGGCGAGCACCTCGCCGCCCTCCATGCTCTGCGGCCCGCGCCAGAACAGCCCGCCATAGCCCGCGTTCTCGCGGCCCTCGGTGCCGGGCGACCCGATACTCAGGGTCTCGCCCGAGGCGTTGCGCATCACCGTCTCGAAGAGCAGCGACCACGAGTCATCCGAAGCTCTGACGGTGAGGCGACGCTTCTCGGTGAAGAGCAGGGCGCCGTCTTGGGCGGTCCACTGCAGCATCTCCTCTATTTCGACGCCGTCGTCGCCGGCGAAGAGCGCCGTGAACCCGCGGTGGGTGACCGTGCCGTTGTTGGGCAGCTGCACGTAGCCGTCGCCGCGCACGAAGGTCGGGCCGCCCCAGAAGTTGTGGGTCGCGCCGCCGGGGGCCGCCACGTTCGGCAGCGCCCAAGAAAGGCCGTGGTGCCAGACGTGGTCGGCGGGTCTGGCCTGCGTGACGGTCTCGCCGCCGAGCGTGGTGAGCGGGTGGAAGTAGGGCCGGGGCGATTCCAGCTGCGCGACACCGGAACGGTAGACGTAGGTCAGTACCGGCACCTCGCCGATCGACACGACAAGGGAACCGTCGGAACGGTCATCCAGCGCGTATTTCGTCATTTTTGCCTCTTCGCAATCGACCAACGCGCTCCAGCCTAGCCGGTAAGCGCTTTCTCGGTCGAGTCGGGGCCTCCGCATCCGCTGGGGGGTGCGCGCTCGGAATATGCTTTCCCACGCCGGTTGCGCGCACCTCCTGCGCGACGCCCGAACGAGGAGAACGCATGCCCACCGCCCGACGCACGGCCGCCGTGACACTGCATGACGTTGCGCGCGAAGCGGGAGTATCGCTCGCCACCGCGTCGCGAGCGCTCAACGGCAGTGCCCGCACCGTGAACGACGAGTACCGCCAGCGTGTGCTCGCCGCGGCGAACAAGCTCAACTACACGACCAACCTCTCCGCCCAGGCCGTGGCGAAGGGCTCGACCACGTCGGTCGCCCTGCTCGTGGGCGACATTGCCGACCCCTACTTCTCGTCGATCGCCGCGGGCGTGATCAAGGGCTCCGAGGACGCCGGGCTCATCGTGACGATGTCGGTCACCGAGCGGTCGTCGCAGCGCGAGCTCGAGCTCGTGCGCGCGCTGCGCGGCCAGCGCCCCCGCGTCATCATCCTCGCCGGCAGCCGCAGCTCCGACGAAGAGCACCAGGCCGAACTCGCGCGCGAGCTGGAGGCCTTCGAGGCCAACGGCGGCCGGGTCGTGTTCGTCAGCCAGCACGAACTGCCGTTCGACACCGTACGCATCGACAACTACGGCGGCGCGCGTGCTCTGGCCGACGCTCTCGTCGGGCTCGGGTACACCCGCTTCGCCGCCATCTCGGGCGAGGCCGCGCTGCTCACCGCGACCGACCGGCTCGCCGGCTTCACCGACGGGCTCGCGGCCCACGGCATCCGCATCCCCGACGAACACGTCGTCACCGGCGGCTTCACCCGCGACGGCGGGTTCGACGGCGCGCTCGAGCTCGTCGACCGCGGTCTCGACGGGGTCGAACTGATCTTCGCGGTCAACGACGTGATGGCGATCGGCGCGATGAGCGGCCTGCGCTCGCGCGGCATCGAGCCGGGGCGCGACATCGCCATCGCCGGCTTCGACGACATCCAGACCGTGCGCGACGTGACGCCCGCGCTGACGACCGTCGGCATCCCGCTGTTCGAGGTGGGCGAATCGGCGCTCGCGGTGGCGCTGCGGGCGCGCGATGCCGACGCCGAACGCGACCTCTCGGTGGCGACCTCGGTCGTGCTGCGGGCGAGCACGCCGGGCCTCCCCGCGAGCTAGCCGGCGCCGGCGCGGCGCGAGGCGCATCCGTCAACAGGACCAAGCGGCCCGCGCGCACGTTCGACAGGACGAAGTCGCCCTCGCGGCCCGCTCCGTCCTGTCGAACGACCGGCGGCTACGAACTCAGCGCGACCGACGGCGGGGTGCGCGCCGCCCGCACCGCGGGATACAGCCCGGCCACCGCCCCGATGCCGATCGTGGCGAGCACGCCGCCGACCACGATCCAGGCGGGGATCACGGGCACCCAGCCGCTGCCGGCCGCGATCGCCGCCGTGACGGCCGCGCCGAGACCGGCACCCGCCACACCGCCCATCGCCGACAGCAGCACGGCCTCGGTCAGGAACTGCAGCCGGATGTGCCGGCGTGTGGCCCCGATCGCCCGCCGCAGCCCGATCTCGCGCCGTCGTTCGAGCACCGAGATGATCATCGTGTTCGCCACACCGATGCCGCCGACGAGCAGCGAGATCGACCCGAGCGCGAGCAGCATCCCGGTGAAGACCTCGTCGACTGCCGCTCGGGCGGTGAGCGCGTCGGACGGCCGGGAGACCACCACGTCGGCGGGCTCGGGCGGCTGCACGGATGGCGGCAGCAGCTCGCGCACGGCGATCACGGCGTCGTCCTCCGAACGCTCGTAGACGCGCGTGGGATTCCCGGCGTAGTCGTACTCGGCCGCGGCCACGGGCATCCCGACCAGGGCGGCGATGTCGAGTTCGGCCGCGAGCGGCACGGGCTCGAGGATGCCGAGCACCGTCGTGTTGCGCCCGTCGAGCCAGACCAGCCCGCCGACCTCCCGCACGCCGAGACGTTCCGCGGCGGTCGCGCCCAGCACGGTGGTGGGCAGGGCCGCCGTGGCCGGGTTGAACCACTGGCCCGACCGCAGCTCGGCGCCGACGACCGAGAGCAGGTCGAGTTCGCTCGCCGTGACGGTCAGGCCGCCGGTGCGTCCCTCGTCGACCAACGGGTTGCGGTAGACGTGCACATCGCTCAGGTCGGCGGTCGCGGTCGCCCCGGTGACCCCCGCGATGCGTTCCACCCTGGCCGACGCGTCGGACGGCAGCGGCAGCGGCGCGACGGCCCCCGTGGGCTCGGCCACCGTCACCGTCAGCAGGTTGGTTCCGAGTTCGGCCAGCTGGGAGTCGAGGCGCTCACGGCTCGACGTGCTGATGCCGACCACCGCGACCATCGCGGCGATACCGATGGCGACACCGAGGGCGGAGAGCACGGCCCGCATCGGCCGTGCGCGCAGCCCCGTCGACCCCACGTAGGCGAGGTCGCCGGCACGCAGGCGTGAGGGTGGCGGTGCGGATGAACCGGGGTTCGACTCCCGGCCACGGTTGCGGGTCATATCGTGCTCTCCTGACGCTCGGCCGAGTCGGCGACGATCGCGCCGTCGGTGATGGACACCCGGCGCGGGAGGCGTTCGGCCAGCCCGGCGTCGTGGGTGATGACGACCACCGTGGTGCCGTCGGCGTTGAGCTCGTGCAACAGGCGCACGATGCTCTCGCCGGAGGCCGTGTCGAGGTTGCCCGTGGGTTCGTCGGCGAGCAGCAGCGGCGGGTCCCCCACGACCGCCCGAGCGATGGCGACGCGTTGCCGCTCCCCGCCGGAGAGCTGGCCGGGCGCGTGGTCGAGCCGGTGCCCGAGCCCCACCCTGGTGAGCGCGTCACGTGCCCGGTCGCGGCGCTCCCGACGCGGCACACCGGTGTAGAGCAGACCGTCGGCGACGTTGTCGATCGCGTCGACGCCGTCCCGCAGATGGAACTGCTGGAAGACGAAACCGATGCGGTGGGCGCGCAACGCCGACAGGTCGGAATCGGACAGGTCTTTCACGTTCGCTCCGTCGATGTACGCGTCGCCGGAACTCGGCCGGTCGAGCGTTCCGATCACGTTCAGCAGGGTGGATTTTCCCGAACCGCTCGGGCCGACGATGGCGACGATCTCCCCGTGTTCCACCGTCAGGGTGACACCGGCGAGAGCGTTCACGGGTGGCGACCCGTAGGTGCGGGTCACGTCGTCGAGCCGGATCAGCGCGGTCACGATGCCGGCACCACTACCGCGAGCCCCTCCCGGATACCCTCCCCCGAGATCTGCACCCGCCCCGAGGCGAAGGCTCCGATCGTGACCGGGATCCGGCGCGCGGAACCGTCGCCCGCCGCGCCCGGTGTCTCCACCGCGAAGCTGGTCGCGTCGGTGGCGACGAGAGCCTCGACCGGCACGGTGAGCACCCCGTCGGCGAGAGCGCTCGTGAATTGCACCGACACGCTCGCTCGCGAGAAGGCTCCGACCGCGGCCTGATCGGCGACGGTCACGGTCACGGGTAGGACGAAGGTCGCGCTCGCGTCTTCCGCCGCCCTGTCGTCGCCGCCGCGTTCGACCGGTTCGCCGACCGATTCGATCAGGCCGGGCGTGGTCGTCCCGTCGGGCAGGGTGATGCCGACCCCGGCGCCGACGACGGCGAGCTGCTGGTCGGCCAGCCGCAGGTCGAGGTCGACGATCTTCGTGGTCGCGGAGACCGTGTACAGAGTGGCTCCCGCGGCGACTTCGGCACCGACGACCGCGGTCGCCTGGGCCGCCCGCAGGTCATGGTCGGCGAACAGGATGGCGGTGCGGTCGAGCCTGCCCGTGCGTTCCACGCCGAGGCTCTTCTGCCAGGTGCTGACCGCGGCCGCCGTCGCCTTTGTGAACGTCACGTCGGGGTCGCCGCGGAACATCCCCAGGGTGCCGAGGTTCTGCTCGAGTTGTCGCACGTCCTCACCCGGTTGCATACCGGTCTCGAAGGAGCGCCACGCGGGCAGGGACCCGCGCAGCAGGATGACCGGCGCGTTGTTGACGCGGTACAGGGTGCCGCCCGGGGCGATGACGGCGCCGACCGACGGCAGTGCAGTGACGACTCCGCTGGGAGCGGCGGTGAGGGCACGCTCCCCCGAGTAATGCAGTGTCGCCCGAGCGTTCGTGGTGGCGACCATGTTGCCGGTGGTGACGGGCGCCGTAGACACCCGCGTGGATGTTCCAGCCTTTCGCTCGGGGGCGGCGTCCGCGCGGATGACCAGCACGGCGAGTACCGCGGCAATCAGCAGGACGGCCGAAATCGTCACGACCGCCCACCGTCGACGCCGAGGAGCTGCGTTCGGCTGGGTCGGAGACGGAGTCACGAGGTTCGGCACGTCTCGAAGTCTTCGTTCGTGACTTCCGCCGGGATGAACCCGATGTCGTCCGCCGTCGGCTCCTGGATCTCGTAGCCCATTTCCCTCAGGCACTCGGCCTGCGCCAGAGCCTTCTCGAGATCCTCCGGCGTGGCCTGGATACCCGCGGACGATGGCGGATCGCCGATCTCCGCCGAACAGGTCGGGAACGCCTCGCGGATCTCGGGGCTGTCCTCGCTGATTCCGACACCGGGCAGCGGGTCTTTGACATCCAGGCCCTGGTCGCGGAGGCACTGCGCGAGCTTGAGGTCGTACGCGTCGCGCGCCGCCTCGAATTCGGCATTGGTCGTCGGCTGCTGTGCGGCGCCGCCGGAACCGTTGCCCTGGCCTTGGTCGGCTGCGTCCGGCGACGCCGAGGCACATCCGGCGAGCGCGATGACGAGGGCGGGCGTGGCCAGCAGGGTCACGAGCCACGAGCGACGCGCTCGGGCCTTCTCGGTCAGGGGTGAGCGGGTGGTCGTTTTCATGGTTTCTCCTTTGGGGTGAGTGAGTGGGGTGTGTGGGGACGGTGGCCGGGTCATCCGGCGGCGTCGTCCTTCTGAACGGGGCAGGTGCCACCGGGCTCGACCGCGAGTTCGAAGTGCCACATCTCGTTGCCGTAGATCTGGCACAGCCCGTAGTCGGCGCCGTGCTGGCTGAGCCAGCTGTTCGCATCGGTGAAGCCGATATCGACGGCTCCGCCGGTGACGTGCGCGGAGAGTTCGGGAGTGTTCACCCACTTGCGCGCCTCCTCGAGGCTGCCGTAGGTGACCGTCGCGTCGTCGAGCAGCGCCTGCTGATAGGCCGCGCTCCTCCAGCCCGAGGTGACGACGAACTCGAAGCCGTCGGCGATGGCCGCGGTCGCGGCGGCCTGCACGGCGGCGCGCAGCTCGGGGTCGAGTTTCGCGATGGTCGGCACGTGCTCGTCGAAGGGAGATACGGAGTCACCGACGGCGATGTAGCCGTTCTCCTCCGTGTACGCGTCGCTGCCGGACGCGGTCGCGACGGTCGGGATGCCGGCGGGCATGCGGGTACCGCCGTCGGTCGCGGCGCAGGCCGCGAGGCCCAGTCCGAGTGCGAGAACGAGCAGCACGGCGGTGAGGATGCCGCGCGGTCCGAGTCGGCGGCGAGCGGGGTGCGTCATAGTCTTCCTTTCGTCGGCTTCCGGTGTTCCCGTCGGCCTGGGACCCACTCCACCAAGCCGGGCGTTTCGCTGTCGTTGCGCTTTTTCCACACATTTCTGCAACACGGCCTCTGCCTAAACTGAGGCTCCCGACACGACCGCTGAGGAGGCGACCATGCGTGTGCTGATCGTCGAAGACGAGGTGTTCCTCGCCGAAGCCCTGCAGGCGGGGCTTCGCCACGAGGCCATCGCCGCCGACGTCTCCTTCGACGGCGACGACGCCCTCGAGCGAGTCGCCGTGAACGAGTACGACGTGGTCGTGCTCGACCGCGACATTCCGGGCACCCACGGCGACGACGTCTGCGCGGCGATCACCCGCGACCATCCGGCGGTGCGCGTGCTGATGTTGACCGCGGCGAGCCGCCTGAACGACAAGGTCGCCGGCTTCGAGCTCGGCGCCGACGACTACCTCACGAAACCCTTCGCTCTTGAAGAGCTGATCGTGCGGCTGCACGCCCTGGCCCGGCGCCCCGTCGCGGTCTCCCCTCCCGTGCTCGAGTTCGCCGACCTACGGCTCGACCCGTTCCGGCAGGAGGCCTACCGCGCCGGCCGCTATCTGAAGCTCACCCGCAAGCAGTTCGCGGTGCTGCACCTGCTGATGCAGGCGGGCGGCGGCGTGGTGAGCGCCGAGACGTTGCTCGAAAAGGCCTGGGACGAGAACGCCGATCCGTTCACCAGCGCGCCCCGGGTGACGATGTCGACCCTGCGCAAGGCACTCGGGTCACCCGACCTCATCGCGACGGTGTCCGGAGCGGGTTACCGCCTCGTCGAGGCGACTCCGTGAGCGCCGCAACCCCCCGGGTGCGCGTAAGCGCGCGCCTGCGTCTCGCCCTCAGCTACGCCGTGTTCCTCGTCGCCGCCGGCGCCGTCGTGCTCATCGCCGTCTACGTCGTGCTGTACTACGTACCCAACTACCCGCTCGCACCCGCGATACCCGGCGACAGCCCCAACCTGCAGATCGGCTCGCGGGGAGACATCCTGAAAGCGGTCCTCGGGTTCTCCGCGCTGGCGCTCGTCGCACTCGCCCTGATCGGGATCATCGGCGGCTGGTTTCTCGCCGGCTGGATCCTGGCCCCCCTGCGGCGCATCAACGAAGCCGCGCAGATAGTCGCTACGGGCGATCTACAGCACCGCATCGCCCTTACCGGGCGCAACGACGAGTTCCGACAGGTCGCCGACAACTTCGACCACATGCTCGACCGGTTGCGCGACGCGTTCGAGGTACAGGAAAGGTTCGCCGCCAACGCGTCGCACGAGCTGCGGACGCCCCTGGCCGTTACAGCCACCATGTTGGACGTCGCCTTGCGCAACCCAGACGAGCAGGACTACCCCGTTCTTCTCGAGCGGCTCCGCATCACGAATGACCGCGCCGTGGCACTCACCGCGGCTCTGTTGCGGCTCGCCGATGCCAACGCCATCGTCGCCACGGCCGAGCCCGTGGGCATCGCCGACATCGTGCGCGCGGCGATCAAGGAGAACGCCGACGAGGCCGATCGGCGCGATGTGACCATCACGTCTCAACTCGGGGCGGCGACGGTGATCGGCGACGCTGGTCTGCTTACCCAGCTCGTCACCAACCTCGTGCAGAACGCAGTGCGGCACAGCGGCAGCGGTGGGCGGGCCTTCGTGAGCATCACCTCCGACCACCAATTACGCACGGTCGCGCTGTGCATCGAGAGCACGGGAAGCCTGTTCGACGCCGAAACGGCGGCACGCCTCGCCGAGCCGTTCCTGCGCGGGGCGGGGCGGATTGCCGGCGGCGTCGCGGGCAACGGGCTCGGCCTCGCTCTCGTTGATCGCATCGCCGCCGTTCACGGCGGCTCGCTCGCCATCGTCCCGCGCGCTGCGGGCGGACTCGAGGTAACTGTCACACTGCCCGCCGACGGCCGCTGAGCACCCGCCGGCGCGCCCGGCCGCGGCGCATCCGCAAATTTGATGTTTGCCCAATCCGACCTCGCTGGCTATAGTTTGGTAAACGCTTTCCCGCGTGCCGGACGAATCGGTGCCACGAGAATCAGAGAAGAGACCCAGTGTCAGAGTCGACAATTGGAATCATCGTCAACGGCGCCACCGGCCGGATGGGCTACCGCCAGCACCTCGTGCGCTCGCTGCTCGCGATCCGCGACCAGGGCGGGGTCGTCACGAGTGACGGCTCGCGCCAGCAGATCGAGATCATGATCATCGGGCGCAACGAGGTCACGCTCAAGGAGCTCGCCGACAAGCACGGCATCGAGCACTACACGACCGACCTCGACGCCGCCTTGGCCGACCCGCGCTGGCAGATCTACTTCGACGCGCTCGTGACGCAGGCCCGCGTGAAGGGCATCAAGAAGGCGATCGCCGCCGGCAAGCACGTCTACACCGAGAAGCCCACCGCCGAGTCGAGCGAGGAGGCCTTCGAACTCGCCCGCCTCGCGACCGAGGCCGGCATCAAGAACGGCGTCGTGCACGACAAGCTCTACCTGCCCGGCCTGCAGAAGCTCAAGCGCCTCATCGACTCGGGCTTCTTCGGCCAGATCCTCAGCGTGCGCGGCGAGTTCGGCTACTGGGTCTTCGAGGGCGACTGGCAAGACGCGCAGCGCCCCAGCTGGAACTACCGCAGCGAAGACGGCGGCGGCATCATCGTCGACATGTTCCCGCACTGGAACTACGTGTTCGAGAACCTCTTCGGCCGCGTAGAAAGCGTCTACGCGCGCGCCGCGACGCACATCCCGACGCGGGTCGGAGAGGACGGACAGCCCTACAAGGCGACCGCGGACGACGCGGCCTACGGTGTCTTCGACCTGGCGGGTGGCATCGTCGCCCAGGTCAACTCGAGCTGGGTGGTGCGCGTGGACCGCAAGGAACTCGTCGAGTTCCAGGTCGACGGCACCCTCGGCAGCGCCGTGGTCGGCCTGTTCGGGGCGAAGATCCAGCCGCGCAACGCGACGCCGCGCCCCACCTGGAACCCCGACCTCGCCGAGACCCACGACTACACGGCCGACTGGCTGGAGATCCCGACCAACGACGTGTTCGAGAATGGCTTCAAGACGCAGTGGGAACAGTTCCTGCTGCACGTGATCGAGGATGCGCCCCACCCCTACGACTTCCTGGCCGGCGCGCGCGGAGTTCTGCTCGCCGAGGCCGGTCTGGAGTCGAACGCGACGGGTCGCCGCATCGATCTTCCCAACAGCTAAGGCGAACACCGTGACCGACCTCCTCCTCATCGACGCGGCGGGTGTCTCCAGCACCGTCGACCTCAAGCCGGCACCGGCCTACGTGAAGCCGACCGCTCCCCTGCGCAGCCGCATCGCCTACGCCGCCGCGCACGTCGTGCCGCGCCCGACCGCCGACAACACTCCCGGCCAGCCGGCCGACATCGACTGGGATGCGACCCTCGCCTTCCGCCGTCACGTCTGGTCGTGGGGGCTCGGTGTCGCCGACGCCATGGACACCGCGCAGCGCAACATGGGCCTCGACGCCGCGGCCACCCGCGAGCTGATCACCCGCAGTGCGCAGGCCGCCCGCGAGGAGGGCGGCGCGTTGGTGGTCGGCGTCAACACCGACCACGTCGACGACGAGGTCATCTCGCTCGACGACGTCATCGACGCCTACAAGGAGCAGCTGCATTTCACCGAGGATGCCGGCGCGGGCGTCGTGCTCATGGCCAGCCGTCACCTGGCGCGCGCGGCCCAGAGCGCCGACGACTACCTGCGGGTGTACCGCGAGGTGCTCGGCGCAGCGTCCACCCCCGTGGTGCTGCACTGGCTCGGCGCCGCCTTCGACCCGAGCCTCGCGAGCTACTTCGGCTCGACCGACTCGAAGACCGCGAGCGCGACCGTGCTCGAGATCATCACCGAGAACGCCGCGCACGTCAGCGGGATCAAGATGAGCCTGCTCGACCCGTTCGCCGAGATCGCCGTGCGCGCACAGCTGCCCGGGACGGCGACCATGTTCACGGGCGACGACTTCAACTACGTGGGGCTGATCGCCGGTACCGGCGGCAAGCACTCGGATGCCCTCTTAGGCGCCTTCGCGGCCCTCGCCCCCAGCGCGTCCGCCGCAATCCAGGCCCTGGACGCCGGCGACAGCGGCGAGTACGAGAGCATTCTCGGCCCGACCGAAGACCTCTCGCGCCAGATCTTCGCCGCCCCCACCTTCTACTACAAGACCGGCGTCGCCTTTATGTCGTGGCTCAACGGCCACCAGGACGCGTTCAGCATGGTCGGCGGGCTGCACTCGGCACGCTCACTGCCGCACCTGAGCGAGATCGTGCGGCTCGCGAACCGCTCGGGAGCGTTCGAGCAGCCCGAGCTCACCGCCGAGCGCTGGCACGCGCTGCTCAGGCTGAACGGAATCGGCCGATGAGCGCCCATCCTCGCCTGAGCCTCAATCAGGCCACGATCAAGTACGCCGATCTCGCCGAGGCGCTCGATGCCACGGTCAAGGCCGGGTACGAGAGCATCGGGTTGTGGCGCGAACCCGTGCAGGCGGCGGGCCTCAGCCGCAGCATCCGTCTCGTCGAAGACAGCGGGCTGCGCGTCTCGAGCCTCTGCCGCGGCGGCTTCTTCACGATGGAGGAGTCAGCGGCCAGGCGCGAGAGCATCGACGACAACCGGCGCGCGATCGCCGAGGCGCACGCGCTCGGCGCCCCGGCCCTGGTGCTCGTCGCCGGCGGGCTGCCCGAGGGGTCGAGAGATCTGGTCGGCGCGCGTGAACGGGTGCGCGATGCGATCGCAGAACTTGCGGATGACGCGACTGCAGCCCGCGTCACGCTGACGATAGAACCGCTGCACCCGATGTACGTGAGCGACCGGGCCGTCATCTCGACGCTCGGTCAGGCTCTCGACATCGCCGAACAATTTCCGCTGGGCGTGGTCGGTGCTGTGGTGGACACCTTCCACGTCTGGTGGGACCCTCAACTGCTGGCGCAGATCGAGCGGGCCGCCGGCCGCATCGCGAGCTACCAGGTCTGCGACTGGGCGACGCCGCTCCCCGCCGACGTACTGCTGGGCCGGCACTACCCGGGCGACGGCGTGATCGACTTCGAGTCGATCACCGCCGCGGTCGAGGCCGCCGGGTACGCAGGCGACGTCGAGGTGGAGATCTTCAACCAGCAGATCTGGGATTCGCCCTACGACGAGGTCGCCGCGCGAACGCGGGACAGTTTCGCCGCGGTTGTGGGCCCGCACCTGTCGTAACGACCGGGCGCGAGCGTAACATTTCGTAATAATCCCATTCGCTCGACAGACCGGAGACGCTCGTGGATATGACGACCGAGAAGATGATGACGATGATGCCCATGGAAATGTCCATGGACATGAAGCTCATGCAGCAGTGCATCGAGGCGTGTGCCGCGGCCGAACAGGCCGCCACCATGTGCGCCGATGCTGCGATGGGCGAGGGCATGGCCAAGATGATGAGCATGTGCGCCAACACCGCCGACATGACGCACACCATGATGCGCATGATGATGCGCCCGACCGGCTACGACATGGCCAGCATGATGGGGATGCTCGAGGCCACCATGATGATGTGCCGCGCCTGCGCCACCGAGTGCATGATGCACGCCGACATGAGCGACCACTGCGCCATGTGCGCCGAGGTGTGCACGAACGCGGTCACCGCGATGGAGGAACTCAAGGCCTCGATGCCGGTAGCGGGCTAGCTCGTCAGCCGGTTGAGTAGGTCGCTCTGGCGACCGTATCGAAACCTGACCGCACAACTCGCGCAGAAGCTATGGTTTCCTCATGGGGAACCTTAGATTCGTGACCTGGATTGGCGCTCATCCTGTCGTCTCGAATATAGGTCTATCCGTTGTCTGGTTGGTGTTCGTCGGCCTGCAGATCGCATCGATCGTCTCGGACGACGACGGACAGATCGGCGTAAACATCGCGACCGTGATATTCGGATCGATTGCCGCGTCTAGCTTCGCACTAGCGGCGGTAATCCACGCCGTCAAAAAGCGGCGGAAAGCCCGAGCCTGATGTGAACACCGTTCTTCGAAATCGATGGTTCAGTTCGCGTTGATATTCAGCACGAACTGAACCACGGTTTTCGAGAAGCCGCGATTCACCGTCACGTCACGGGCGCGGTGCGCACGCTGAACAGCGCCCGCCCCACGGCCAACACCGAGTACTGGCCGTGCAGCGACACCGGCTCGCCGACGCTCACGCCGGTCGCCTCGTGGTGCCAGACGCGCGACTCGGCCTGCGAGTCGACGTCGACCAGGTCGATCCAGCCGTCGTCGCCGACCGCGGTGACGACCACGTCGCGCCAGTGGCTCGCCGTCGTGACGGCCGCCATGCGCTGGATCGCGTTCAGCTCGTAGCCGGCCTCGAATCCCGAACGCAGTGAGTAGGTCATGCACCGACGATAGGTCGACGGTTTTCGGATGTCACGGCCGCCCGTCACACTATGAAACAGTGCGGCCTACTCGGCCAGCGTGACGTGCAGCACCAGCGCCTGCTCGGGCGCGAGGAGCGGCATCGGGATACCGACGGCAGCCAGCATCCGGCCGCTCATCGTCACCTCGCCCGCGTCCCACCAGGGCGGCGGCGCGTCCTGCACGACCCGCGGCCACGCCCCGAGGCGCACCGGCGTGACGCGGTAGTCCCGTGAAGGGTCGAGCCCCGGCAGCGTCGTCGGTCCGACGACCGCATCGCGCGTGGCCGTCATTGCGACGACCGCGAAGAGAGCGGATGACGCGTCGGCGGCGACCACCCCGTGCACCCAGCGCGTCGCATCCCCGGCGTCGCTGCGCACGACGTCGCCCGAGTGCAGCAGCCCGCGGTGCAGCTTGTACGCGGCGACCCACTCGGCCACGGCCGCGCGGTCGTCCGGCCCGAGCGTCGTGACATCCCACTCGATGCCCGCGTGCCCGAACAGCGCGGTCGCAAGTCGGAAGCTCAGCTCGTGCGTGCGGCCGGTGGTGTGTGCGGTCGGGGCGCCGAGGTGCGCGCCGAGAAACTCGGGAGGAACAAGCCCGGCGGTCCAGCGGTAGATCGCCTGCCGCTCGAGCGAGTCGTTGGTGTCGCTCGGCCAGACGCGGTCGGTGCGTTCGATCACACCCAGGTCGACGCGGCCGCCGCCCGACGAGCACGACTCGATCTCGAGCCCCGGGAACTCGGCGCGAAGCGCGTCCATCAGCGCGTACGTCGCGGTGGTGTGCCGGTGCGCCGAGCCGCCGAGCAGATCGCGGTTCTGGTCCCACTTGAGGTAGCTGATCGGGTACTCGCGCAGCAGGGCGGCGAGTTGCGCGTGGACGTGTGCGAAGGCGTCGGGGTTGGCGAGGTCGAGCACCTGCTGCCAGCGCCACGGCAGCGGAAGTGCTCCGTTGTCGAAGGCGCCGAGAACCCACTCCGGGTGCTCGCGCGCGACGGCCGAGTCGAGGCTCACCATCTCGGGCTCGACCCAGAGGCCGAAGTCCATGCCCAGCGAGAGCACGTGGTCGACGAGCGGGTGCAGGCCGTCGGGCCACTTCACCGGGTCGACGATCCAGTCGCCGAGCGCGCGGCGGTCGTCGGTTCGTCCGACCATCCAGCCGTCGTCGAGGACGAAACGCTCCACGCCGACCGACGCCGCGGCATCCGCGAGCTCGATCAGTCTCTGGGCACTCTGGTCGAAGTAGACGGCCTCCCAGGTGTTGAGCATCACCTTGCGGGTCGACAGCGGCCGTCGAGACCGGATGAACCGGTGGAAGCTCTGCGCGAGCCCGTCGAGTCCGGCATCCGAAAAGGCCGCGACGAGCCACGGTGACTCGAAGGATTCGTTCGGAGCGAGGCGCACCTCGCCCGGCTCGAACAGTTCGCCGCCGCCGAGCACCGTGTGGCCCGTCGACGCGGATTCCGTCCAGAGCCGCTGGTCGCCGCTCCAGGCCAGGTGCGCGCCCCAGACCTCGCCGGAGCGGAAGCCGAAACCGGGGGTGCCGGCCACCATGAGGAAGGCGTTGTCGTGGCCGGGGCGTCCGTGCCGCGCGTCACGGGTCCACGTGCCGTTGGCGATGTCGCGGCGCTGCGGCTGGCGTTCGCGCGGCCAGCGCCCGGTGAAGTCGAGGAGTTCACGCGCGCGGGTGGGGATCGGCAGCGCCGCGTCGAGGGAGGCGAGGGCGTAGACGCTGTCACCCGTGTTGGTCACGGTGAGGCGTTGGCGGAGGACGCCGTCGGGCGTGAGTTCGATGTCGACGCGCACACGCAGGGCCGCGGAGTCGAGGGTGATGCGCAGGCCTGCTTCGACAAGCTCAGCGACCGGGATCGGCTCAGCGACCGACAGGGAGAAAGCGGGCGCAGACGACGAACCACTCTCATGGTGCCCCGCGATGCCGGGCCGCCCGCTCCAGCCGTCGGCCATCACCGGCAGGATCGACTGCCGAAGGGGCGTGTCGATCGAGCTCGGCCCGACCGCGGGCACCTGGGAGTCGGCGAGGGATTCGAGGGCGGCGGGCGACAGCGCACCGAGGTCGGGACCCCAGTGAACGATCACGGGCACGCCCGTGCCGCGGGCGTCCAGCACGAAGCTGGTGCCCGCGGCACGGAGGTGATGGATCATGCTTACTGTTCTACTGCTACTTGTTGACCGGGATCGCCGCGGCCTCGAGGGCCGCGATGGTCTTCGTCTGGCCGGTCGCGAGGGCGTCGCTCAGCGTTCCCTCGCCTCCCAGCACCTTGCCGAAACCGTCAGCCACGTCGGCGTAGGTCTGCGTCATGGTCGGACCCCACGTGAAGTCGGCGTTCGTCTGGTTGGCAGCGTCGGCGAACGTGTCGTAGATCTTCTGGTTGGCGTAGAACTCGACGCCCTCGCTCAGCACGGGGAGGTCGAGGCCGGCCTTCGTCGCCGGGTAGAGGTTGGCTTCCTTGTTCAGGGCCGTGAGGGCCTCGTCGTCGGTGTTCAGCCACAGGGCGAACTGCGCGGCCTCGTAGGGGTGCTCGGAACCGGTGAGCACCGCGGTCGACGATCCGCCCCAGTTTCCGGCCTTCTCTTCACCCGCGGTCCACTGCGGCATGGGGGCAACGGCCCACTTGCCGGCCGTGTCGGGTGCGCCGCTCGAGATCGAGTTGGCGCCCCAGACGGCGGAGATCCAGGTCCAGTCGCTACCGGTGTTGTAGGCGTTGTTCCACTCGTCGGTCCAGGCCGGAACCTTGGAGACCAGGTCGGCCGCGATGAGGTCCTGCCAGTACGAGGCGACCTCTTCGCTCTCGGGCGAGGTCAGCGTGACGTCCCACGCTTCGCCCTCGTTCGAGAACCACGACCCGTCCTTCTGCCAGACGAGACCGGCGAACCAGTTCACGTCGTTCTGCGGGAAGTTCGTGATGTAGCCGCCCTGCTCGCGGATCTTCGTCGCGGCAGCCGCGTACTCGTCCCACGTGGTCGGAACCGGGATGCCGGCAGCCTCGAAGAGGTCCGCACGGTAGTACATCGCCATGGGGCCGGTGTCCTGCGGGATCGCGTAGACCGCGTCATCCTCACCGAACGACACCTGGTTCCAGGTCCAGTCGATGAACTGGTCCTCCGAGTCGGCGACGATGTCGCAGCTCGCGAGGTTGGTGAGGCCGTCCTGAACGCGGAAGTTCGGAAGCGCGTCGTACTCGATCTGGCCGAGGTCGGGCGCGTTGCCGGCGCTGAGCTGGTTGAAGAAGTTCTTGTACGTTCCGCCGTTGCCGTTCGGACCGGTCTGAACCGTCACCTGGATGTCGGGGTTCTTCTCGTTCCAGAGGGCCACGACGTTCTCGATGCCGGGGATCCACGACGTGTACGAGAGTTCGACCTTGCCGTCGGCGGGGGTGCAGTCGACGGCGCCGTCGGTGCTGCCCGAGTCGCTGCCGGCCGCGCAGCCGGTGAGGCTGATCGCGGCGACGATGCCGAGCGCTGCGATGCGCCTGCTGTTTTTGAGTTGCATGTCTCTTTCCTTTTTCTGCTCTGAAATGGGATGGTGCGGGAGGGTGGTGGAGGCGCTACTTCACGCTTCCGGCCCCCAGCCCGCCGCGCCAGAAGCGCTGCAGGCTGAGGAAGGCGATGATGAGCGGGATGATCGACAGGAAGGCGCCGATGATCACGAACGTGCGGATCTCGGGGATCTGGTTCACCTGCGAGTTCCAGGTGTAGAGGCCGAGGGTGACGGGGAAGAGGGTCTGGTCGCGCAGCATGATGAGCGGCAGGAAGAAGTTGTTCCAGATGGCCACGAACTGGAACAGGAAGATCGTGACGAGCGCGGGGGTCATCAGCCGGCGCGACACCGAGAAGAAGGTGCGGATCTCGCTGGCACCGTCGAGGCGGGCGGCCTCGAGCAGTTCGTCGGGCACGCTGGCCGAGGCGAAGATGCGGGCGAGGTAGACGCCGAACGGGCTGACCAGGCTGGGCAGGAACACCGACCAGAACGTGTTGGTGGCGTTGAACTGGCTGAAGATGAGGAACAACGGCAGCGCGAGCGCGGTCGCCGGCACGAGCACGCCTCCGAGCACGACGTTGAAGACGAGCTCGCGCCCCGGGAAGTGGTACTTCGCGAGGGCGTACCCGCACATCGCGGCGAACAGCGTTCCGAGCAGCGCGCCCGTTCCCGCGTAGAGGATGCTGTTGAGCATCCACTTCAGGTAAACACCGTCGTTGTAGGCGACGAGGTCGGCGATGTTCGTGAACAGGTTGAAGTCCGCGAACCAGAGGGCCGCGGTGGAGCTGAACTGCGCGCGGCTCTTGGTCGACGAGATGAACAGCCACCAGATCGGCACCAGGAAGTAGAGCGTCGAGACGCCCATGATGATCATGGCGGCCGTGCGCGAGGCGAGCTTCTCTTTGGGGGCTCCCGCGCGGGCCTTCGTGGTTACGTCGTTGCTCATTTGTCGGCCTTACGCTGGGTGAACTTGAGGAAACCGAACGACAGCGCGAAGGTCGCGAGGGCGAGCACGACGCTCATCGCGGCGGCGAGGCTCACGTTCGGCACGGCCGAGGTGGCGTAGACCGCGAGGTTCGGGGTGAAGGTGCTCGACACCGACGAGGTGAAGCTGCGGAACACCTGCGGTTCGGCGAGCAGCTGCAGTGTTCCGATGATCGAGAAGATCGCGGTGAGAGTGATGGCCGGCGCGACCAGCGGGATCTTGATGCTCCAAGCGATCTGCCACTGGTTCGCGCCGTCGAGACGGGCGGCCTCGAAGATCTCCGACGGCAGGGCGAGCAGCGCCGAGTAGATGATGAGCATGTTGTAGCCCACGTAGACCCAGGTCACCACGTTCGCGATCGACCACAGCACGGTCGACGGCGACAGCAGGTCGACCTCCGAGGTGAACGCGGCGAACGGCGACAGGTTGGGCGAGTAGAGGTAGCCCCACATGATGGCCGCGATCACGCCGGGCACCGCGTACGGCACGAAGAACGCGAGGCGGAAGAACTTCTTCCCCTTCACCAGGGGCGAGTCGAGCAGCAGCGCGAGCACGAGCGCGATGCCGAGCATCACCGGAACCTGCACCGCCCCGAAGAGCAGGACGCGGCCGACGGATGCCCAGAATTCTTCGTTCTGGAAGACCAGGAAATACTGCGTCAGGCCCCCGAAGACCTCGACGGGCTTGCCGAAGGTGCCGTCACGTTCGACGACGAGCAGCGACTGGTAGATGGCCCAGCCGATCGGCAGCAGGTAGAACGCGGCGAACAGCGCGGCGAACGGCGCGATGAAGAACGCGATGGCGCTCTTGTGTTTGATCGGGGTGCGGCGCGGTTTGGCGCCGGCCGCGACTACGGACTCGGTGGTCACGGGTTGTCCCTGCTTTCTCTTACGACGCGCACTTCGCCCGCTGCGACGGCGAGGGTGCCTTCGACGGCGGTGTCTGTGATGAGGTCGGTTCCGGTTGCCGAGAGTTCGAACGGGGCATCCGTGTGGTTGATGACGAAGAGGAAGTCGCCCGTGTCGCCGGAACGACGGATGATTTCGACCCCGTCGGGCGACGCGACGGGGGTCGCGACGCCGGCCTTGAGGGCGGCGGTGGCGAGCACCCCGCGCAGGCCCTCGGGGTCGAGGTTGGTGGCGAGGTACCAGGCGGTGCCGTCCCCGAATTCGTTGCGGGTCACGGCGGGGACGCCCACCAGCGGCCCCGACTCGAAGGTGGTGACGGCGGAGGCGCCGCGCAGGTGCACCCACTCGGCCCAGGTGGTGGCGGTCGAGCCGTTGCTGAGGGCGAGCTCGACGCCGGGTTCGACCGGGAAGAACTCCTCGGTCGAGACGCCCAGAAGGTCACGGAACGCGCCCGGGTAACCGCCGGCACGCACGCGGTCGTTGCCGTCGACGATTCCGCTGAAGAAGGTGACGACGGCGTGGCCGCCGGAAGCGACGAAATCGGCGAGGGACGCGGCATCCGCATCGCTGACGGCGTAGAGGCTGGGCACGACCACGAACCGGTGGCCCTCGAGGCTCGCGCCCGGAGCGACGATGTCGACGGTGAAACCCTCGGCGAGCAGCGCGTTGTAGACGCGGTGCACCTGGTCGAGGTAGCTGATGTCGCCGGTGGGGTGCGAGTCGAGGTCGGTGGCCCACCAGGCCTGCCAGTCGAAGACGAGCGCGACGTCGGTGACGACGCGGGTGCCGGTGACCTCGGCGAGCTTGGCGAGGGTCTCGCCGAGTTCGACGACCTCGCGCCAGACCTTGGAGTCTTCGCCGGCGTGGGGCAGCATCGCCGAGTGGAACTTCTCGCTGCCCTGCAGCGACGCACGCCACTGGAAGAAGCTGATGCCGTCGGCGCCCCGCGCAACGTGGCTGAGCGAGTTGCGGATCATCTCGCGCGGCGTCTTGGCGATGTTGCGGGGCTGCCAGTTGACGGCGCTCGTGGCCGACTCCATGAGCATCCAGGGGTCGCCGCCGGCGAGGCCGCGGGTCGTGTCGGCCGCGAACGAGAGCTCGTCGCGGGTGTTCGCGAGGCGGTGGTCGAGGTAGTGGTCGTTGGCGACGATGTCCATGTGCGGCGCCCACGCCCAGTAGTCCTGGTTGCGGATGTGCGCCGTGACCATGAAGTTGGTGGTGACCGGGGCGGCGCTGTGTTCGCGCAGCACGGCCTCCTCGGCGCGGTACTGGCCGAGCAGTTCGTCGCTCGAGAAGCGCATGAAGTCGAGAGCCTGGCCGGGGTTGCCGGTGGAGACCGTGAGCCGGGGGGTCTGGATGTGCTCCCACGCGCCGTACTTCTGGCTCCAGAACGCGGTGCCCCAGGCGTCGTTGAGGGCGTCGAGGGTGACGTAGCGCTCGCGCAGCCAGCCGCGGAAGGCCTCGGCCGACACGGCGCAGTAGCAGTGCGCGTTGTGGCAGCCGATCTCGTTCGAGACGTGCCAGAGCTTCACGGCGGGGTGGGCGCCGTGGCGGCGGGCCACCTGCTCGACGAGGCGCAGCGAGTGCTCGCGGTAGGCGGGCGAGCTGGGGCAGAACGCCTGGCGGCCGCCGAAGTAGCGCTGGGTTCCGTCGGCCATCGTCGGCAGCGAGTCGGGGTGGTCGTAGGCGAGCCAGGCCGGCGGGCTCGACGTCCCGGTGCCGAGGTTGATGCCGATGCCGTGCTCGTGCAGCACCTCGATCACCGCGTCGAGCGAAGAGAAGTCGTACTGGCCGGGCAGAGGCTCGAGCTGCGCCCACCCGAAGATGTTGATGGCCACGAGATTGACGCCGGCCTGCTGCATCAGGCGCGCGTCTTCGACCCACACCTCCGGAGCCCACTGCTCGGGGTTGTAGTCGGCGCCATAGGTGAACTGCGCCCGCGCCTGATCGACGAGTTCGGCTACGGGTGTCTTGCTCACGGCGAGGAGGCTCCATTGTCAGTGCGGGGAGCGCCCGTTCGGCGCTCGGCGTTCTCGACTTCGTGAAGTATCTGTGAACGCTCCCAGAGAAGCGCCGACAACTCTTCGTTGAGAGTCTGTGAACGCTCCCAGAATAAACAGACCCGACGGAAAGTGTCAACCCGGGGGCGCAGTAGTGTGTGAGGGTGATCGCTCGCCGCCTCCCCACCACGAGAGCGACGATCAACGACGTCGCCCGGGTGGCGGGGGTCTCGCGTGGGACGGTCTCCCGCGTGCTCAACTCCGAGGCGTACGTCTCCGAGTCCGCCAAGAAGGCCGTCGAGGCCGCCATCGAGCAGGTCGGGTACGTGCGCAATACGGCCGCGCGCAACCTGGTGACGAGGCAGTCGCACGCGATCGGACTCATCGTGCACGAGCCGCACTCGCTGTTTCTCGAGGACCCGAACATCGGCAGCATCCTGCTCGGCACCAACTCGGTGCTCTCCGACGCCGACTACCAGCTCGTCTCGCTCGTCATCGACTCCGACCGCGACAGCACGCGCGTGGCCCAGTACCTGACCGGCGGATTCGTCGACGGCGTGATCATCGTCTCGGCCCGCGCCCACGATCCGATCGCCAAGATCGTGTCGCAGATCGGCATCCCGGCGGCGTTCGTCGGTCACCCCGTCGACATCGAGGGCATCCCCTATGTCGGCATCGACAACTTCTCGGCCGCGAAGGCCATCACGACCCGTCTGATGCAGACGGGCCGCTCGACGATCGGCATGATCGCGGCCGGCCTCGACCGCGACTCGGGGCAGGACCGCGTGGCCGGCTTCGCCGCAGCGCTCGGCGACGCCTACGACCCGGGATTGGTCGTGCAGCAGCCGTTCTACGCCCACGCCAGCGGGCTCGAGGGAACGCGGGAGCTGCTGCGTCGGGCGCCCGACGTGAACGGCATCTTCGCGGCGTCCGACGCAATCGCGGCGGGGGTGCTCGACGCCCTGCGCGAGGCCGGACGCTCGGTGCCCGGCGACGTCGGAGTGGTCGGCTTCGACGACAGCGTGTGGGCGATCCGTGCGCAGCCGCAGCTGTCGACCGTGCACCAGCCGGCCGGCCAGCTCGGACGCCGGGCCGCCGAGTCGGTGCTCGCCCAGATCCGCGGCGAGGCCGTGGACAACGCCGGCACGTTCCTCGAGACCCACATCGTCTGGCGCGATTCGGCGTAGTCGCGCGGATCGCGCCCTGCCGGAATCGGCGACCAGTATTGTCAGACAATCTGCTAGGTTGTTAGACAATCTGAGCCGACGATGACCCGGGAGGTGCGAGATGACGACGGATGCGACATCCGCGGTCCTTCCCGATGCCATCTACTCGGGGCTCCGTTCGGCGATCATCAGTCAGAGCATCGCCCCCGGCGACTCGGTGACCGAATCCGCGATCGCGTTGCGGTTCGGCGTCGCCCGGCCCACCGCGAAGACCGCCATCGAGCGGCTCGTCGCCGACGGCCTGCTGCGACGGGAGAAGCACCAGACCGCGCGGGTTCCGCGGCTGAGCCGCGCCGACATCCTCGACCTGTTCGACAGCCGGGCCGTCGTCGAGAGCGCGGCGGTGGCGGCCCTCGCGACCGGCGGCCCCCTCCCGGCCGAGGCGCTCAGCGCCCACCGCGCCCTGCTTGCGACGGCCACGTCCGACACCGCCGACGGCGACTTCGCCACCCACGACATCGACTTCCACCGCGCGCTCGTCGCCGGCCAGCCCAGCCTGCGGCTCGCGCGGATGCACGCGCTGCTGATGGGCGAAATCGAGCTGTGCATCGGGCAGGTCCAAGCCGCCCACCTGCTCACCGCGGCCGAGGTCGGCGCCCAGCACCAGGGCATCCTCGACGCGGTCACCGCGGGCGACGCCGACCGCGCCGCTCGCCTCACACGCGAGCACATCGCCGGAGCGCGCGACCGACTGCTCACCCACTTCGACACCGATCCCCTCTAGAGAGAAGACCACCCATGGTTCAGCACCGAATCCCCAAGTACAAAGACCTCCGTCCGCTCATGAACTTCAAGACGCCGGAGTTCAACGCCAAGAAACGTCGCCTGCAGGGCGCGCTCACGATCGCCGACCTGCGCGACATCGCAAAGCGCCGCACGCCGAAGGCGGCGTTCGACTACACCGAGGGCGCCGCCGAGGCGGAGATCAGCCTCAAGCGCGCCCGTCAGGCGTTCGAGGACATCGAGTTCACTCCGTCGATCCTGCGCGACGTCTCGACGGTCGACATGTCGAGCGAGGTGCTCGGCGGCCGCGTCGCGTTGCCGTTCGGCATAGCTCCCACCGGCTTCACCCGCATGATGCAGACCGAGGGCGAGATCGCGGGGGCGGGCGCCGCGGCCGCGGCCGGCATCCCGTTCTCGCTGTCGACCATGGGCACCACCGCGATCGAAGACGTGAAGGCGGCGAACCCCGACGGGCGCAACTGGTTCCAGCTCTACATGTGGAAGGACCGCGAGCGCTCGATGGCGCTCGTCGACCGCGCGGCGAAGGCCGGGTTCGACACACTGCTCGTGACCGTCGACGTTCCCGTCGCGGGAGCCCGCCTGCGCGACAAGCGCAACGGCTTCTCCATCCCGCCGCAGCTCACCGTCGGCACCGTCGTGAACGCCATCCCCCGGCCCGAGTGGTGGATCAACTTCCTCACCACCGAACCCCTCGCCTTCGCCTCGCTCGACCGTTGGAGCGGAACCGTCGGCGAGCTGCTCGACTCGATGTTCGATCCGACGGTCACCTTCGACGACCTCGCCTGGATCAAGCAGCAGTGGCCGGGCAAGCTCGTCGTGAAGGGCGTGCAGAACGTCGACGACGCCAAGCGCCTCGCCGACATGGGCGTCGACGGCATCACCCTGTCGAACCACGGCGGGCGCCAGCTCGACCGCGCGCCGATCCCCTTCCACCTGCTTCCGGATGTCGTGCGCGAGGTCGGCAAGGACACGGAAGTCCATCTCGACACCGGAATCATGAGCGGCGCCGACATCGTCGCGTCGATAGCGCTCGGCGCCAAGTTCACCCTCATCGGGCGTGCGTACCTGTACGGGTTGATGGCGGGCGGACGCGACGGCGTCGACCGTACCATCGAGATCCTGGCCGATCAGATCGCCCGTACGATGCGGTTGCTCGGGGTGAAGAGCCTCGACGAGCTCGAACCGCGCCACGTGACACAGCTCGAGCGACTGGTGCCACGGCAGCGGTAGCGCTCGTTAACCGGCGTCGTCCATCCACTAAGGTTTTCTCATGAACGAGTTGACCCTCGCGGAACCTCCCACCACGCTCGACGACTTCACGATGGCGCTGCTGACGCGCGCGACGGACGCGGTGATCCCCCGCGGCCGCCCGCTGGTCGCGTTCGGCCTCGTCGAGTTGCCCTCCGGAGAACTCACGCTGAAGCGCACCACCGCCGGCACGCACGACGAGGCCCTGCAGCAGGCCCGCGCCGTGGTGAGGCTCGACGGCTTCGGCGTGCGCGCCGGTGTCGCCTGGGACGGATACTTCACCCTCGAGGGCACGCGCACCGAGGCGGTGTTCGTCGAGGTGTCCGAGCGGGACGCCGACACCAGCTTCGTGTTCGCGCAGCGTTACGGGCGAAAGGGCCTGCTGAAGAAGAGGACTTTCGCCATCGGACGGCCGATGCTCGTCGACAACGGCAACCTGCTCGGCTAGTTTCAGGTTCCGTTCTAGTTGTCGGTGCCGCGCAGCTTCGCGATGCTGTTCATCAGGTGGTACACGACGATCGCGGCGACCGTGCCGAGCACGATGCCCGAGAAGGTGAGCTGCCCGAGGTTGATCGTGAAGTCGGCGATGCCCATGATGAGGGCCACACCGGCGGTGAGCTGGTTCTTCGGCTTGCTGAAGTCGACCCGGTTCTCGACCCAGATGCGCACGCCGATGATTCCGATCAGACCGTAGAGCGCGGTGGTCACGCCGCCGAGCACGCCCGCCGGCACGGTGTTGATGATCGCCCCGAACTTGGGCGACAGCCCGAGCAGGATCGCCACGATGCCGGCGACCCAGTAGGCGGCGGTCGAGAAGACCCGGGTCGCAGCCATAACGCCGATGTTCTCGCCGTAGGTGGTGGTCGGCGAACCTCCGCCGAGACCGGAGAGCACCGTCGCGAGTCCGTCGGCGAACAGGGCCCGGCCGGTGAGGCCGTCGAGGTTGCGGTTGGTCAGCTGCCCCACGCCCTTGATGTGTCCGACGTTCTCGGCGACCAGCGCGAGCACCACAGGCAGGAACATCAGGTAGACGCCCACGTTGTCGCTCGATAACGACGGCGCGGTGAACTCGGGCAGGCCGACCCAGGCCGCGTCGCCGACCGCGCTGAAGTCGACCTCTCCCGCGATCGTCGCCGCGACATAGCCGACGATGACGCCGAGGATGATCGACAGCCGCCCGAGGAATCCGCGGAAGAACACCGCCGCCAGAATGATCGCGAGCAGGGTGATGATCGCCACGACGGGCGACTCGGCGAAGTTGTTCTTCGCGGCCGGCGCAAGGTTGAAGCCGATGAGCGCGACGATCGCACCGCTGACGACCGGCGGAAGGACCACGTCGATCCAGCCGGTGCCGGTGAGGTGCACGACGATGCCGATCACCGCGAGCAGTGCGCCGACGACGATGATGCCGCCGAGGGCTACGGATGGCCCGCCCGACGCGGTGGCCGCGCTGATGGGGGCGAGGAAGGCGAACGACGACCCGAGGTAGCTCGGCAGCCGGTTGGCGGTGATCAGCAGGAAGAGCAGGGTGCCGATGCCGGAGAACAGCAGCGTCGTCGCGGGCGGGAAGCCGGTGATGAGGGGCACGAGGAAGGTGGCGCCGAACATCGCGACGACGTGCTGGCTGCCGAAGCCGATCGTGCGCAGCCAGGTGAGGCGCTCCTCGGGGGCGACGATCTCCGTCGCGCCGACGTTCTTGCCGTCGCCGTGCAGTGTCCAGGGCAGGGCCACGTTTCCTCCGTAGGGGTGCGGCGCCCGAAATGGCGCTTATCGAGGATAACGGCTGGTCACAGTTCCAGCGCGCCCAACAGGTTCGTCGCCACCGTCGCGTGCGCCGACTCCGGGTCGCTCGGGTGGAACAGCCCGGCGAGGGCGTCGCGATACAGGCGCGAGAGCTCGGTGTCGGCGCCGTACGACGAGCCGCCCGATACCCGGATCGCCGTCTCCACCACCGACCGCGCCACGTCGACGGAGCGCGTCTTGGTGCCGACGAGCAGGCGGAACCACGCCGTCCCGTGGTCGGCCAGTTCGTCGACGTCGCGGGCGAGCCCCTCGATCTGGGGCGCGAGCGAGTCGAGCGCGATCGCGGCGTCGGCGAGCTGCCAACGGATGTCCGGGTCCTGCCCGTAGGCGAGTCCGGTTTTCATCGAGCGGCGCGAGGAGACGTTCTCGACCGCCAGCTCGAGGGCGCGGTCGGCGATGCCGGCGTACACGCTCGAGATCAGCAGCAGGAAATCGGCGAACAGTCCGAAGATGTAGGGGTCGGCGACCGGGCCGACGGGCAGGATCCGGGTGATGCGTTCGGGAGCGACGCGCGCGCCGTCGAGCACGGTCGTGAAACTCTGCGTGGCGCGCATGCCCAGGGGGTTCCACTCCCCCGCAGCGTGATGGCCCGGCGTCTCGCGAGTGAGCACACCGTGCACGAGCGTCGGCCCCGAGTCATCCGAATCGTCGCGCCCGAAGACGGCCAGGCGCGTCCACGCCGGGGACAGCGAGGTGAAGATCTTCGTGCCCGTGAACAGGTACGACCCGTCGGGCTGCGGCTCGGCCTTCGTGCGCGAGTCGAACATCACCTGGTCGTTGCCCGCCTCGCTGTTGCCGAACGCGAAGAGCTCGCCCGCGGCGGCCTCGGCCGCGATCCAGTCGAGCGAGCCGTCGCCGCGCTCGTGCAGCACCCGGGCGATGCCGACCACAACGAGGTGCATGTTGATGCCGAGCGCCGTCGCGGGCGCATGCGCCCCGAGCAGTCGCTGGTCGCGGGCGACCTCGAGCAGCGGGCGCGACCCGAGGTAGCCGGCGGCGCGCAGGTCGTCGAGGTCGTCGGAGAAGAAGGCGTTGTCGCGGTCGTAGCCTGCGGCGCGCGAGCGGATGCGGGCGAGCAGGTCTTCGTTGAGGGCGGTCACCCGTCCAAACTACGCCCAGCGGTGCCGCCGGGGCCGGGGTGCTACGCGGCGATCTCCTCGTCGAGCGGCTGGGGCTTGGCTCCGAGCGCGTCGATCAACCCGTGCACCATGCGCACGGTGGGCACGTCGATTCCGTGCCGCTCGGCCGCGGCCAGTACTGCGCCGGTCAGGTAGTTGTGCTCGAGCGGACGCCCCGCCCGGCGGTCGAGGTGCATCGACGTCGCGCTGTTGCGGGGCAGGCCGTCCATGCGCAGCAGGAACGTCTCGGCCGCGCCCGGCGCGAACCGCGCTCCCTCGGCAGCGGCGACGATTACACCCTCGGCGAGGAGCGCGCTCAGCAGCGGGCGCACGCTCGGGTCGGTCGTGACCTCCATCGTGCGGTCGGTGAGCGCGGTCACGGTGTTCAGGGCCGAGTTCATCACGAGCTTGGTCCACGACTCGGTCACGAAGTCCTCGACGAGGCGCACGGCGATGCGGTCGGCGTCGAAGAGCTCGGCGAACGCGGCGGCGGCGCGGTGCGAGGCGGCGTCGGTGCCCGCGGCGAGCGCGAGCGCACCGGGGTCGCGACAGACCACGAGGTCGCGCGTCACCTTTTCGGCGGCGATATAGACGATGCCGGGGATGACACGGTCTGCGCCCACCCACTCGCTGACGCGCTCGGCGTGGCCGATGCCGTTCTGCAGCACGACGACGGTGGTGTGCGGACCGACGAGGGCGTCAAGCCAGGGGCCGACGGCAGCGGTGTCCTGCGCCTTGACGGTGACGACGACCCAGTCCACCGGGCCGAGGGCGGCGGGCGTGGTGGCGACGGCCGCATCCACCCGCCTGACGTCTCCCGCGACCTCGATGGTCATCGGTGCCGCGGTCCCGCGGCGGCAGAGAACGACCTCGGCGCGCTCGGCGAGAGCGTCGGCGACGACCGTGCCGATGGCGCCGACTCCGACGATGGCGACGGTGGGTCGGCGTGCGGCACCCGCGGTCGGAACGGCGCGGAGAAAGTCGGTCATAGCTCAAGGATGTGGACGTTGAGCATGGTGCGCAACACGGCCTCACAGATTGCGCATCCTGCGCGATTCCAGCGTTGAGTCAGCCCGTTACACTGCACTATGCCCAATCTCGATGCCACCGATGCGCGAATCATTCTCGCTCTCGATGCCGAGCCCGAGGCGACCACCCTGTCGCTCTCGCGCGCGCTCGGCATCGCCCGCAACACCGTGCACGCGCGCCTGCGCAAACTGGCCGACCGGCACCAGCTCGGATCGCCCAGCCAACGCGTGAGCCCCGCGTCGCTCGGCTACCCGCTCATCGCCTTCCTGCGCCTCTCGATCACGCAGAGCAACTCCGACGACACTGTGCGCCAGCTCACGGCGATACCCGAGATCCTCGAGGCGCTGGCCATCACGGGCGAGGGCGACCTGCAGGTGCGCATCGCCGCGCGCGACCCCGCGCACCTCTACCGCCTGACCACGGGCATCCTCGAGATCGAGGGGGTCACGCGGTCGAGCACGACGCTCGCGATGGCCGAGATCATCCCGAACCGCATGGGTCCGCTGCTCGAGCGTCACGCCCGCGCGAAGTAGCGGCCGCGGTTCTACCGCTTCGACTCGGCAACGAGGGTGAGGGCGAGCAACGCCACGAGCACCATCACCATGGCCACGACGGCCCCGGCGACGCCGAGCGCGGGGGCCGCGAACGCCGCCGCGACGACGAGCGCGGCGGTCACCCCGATCGCGGCCGGGTTGATCACGACCCGGTCGACGATCGGCGCGTGCACGGCCCACAGCATCACGAGGAACACCGCGGTCGGGATCGCGATGGCGAGCGCTACAACCGTGTCGGCGGTCTCGGTATGGTGGCCAGCCGACTCGACCGCGACCTCCAGCCCGGCGCCCACCGCCGCGAGCGCCGCGAAGATCAGGTAGTGGCCGTAGCCCCAGACGAACGAGAGGTCGCGGCGTCGCGCGAGCCCGTCGCCGGCGGGCTCGGAGAAGTAGAGCCACCAGAGCACGAACAGCAGCGCGAGTCCTGCGAGTGCGATCACGATGAGGTCGGCGCTCAGGCCGCCGCCCTCCAGCGCGTCCTGCACCCCGACGGTCGCGGCGAGCACGCTCTCGCCCAGCACGATGATCGTGAACAGCCCGTAGCGCTCGGCGATGTGGTGCGGATGCCACGCGGTGTGGCCCGTGCGCTCGGCCCACAGCGGAACCGAGAGGTCGGCCGCGGCGATGATCACGAAGATCCACCAGGGTCCGCCGTCGGGGAGCGCCAGCCGCGCGAGCCACAGCGCCTGCACGACGGTGATGGCCGCGGCGTAGCGGAACGCGGTGGCACGGCCCTCCGGATGCTGGACTCCCGCCCTCAGCCACAGTGCCACCAGTCCGACGCGCATCACGAGGTAGCCGACCGTGACCGCGGTGAATCCGCCGTCGACGCCCGAGAACGCGGAGGGCACTCCGGCCGCCAGGATGAGCACCCCGGCCATCTGCACGAGCACGAGCGCGCGATAGGGAACGTCGTCGGTGTCGTACGCCGACGCGAACCAGGTGAAGTTCATCCAGGCCCACCAGATGGCAAAGAACACCATGAGGTAGGGGCCGAGTGTCTCGAGGGCGTGTCCGTCGGCGATGCTGTGGGCGAGCTGCGCCGCCACCTGGGCGATCGCGGCGACGAAGACGAGGTCGAAGAGCAGCTCGAGCGGACTCGACGAGCGGTGCGCCTCGGCCGTGTCGCGGGCGGACATGCGGGTCAGGAGACGAGGCATGCCACCACTGTAGGGGCTGGAGGAATGCCGGCCCGGTGGCGCGGCGGCGGCTCGGCCGCGGCGGCTCGGCCGCGGCGGCGGCTCGGCCGCGGCGGCTCCGGCCCGTTACTCCTTGACCAGCTCGGCGATCGCCGTGACGCCCGCCGCCACCTCGGCGAAACTCGTTGACAACGGCGACAGGCCGAGCCGGATGCCGTTCGGACGACGGAAGTCGGGGATAACGCCGCGCTGCCAGAGTCGGGGCATGATCGCCTCGAACCCGTCGTGGTCGATCGTCACGTGGCTGCCGCGGCGCCGCTGGTCGCGCGGGCTGGCCAGAACCGCCGAGGGAAGCAGCTCGTCGACGATCGCCACCGCGTACTCGGTGAGCGCCACGGACTTCGCCCGGACCGCGTCGATGCCGACCTCCTCGATGAGGGCGATCATGTCGCGCATCGCGAGCATTCCGACGATCGGCGGCGTGCCGCTCGTGAACGCGCGGATCCCCTCGGCGGGCTCGTAACCCTGCCCCATTTCGAAGGGGGTCGCACTGCCCAGCCAGCCCTGGATCGGCTGGCGCATCCGCTGGTTCCGCGTCGCGACGTAGGCGAACGCGGGCGATCCCGGCCCGCCGTTCAGGTACTTGTAGGTGCAGCCGACCGCGAGGTCGACACCCCATCCGTCGAGTTCGGTGGGCACGACGCCGGCGGAGTGGCAGAGGTCCCAGAGGATGAGCGCGCCCGCCTCGTGCGCCAGCGCCGTGAGCGCGGGCACGTCGGCGAGGAAACCGGACCGGTACGACACCGCGCTCAGCACGACGACCGCGGTTGCCGGCGACAGAACCGCGGCGAGCGCCTCGGGCGTCGGTTCGCCCGAGGCGATCCAGCGCAGCGTGAGGCCGCGCTCGGCCGCGATGCCCTCGAGCACGTAGCGGTCGGTCGGGAAGTTGTCACGGTCGATCACGAGCTCGGTTCGCCCCGGACGGGCGTCGACCGCCGCGCGCACGAGCTTGTAAAGCAGCACCGTGGTCGAGTCGCCGATCGTGGTCTGTCCGGCCGCGGCCCCGAGAGCGACCCGGCCGAGGTCGTCGCCGATCTGCTGGCCGAGTTCGAGCCAGCCGTCGTCCCATCCCCGGATCAGTCGGCCGCCCCACTGCTCGGTCATAAACGTCGCGACGCGGTCGACGGATGCCGTAAGCGGGCGCCCGAGGGAGTTGCCGTCGAGGTAGGCGGTCACCGAGGCGTCGCTGACGAAGAGGTCGCGGTGGCGAGCGAGCGGGTCGGCGTCGTCGAGGGGGCCGGGGGCCAGGTCGGTCGTCATGGCTCGACGCTACTATCAAGCGTCCCCGCCTGCGGAACAGGGGCAACGGTGGCAGTTTCTCAGTTTCGACGCGCCGTGCCTCTATACAGTCACAAGCATGGACTTCGCTCTCGAACTGACGCCCGACCTCCTCGTAGCTTTTCTCACACTCTTCGTTCTCGAGATCGTTCTCGGCATCGACAACGTGATCTTCATCTCGATCCTCGCGAGCAAGCTGCCCGTCGAGCAGCAGGCGAAGGCCCGGAACCTCGGGTTGTCGCTGGCCATGCTCATCCGCATCGGACTGCTGTTCTTCGCGTCGTGGATCATCTCGCTCACCAACGACCTGTTCGAACTGTTCGGCATGGGGTTCTCGGGCCGCGACCTCATCCTCATCGCCGGCGGACTCTTCCTCGTCTACAAGGCGGTTCACGAGATCCACGAGAAGCTCGAGGGCGGCGAATCCCACGGCAAGGAGAGCGGCAAGGCCGTCACCTTCGGCGCGATCATCGCCCAGATTCTGCTGCTCGACATCGTCTTCTCGTTCGACTCCGTGATCACGGCGGTCGGCATGGTCGACAACCTGCTCGTGATCATCGTCGCGGTCGTGCTCTCGTTCGGTGTCATGCTCTTCTCCTCCAAGTTCCTCTTCGCGTTCGTCAACAAGCACCCCACGGTGAAGATGCTCGCCCTCGCCTTCCTGGTGCTCATCGGGTTCACCCTCATCGCGGACGGCTTCGAGGTACACATCGACAAAGCACTCATCTACGTTCCGATCGGTTTCGCGATCATCGTCGAGGCGCTCAACCTCACCTACAAGGCCCGCCAGGAGAAGCGCTCCGGCACCCACACCGATCCGGTCAAGCTGCGCCACGCGTACACGAAGGCCGACGACCACGACGCCGTCGCCGCTGCCACGTCGAACAGCGCCGACTCCGGATCGGTCGGACTCTCGCGCAAGCCGGTCTCGGGTAAGAACACCGGCGGCGAAGAGCCCTTCGGTCTCGGTTAGCCGAGCTGGCGTCGAGCCGGGGGGCCGACGCAGGGGCCGCGCGGGGCCCGAGGCGGGAGCCGCGGGGGCCCACGCGGGGCCCGACGCTGGAGCCTTCGCTCGAGCGTCGCGCCCCAAAACGGAGTCGGCCCGATCGCGACGTCGGTCTCGGGCCAATCGCCGGGCGGCGGCGCACCGGCTCGGGTGGAGCCATCCGGCAGTTCAGAGGGCCGCGTTAGTTCAGAGGCCCGCGCCGTACCCGGCGGCGCACCGGACCGTGCGGCACCTTGCGTCGGCGCACCGACCGTGTTCGCCGGGTAGGTGACGTAGGTGCGGCCCGCCCGTGTGGTCCACTCGATGCGGCCGTCACCGGCATTGCGCAGCCGAACCCGCGTGTGATGCTTCCGGTTGTGGTGCGCCCGGCAGAGATGACTGAGGTCGCCCGCGCAGGTCGTTCCACCGCGGGCGAAGTCGACGGTGTGGTCGACGTCGCAGGTGACGGCGGGGCTGTTGCATCCCGGCGCTCGACAGACCTCGTCACGCACCCGCAGAACCAGTCGCAGGTCGGCCGGCACGGCGTACTTCGTCCGGTCGAAGTCGAGGATCGCGCTCGTCACCGGGTCGGTGAGCACGCGGGTGAAGCTCGGGGCATCCGCCGCGAGTTGGCGCGCCACCTCTGGATCGATCGGCCCGTATCCCTCGAGGTTGGCCGGCTGTTGCGACTTGCCGAGGAGCGTGAGCATCGGCACAGTCACGAGAACCTTGGGCCGGATGCCGTGCCCGGTGCCGGTGCCGGTAGCCGAGCCAGAGCCAGAGCCCGCGCTAGAGCCAGAGCCCGAGCCCGAGCCCGAGCCGGAGCCGGAACCACCCTCGGCAGCACAGGTATCGCCGTCGAGCAGCAGGTCTCCGAGTGCGTCGGCCCGCTTCTGGGCAAGCGTGCGGTCGTCGCCGGGAGCGTCTTGGGAGCGCCCGATCTCGGTCAGGCGCCCGTACGCGGCAACGCCGACCTCGGCACTGAGGTGCACCCCAAGGAACGCCATTCCGTCGGGCAGCGGGTCGAGCCACACCCGGCGCTCTTCGAGGCCTTTCTGCCTGCGGTCGGTGATCGACTCGGGATGCAGCACCTCGCGCTTCTTGCGGGCGACCCGCACGAATTTGGCGACGGTGAGCGTCTTGGCGAACGGCAGCAGCTCGCGCTCGTAGTCGGCGGCCGCCTCGTCGGGCAGCGTCGCCGTCTGTTCGACGATCACCTGGGCGTGACGGTAGCTGATCTCGCCCTCACGAAGCGCTGCGTGCGTCTCGGTGAGCACGTTGACCAGCTGTTTGGACTCGTCGAACAGCCTGTCGGCCGTCGACTCGGGAATGCGCAGCGCGCAGGCCAGCTCGAAGAGCAGTTCGCGCCGGCCGCGCACCGCGGGAGTCCAACCGTGCGGCTCACCGCCCGCGGCCACCGGACCCTCCGCCGCGACCATCGACTCGCTCCACACCCGCAACTGGTCGATCTGGGAGGCACGCAGCGCCATCGAGGCGCCGACGATGCGTTCGGCCGACTGGGCCGAAGACACCAGCCCGTCGAACGTCGCGAGCATGGTGCGGGCGAGCGCGTCGCCCTCCACAAGCTCGTGTTCAGCGGCGTCAGCGCCGCCCGGCGGACTCTCGTTCGCTCCCGTTGGTTCGTTCATGCCGACAGTGCAATTGTTACCACCGACATTCCCGTGCACCCCGCCGAAACCTGTGGAAAGTCGCGCGGTTGTGCATAACTGCCGGCCTACGACACCGACTTCACCGCCGCACCCGAGACAGCCGCACCCGAAACCGCCGCCTCCGAGTCGGCCGCACCCGAATCATCCGCCCCACGTCCCTTCAGCAGCTTCAGCCCCACGACGCTCCCGACGATCCCGACCAGGAACAGCACCCGCAGCACCGTCACCACCTCTGAACCGGTGGCCATTCCGTACGCGACGGTGAGGGCGGCCCCCGTGCCCGCCCAGACCGCGTACGCGGTGCTGATCGGGATGTGCTTCGCGACGTACGCCAGCGTCCCCATGCTCGCCACGAGCGCGACGGCGAACACGACGCTCGGCACGACCTCGGTAAAACCCTCGCTGGCACCGAGCGCGGTCGCCCAGACCGCCTCGAGGCCCGCGCTGACGAACAGGATGATCCACGGCATTAGCTCACTACTTTCAGTCCGATGACGCACCCGATGAGCACGACCAGCAGGGCCGCACGCCCCAGTGACAGAACTTCCTTCTTGCGCACGACCGCGACGATCACGGTCAGCACGGCGCCGATCCCGACCCAGACGGCGTAGGCGGTACCCACGAAGATATCGGTCATCGCGTAGGCCAGCCCCGCCATGCTGAGCACGAGCGAGACCGCGAAGAGCGCCGTCGGTTTCGGGCGTTTGAGATTGTCGGATGCACCGAGCGCGGTAGCCCAAACGGATTCGAGCACCCCCGATGCGATCAGTACGACCCACGTCATTTCGAACTCCTTAAACCTTCTCGCGTATTCGCACACCTGTGCCATAACCGAATCTAGCACATTCCGTACGACTGTGCGAATATGGGGTATGCCGAAGATCGTGGACACCGCCGAACGCAACCGGATCGTCTCCGAGGCGGCCTGGCGGGTGATGGTGCGCGACGGGCTCACCGCGCTGTCCGTGCGCAACGTCGCCGCCGAGGCCAACCTGCCCCCGTCGTCGCTGCGGTACACGTTCCCCACCCAGGCGAGCGTGCGCGACAGCGCCGTCGCGCTGCTCGTGGAGCGCATGGCCGAGCGGGTGGCGCGGCACGGCGAGAGCGGCGCAGACGACACGGCCGAAGCAGACGCCAGCACCGCCCGAGCCATCCTGCTCGAGCTCCTCCCCCTCGACGACGAGCGCCGCGTCGAGATGGAGGTCTCGCTCGCCCTCGGCGCGATGGCGGCCACCGACCGCGCCCTCTGGCAGGCGCACCAGAGAACGCACCTCGCCGTGCGCGAGGCGTGCGTGCGTGCGCTCGCACTGCTCGGCGCCGATCCGCGCGACGTCGACGGCACCCACGCCCTCATCGACGGCCTCGCGCTGCACCTCGTGCGGCAGGCACCGACGACGGGCGACGCCTGGGCACTGCGCGCGCTCGACGCCCACCTGCACCGGCTGCGCACCCCGGCCGGCTAGCGGAACACCCGCCGGCCAAGGCGACGGCGGCGGCGACGAGCGGCATTGGCGCTACACGGCACTTTTTGGCCTATCGGATAATGGCTCTTCCCGATTACCCGCAAAGGCCGATATGGGCGAGATCTCGCGCGACCCCACCCGTCCAGCGTTTTACTTGCTGGACACATTGCGATGGGCGTGTCTATTTGCTTAGTACATGCTCACGCGCACAAGCTGGACATGCAAAAACCCCCGCACTTCAGGGCGGGGGCCGTGCATTCAACTAAAGAGAGGAGAAACAAATGGCGAAGCGTGTTAAACGCAAACCGTTTGAGACTGCTATCAGTCTCGTTACCAAGATGCTTGCAACATCTGGTTTCGGTGGATTGATGGTTGTTCTTGGTATCTACTTTTCCCGGTAGCTATGCCAACTAGGTTGACACATCTCAATAGTGACACATTTGTACCACAGCTAGTGACGAACTATTGGTGTGTCACTAGCGGTGAATACGGAGTTAGTTCCAGTGATACTGGAACTAACTCCGTATTACATTTCGTGAAAATGAACTTATTCGCACGGTGCCTGCATACCCTCCGGAGGCTGTCACCTAATCGCGCTCCAACATCAAAATCGGGGGTGCTTCCGAGACAGCCCGAAAGGCAGTTGCGGACCTCGAAGACGGGTCGCCGATAGAGTCCGACCTCAGCGCCCGCCGGGCTACCGCACCCCGCGCATCATCCGCAATACCGGTCGCGCGAAGGCGACGAGCACCGCCCCGATCACCACCGCGATCGTGCCGATCACGCCGAAGTAGGGCACCTCGTTCTGCGGGTCGTATAGGCCCGCGAGCTGCCCCGACGCCGCGGAGCCCAGGGCCACCGACAGGAAGAACAGCGCCACCATCTGGGTGCGGAACCGCGCGGGCGCCAGCTTGGTCGACACCGACAGCCCGATCGGCGAGAGCAGCAGCTCGGCGACCGTGAACACCAACAGGATCAGCACCAGCGCGAGCAGCGGCGTCCCGTTCGCGCCGGTCGCCACGAACGGCAGGAAGAGCAGGAAGCCGAGGCCGACACCGATCGTGCCGAGTCCGAACTTCACCGGCGTGGTGGGCTGGCGCGTGCCGAGCCGGGTCCACAGTGCCGCGAACACGCCCGACAGCACGATGATGAAGATCGGGTTGATCGACTGCACCCACGACACCGGGAACTCCCAGCCGAACAGACTGCGGTCGAGCCGTTCGTCGGAGTAGATCGTGATCACCGTGAACTGCTGCTGGTAGATCGACCAGAAGGCCGCGCTCGTGAGGAAGAGCGGGATGAACGCGAACACCCGGCTGCGTTCGTCCGAGGTGAGCCCGGCCGACGACAGGATCACCACGAAATACGCGACCGCGGCGAGCGCCGTCACCACGATCACGATGATCGCGAGGTTCTCCGCGGTGATGAGTCCGGCCAGCACGAGCACCACGACCGCCACCACGACGACGACGGTCGCGACGATCACCAGCGGGTAGCGTTGCCGCGGCAGCGGGTTGGGGATCTCCCGCGCGACATCCGGCAGCCTCTTGCGGCCGAACGCATACTGCACGAGCCCGGCCGCCATGCCGACCGCCGCGAGGCCGAACCCGAAATGGAACCCGGCGGTGGTCTGCAGCAGGCCCGTGAGCAGCGGCCCGAAGAACGCGCCGAGGTTGATGCCGAGGTAGTAGAGCGAGAATCCGGCGTCGCGGCGCGTGTCGTCGGCCGAGTAGAGCGTTCCGACGATCGAGGTCGCCGTCGCCTTGAGCCCGCCGCTGCCGAGCGCGATGCAGATGAGGCCGACCCCCACGCCCGCGAATCCGGGCAGCACGGCGAGCGCGATGTGCCCGACCATGACCACCGTGGCGCTGATGAACAGCACCCGCTCGCTGCTCAGCAGGCGGTCGGCGACCCAGGCGCCGAGCACCGTCGCGAGGTAGACCCCGCCGCCGTACGCGCCCACGATGCCCGCCGCCACGGTCTGGTCGACGCCGAGGCCGCCGTCGGCCACCGAGTAGTACAGGTAGATGAGCAGGATGCCCTGCATGCCGTAGAACGAGAACCGCTCCCACGTCTCGACTCCGAAGAGGGTGGCGAGGGCCCGCGGTTGCCCGAAGAAGCCGGTGTCGCGCGCGACGCCGCTGTCAGTGTGGCTCATGCCCCCAGAGCTACACCCTCGGTGGCGCCTGCGCAAACGCACGCGCCCGGTCGAGCGCGCGGGCCAGCCTCTCGACACCCTCCGGAATAAGATCCGCGGATGTCTCGCCGAACGTCAGCCGCAGGTGCGGTCCGTCCGGCTCGGCCGGGAACCACGCGCGCCCCGCGGTCACGGCCACGCCATCGGCGAGCGCGAGCCCAGCCAGCGCGACATCGTCGACCTGGTCGGGCAATCGCGCCCACAGGTGCATGCCCCCGCGCGGGCGCACGGCGACGGCGAGCTCAGGTAGCTTCGCGGCGAGACTCGAGACCAGCGCGTCGCGCCGCACGCCGAGCTCGGCCGAGACCTTGCGTTTGTGGGTGGCCCAGGCCGGCGAGTTCACGAAGTCGGACGCCGCATCCTGCAGCGGCCCGGCGACGTAGAAGTCTTCCAGCGCCTTGGCCGAACGCAGCCGCGAATAGGCCGCGCCCTTCGCGACGAGGGCGGCGACGCGCAGCCCCGCCGCTGCCGACTTGGTGAGCGACCGGATGTGCACGACGTGCCCGTTCGGGTCGGCGCTCGCCAGCGACGCCGGGGCGGGACGTTCGATCGCCAGGTCGTGCGCGTAGTCGTCTTCGATCACGAACACCGAGTAGTGCTCGGCGATACGCATGAGTTCGGCGCGACGCTCGGCGGCCATCGTGACGCCCGTCGGGTTCGCGAACAGCGGCTGGGTGAGGATGACCCGGGCGTTGCTGCGCTCGAGAATCGCGGGCAACAGGTCGGTGCGCATACCGCGGTCGTCCATGGGTACCGGCGCGACATCCAGACCATAACTGCGGGCGATCGAGATCGCGCCCGTGTAGGTGGGGCTCTCGAGCACTATCGACTCCCCCGGCCTGGTGAGCGACCGGATGGCGATCGACAGCGCGGCCTGGCCGCCCGAGGTGATCATGACGTTGGACGCGTCGACCCCGCCGATCTCGCGTGCGAACCACTGGCGCAGGCTCTCGCGCCCCTCGGCGGGGACCCGCCCCCAGCTGCCCGGGCGGCGCACCGCCCGCGTCATCGACGCCGACAGTGCGGCGGACGGCACCAACGCGTCGTCGAGGTAGCCGCCGGCGAGACGGATGACGCCCGCCGCCGGTTTCGCGAACAGCGACAGCGTGCTCGAGACGTCGAGCGGACTGTGCCCGCCGAGGGCCGCCTGCTGCCACGACGTGTCGGCCAGTTCGGCCGGTTGGGCGGCCCGCGCGACGAACGTGCCCGACCCCGGCCGGGCGGTCACGAGGCCCTCCGCGCTCAACTCGCGCACGACCGCCTGCACGGTGAGCGGCGAGACGCCGTGCTGCTGTTGCAGCGACCGCACGCTCGGCAGACGGTCGCCGGGGGTCGCGGATGCGACGAGTCCACGAAGCGCTCGCGATAGTGCTCGGGTGCTGTTATCGTCATCCATGAAAGCTCACGATAACGTTATTGCCCCTCCGGCGGTAACGCCGCCGGCCGTTTCGCGCATCTGGATACCGGGCGCCGGACTCGGATTTCTCGGCGTGCTGGACTTCAGCTTCTCGCTGCCGGCCAACAAGCTCGCGGTCGACGGGATCGACCCCTTCTCGATCACGATACTGCGCGCGGCCGCGGCCGGGCTGCTGGCCGTCGGCTATCTCCTCGCCGTGCGCGCCCGCGTGCCCCGCCGGGCCGACCTGCGCGACCTCGCGCTGTCGTCGCTCGGCGTCGTCATCGGCTTTCCGCTGTTCTCGTCGCTGGCGCTCGTCACGAGCGGATCGGGTCACAGCGCCGTGACCCTCGGTCTGCTGCCCGCACTCACCGCGGTGTTCGCCGCGCTCGTCGGCGGCGAGCGCCTGCCGCGCGGGTTCTGGCTCGCGAGCGGCGCGGGCGTGGTGGTGCTCGTCGGCTACCTGCTCGTGCACCAGTGGGCGGAGACCGGTGCTGTCGCCGTGAGCGTCGGCGACTTCTGGATGCTCGCGGCGGCCGTCAGCGCCGGTTTCGGCTACGCGATGGGCGGGCGGCAGGCGAAGGTGATGGGCGGCGCTCGCACCGTGTCGTGGTCGATCGTGCTGGTGCTGCCCGTTTCGGCGCCCCTCGCGATCGTGGTGCTCGCGACGCAGCAGTTCGACTGGACGCCCGGCGTCATCGCCGGCATGGTCTACGTCACGCTGATCTCGCAGTTCCTGGGCTTCTTCGCCTGGTACGGCGGACTGGCAAGGGGCGGCATCGCCCGCGTCGGCCAGCTGCAGCAGATCCAGCCGTTGCTCACGCTCGTCTGGGCTTCGCTACTGCTGGGCGAGGCCTTCGACCCGTGGACGATCGTCGTCGGCATCGCGATCGCGGTGTTCGTCTGGCTCGCCCAGCGGGCGCGGTTCACGGCGCCGACCCCCGCGCCCGACGCCCCACCGAAAGAGCCGGTTCCGGCGCCGTGAGCCCACCGCGGCGGGGTCATTGCGCCGGAACCGGCTCATCTGGCTGAAGTCAGGCGCCGAGTTCCACCAGCACCGCGTCGAGCTGCGCGACAGCAAAGTCGAGGTCGGCTTCGGATGCCACGATCGGAGGCGCGAAGCGGATCGTCGAGCCGTGCGTGTCTTTCACGAGCACGCCCCGCTGCATCAACGCCTCGCAGACCTCCCGGCCGGTGGCCAGTGCCGGATCGATGTCGACTCCGGCCCAGAGTCCGGCGCCGCGCACCTCGACGACTCCCCGGCCGATGAGCGACCGCAGGCCGGCCTGCAGGCGCTCCCCGAGCATCCGGGCACGCTCCTGCATCTCTCCCGTCGCGAGCAGCTCGACGACCGCGAGGCCGACGGCCGCGGCGAGCGGGTTTCCGCCGAAGGTGGAGCCGTGTTCGCCCGGGCGCAGCACGCCGAGGACGTCCTTGTCGCCGACGACCGCCGACACCGGCAGGATCCCGCCGCCGAGCGCCTTGCCGAGCAGGTAGAGGTCGGGCACGACACCCACGTTGTCGCACTGGAACGTGGCACCGGTGCGGCCGAGGCCCGACTGGATCTCGTCGGCGATGAACAGCACGTTGCGTCGGGTCGTTATCTCGCGCACGGCGGGCAGGTATGACTCCGGCGGCACGACGATGCCGGCCTCGCCCTGGATCGGCTCGATCAGCACGGCGACGGTGTTCTCGTCGATCGCGGCTTCAAGTGCCGCGGCGTCGCCGTAGGGCACGCTCACGAAACCGGGCGTGAACGGACCGAAGTCAGCTCGCGCCTGCTCGTCATTGCTGAAGCTGATGATCGTGGTGGTGCGCCCGTGGAAGTTACCGTCGGCGACGATGATCTTCGCCTCGTTCGGCTTGACGCCCTTCACCCGGTAGCCCCAGGCGCGGGCGATCTTGATGCCCGACTCCACGGCCTCGGCGCCCGTGTTCATCGGAAGCACCATGTCCTTGCCCGCGAGGTCCGCGAGCGCCGCCACGAACGGGCCGAGCTGGTCGTTGTGGAACGCGCGACTGGTGAGCGTGATGCGGTCGAGCTGGTCTTTGGCCGCCTTGACGAGGGCCGGATGCCCGTGGCCGAAGTTCACCGCCGAGTACGCCGCCAGGCAGTCGAGGTAGCGGCGGCCGGTCACGTCGGTGACCCACGCGCCGTCGCCGCGCGTGACGACGACCTCGAGCGGGTGGTAGTTGTGCGCGGCGTGCTGGTCTTCCTGGGTCAGAAACCCACTGCTCACGTTAGTAACCTCCTTCGCAGGCTCAGTCGGCGCTGGGGTCGCGAAATCGCTGGCGCGACTTCTCATAGCTCCACCGCTCACGACCGAAGCTCCAGCGTGCAGCACTTCACTCCGCCGCCGCCGAGCAGCAGCTCGGAGAGGTCGACGCCGATCGGGTTGTAGCCACGCTCCTTGAGCTGGCGCTCGAAGTCTTTCGCGCGCTTCGCGATGACGACGTTCAGCCCGTCGCTGAAACTGTTGAGGCCAAGAACCGCGGCATCCTCTTCGTTCACGATGATGGCGTCGGGGTAGCGCTCGCGCAGAATCGCGAGGCTAGCCTCGTCGAACGCGCTCGGCAGGTAGGCGATGTTGGGGGCTTGCACTGAGCCTGTCGAAGTGTCGACCACAGGCTGGGGATCGAGCACGGCGATGGCCGTGTCCAGGTGGTAGAAACTCGGGTTGATCAGCTTCAGCGTGATCACCGGACGCCCGAAGATCTCGGCCATCTCTTCGTGGCTGTTCGAGGCGCTGCGGAAGCCGGTGCCGGCGAGGATGACGTCGCCGACGAGCAGGAAGTCGCCCTCGCCCTCGTTGATGTTCTTGGGCTCGCGCACCTCGAAGCCGTTGTCGCCGAACCACTTCATGTAGGCGGGGCCCTCGGGCTGGCGCTCGGGGTGGGTGAAGCTCGCGCCATAGGCGATGCCGTCGAGCACGAAGCCGCCGTTGGCCGCGTAGACCATGTCGGGCAGGCCGTCGATCGGGTCGACGAGCTTCACATCGAAGCCGAGGTCGACATAGGTCTGATAGAGCGTCTCCCACTGCCGCACGGCGAGGCTCGTGTCGGTGGGGACGGCGGGGTCCATCCACGGGTTGATCCGGTAGACGACGGTGAAAAAATCGGGGCGGCACATGAGGATCGTGCGCTTGCTGGCGACGCGCGTCGGGGCGCTCAGGGATGGCTCGATGAGGGTCATGGCTCCAGTCTCACACGCACCATATGACACGTTTTCGCTATCTTGCGCACGTTTTCGCCGCGTATGCGCCGGGTGACACATTTTTTCGCCATAGGCTGGGCGGATGGACAGCCTCGACTACGGCATCATCGACCACCTGCGGCTCAACGCCCGCGCCGGCTACGGCGACATCGGCGACATCATCGGCCTGTCGGCGTCGGCCGTGAAACGCCGCGTCGACCGGCTGGTTTCCGACGGGGTCATCCGCGGCTTCACGATCCAGGTCGACCCCGCTGTAGAGGGACTGAGCACCGAGGCCTACGTCGAGCTCTTCTGCCGCGGCACCGTGGCGCCGGACGAGTTGCGGCGCATCCTGTCGGGCATCCCCGACGTGGTCGACGCCGGCACGGTCACCGGATCCGCGGACGCGATCGTGCACATGCGCTCCAGGGACATCGCGTCGCTCGAGCTCGCACTCGAGAAGGTGCGCGTCGCACCCAACGTCGACCACACGCGCAGCGCGATCGTGCTATCCCGCCTGATCAGCCGCTCGCACGACTGAGCCGGCCGCCGCTCTGGCGGGTTTCCGCGCAGTCCTGGGACGACCGCGCACGGGCGCCGCACCGCGGTCGTCCCGAGAGTGCGCGGTAACGCGGCACGCTGTCGGTCAGGCGGACTCGACGAGCAGCCCCACCCGGTCGTCGAGGTACGGGCCGAGGGCGCGCGACTGCGCGAGGTTCGTGGGGTTCCAGCGCACCCGCGCCTCACCGCCCTCGACGAACAGCGGCGTCGTGTTCGCGTCGAGTCGCGCCAGCACGATCTCGGCCGTGTCGAAGTTGACGGTGTCGCCCTCGACGAATTTGCCCGCGTGGGCGGCCGCGCGATATCCCCGCCGCACCTCGATGCCCGGCGACTGGTAGCCCGGATACCCGGCCGGCACGGCACGCGTGATCTTGCCGGTGGCGTGCAGGCGTCCGTCCCGCCCGAGCAGCAGTACACCGAGCGGCCAGACCCGACCGGTCGGCACCATCACCGGCGCGCGCTCCATGCCGAGGATGCGCTTTCGGTGCACGAACTCGGCGAGCGCCTCGTCCGCGACCCCCGCCTGTTCGAGCCGTCGAACCGCCCGCTCGAGCGACTCGAGCACGTGGTCGGACCCGGCCACCTCGGTCAGTGACCGGTCGTATCGGAATCGACCCCGGCATCCGGGCCCTGCGCCAGCTGCGCGATCAGCGCGAGATCCGCGGAGCTGAGCTCGAAATCGAAGACCTCGAGGTTCTCGGCGAGGCGCTCCGGGGTCTTGCTCTTCGGGATGGCGACCAGTCCCTGCTGCACGTGCCAGCGCAGGATCACCTGGGCCGGGGTGCGACCGTGCGCGCCGGCGACCTCGAGGATGCGGGCGTCGGTGAGCAGGCCGGTGCCGGGGCCGAGCGGGCTCCACGACTCGGTGACGATGCCGAAGTGCTCGTCGGCGGCCCGCTGTTCGGCACGCACGACGAGCGGGTTGAGCTCGATCTGGTTCACGGCCGGGGTGATACCCGTCTGCTCGATGAGCCGCTCGAGGTGCGCGGGCTTGAAGTTGGAGACACCGATCGACCGCGTCTTGCCCTCGTTCAGCAGCTTCTCGAAGGTGCGGAACGTCGACACGTACTCGTTGCGCGCGGGCAGCGGCCAGTGGATGAGCAGCAGGTCGACGTAGTCGAGGCCCAGGCGGTCGAGTGATGCGTCGAGGCCGGCGATGGCTCGGTCCTCGCCCTGGAACTGGCCGTCGAGCTTGGTGGTGACGAAGATCTCGTCGCGGGCGACACCGCTCGACGCGACCCCGACCCCGACGCCCCGCTCGTTGCCGTACTTCGCGGCCGTGTCGACGTGCCGGTACCCGAGATGCACCGCCTCGACGATCACCTCGGCGACGGCGTCGTCGTCGAGGGGCCAGGTTCCGAGCCCGATCTGGGGAATGGAGTGGCCGTCGTTCAATTGGATGCGCGGGGCGAGAGAAGCCATGCGTCCAGCCTCGCAGATGGCCGGTCGCACGCACCACCCTTGACAGGTCACTTTGTATTGCTACGATGGTACAAAACGACGCACAATCGAGTCGAGGAGGACCCCGTGGACAATGCGACCCTGGTCGTCAGTGCTTGTGTCGGCATCATCGCCGTCGTCGGCCTGGCGGCGACCTTTGTTCCTTGGTATGGGCGCTGGCGCGCGTACCAGCAGTCGGCCTATCTCCGCGTCGATCTGCCGACCCGGTTGGAGCGCGCGGTGAGTTCGCGGCTCATCTCGCGTGAACGGGGCGGGATCATCGGGGCCGCGGCCCTGGGCGGATTGGCGGTTCTCGGGTTCGCCACCGGCATCGTCGACGGGCTCGAGCCGAGCCTCACCATATTTTTCATCGTCGGGGCCGTCTTCGTCGGCGTCGGCGTGGGCACGGCGATAGCCGCGCTGACCGGAAAAAAGGAGGTCCCCTCCGACGTACCGCGCGTCGCGAGGTCGGAAGCCGCGTCCGTCGCCGACTACATAGCTCCGATCGAGCGCATCGGAGCGCGGGTGTGTGTGGCGATCGTCGTCGCACTTGCCATTGCGGTTGGCCTCGCTGGGCCTTCGGCTGATGACCTCCTGCTGCCCGTCACGCTTTTCGCGGCGGCCGCGATCCTCACGCTCGCGCTGTTCGAGATGGCGAGCCGGCGAATCGTGGAAGCGTCGCAACCTGCCGGATCGACGGCCGAGCTGGTCTGGGATGACGCGATACGCGCTTCCGTGATCCGTGACCTCGTGACGGCTCCCCTCGCCCTGTCGGTCTACGGAACGGTATTCGGGGTGTTTGCGCTGGCGGACAGAAGCATCGGGGCTGCCGCCGCCACCGCGTACCTCGGCTCCGCCCTCGTGATCGCCGGTTTCATCATCACCGTTGTGGTGTCGGCGGTCACTCGCCCGCGCCGCTACTTCCTCGACCGGCTGTGGCCGAATCTGCGCTGGAGCGACACCGCCGACGTCGCGACGGATGCCGCCTGATGCTCACGATCGACCCGAAGTCGGCGACACCGCCGTTCGAGCAGCTGCGTCTGCAGTTCATGGATCAGGTGCGCAGCGGCGAGCTCGCCGCCGGCGCGAAGCTGCCCACCGTGCGCCGTCTGGCCGACGACCTGGGTCTGGCGCCGAACACCGTGGCGCGCTGTTACCGCGAGCTCGAACGCGACGGCTTCATCGAGACCCGGGGCCGCAACGGCTCGTTCGTGAGCGCACAGGGCGACGCGGCCGAGCAGCAGGCGCAGGTCGCAGCCCGCGCGTACGCCGACCGGGTCGCGCAGCTCGGGGTGTCGCATGACGACGCGCTCGCCTGGGTCACCGCGGCGCTGAAGGCGTAGCGCCTAGACGCGCAGCCCGATCATGCCGGCGTCGGGGTTGCCGAAGCGGTGTGCGGTGATGCTCACGGCCTGCTCGCGCAGGAAGGGCAGCAGTTCGACGCGTCCGGCGGCCGTGACCTCGCCCGCGTAGATCGCGAGGTCGGGCGTGCCGCCCACCGCAGCGGCGAGAGCCGATGCGTCCCCACCGACGAGACGTACGCGGGCCGTCGTGACGGCACCCGCCGCCGCGCGGGCCAGCCACGCCGCATCCGATTCGATCTTCACGTCGCGCAGGGCCAGCGGCGAGGTTCCACGCGCGACCCCCTCGATGAGTGTCGCCGGCAGCGGGACGGCCGAGCTCACGAACACCGGAGCCTTGGCACGCGTCGCGGCGGCGAGCAGGCGCACGAGCTTGCCGAGCGGCTCGCCCTCCGCGAGGCGAAGCGTGACCGGCACCGGCAGGTAGCGGAAGACGTTGCGTTCGACCCCGAGACCCGAGGCGTCGCGGCTGACGCCGAACTCCTGCTGCCAGGCCTGCTCGTCGCTGAACGCGCTGCGGCGCACGCCATCGAACTCGAGGAACTCCAGTCCGGTCTGCGCCAGCTTGATGAAGCTCGCCACGCCGGTGCTGAGACCGTCGAGACGCAGGTCCTCGTCGGGCTCGGCGGTGACCGCCGACCAGCTGCCGAGCGTCATGAGGTAGTTCGGGCCGCCCGCCTTGGTTCCGGCGCCGACCGACGAGCGCTTCCAGCCGCCGAAGGGCTGGCGCTGCACGACCGCGCCGGTGATGCCGCGGTTGACGTAGACGTTGCCGGCCTCGACGTAGGCGAGCCACTTGGCGACCTCGTTCGGGTCGAGCGAGTGGATGCCGGCGGTGAGGCCGTAGGCGCTGGCGTTCTGCATCTCGATGGCGTCTTCGAGCGTGTCGGCGGTCATGATGCCGAGCACCGGGCCGAAGTACTCGGTGAGGTGGAACTCGCTGCCCGCGGCCACACCCTCGCGCACACCGGGCGACCAGAGGCGGCCGTCGGCGACCGAGGGGTCCGACAGTTCGACCGGCTTCACGAGCCACGACTGTCCGGGCTCGAGGGTCGTGAGCGCGCGCAGCAGCTTGCCCTGCGCCGGTTCGATGATCGGGCCCATCTGGCTGAGCGGGTTCTGCGGGACGCCGACGCGCAGCGTGCGCACCGAGTCGACCAGCTGGCGGCGGAACCGCTCGGACTTCGCGACCGAACCGACCAGGATCACGAGCGAGGCGGCCGAGCACTTCTGTCCGGCGTGCCCGAAGGCGCTGCGCACGATGTCGGCCGCGGCGAGGTCGAGGTCGCCGCTCGGTGTCACGATGATGGCGTTCTTGCCGCTCGTCTCGGCCAGCAGGGGCAGGTCGGGTCGCCACGATCGGAACAGCTGCGCGGTCTCGTAGCCGCCGGTGAGGATGACGCGGTCGACGGCGGGGTGTGCCACGAGCTCCCGCCCGAGGTCGCCCTCTTCGATGTCGACCAGCACGAGCACGTTTCGCGGCACGCCGGCCTCCCACAGCGCTTCGACCATGACGGCGGCCGCGCGCTTGGCCTGCGGTGCCGGCTTGATGATGACGGCGCTGCCCGAGGCGAGCGCGGCGAGCACGGAGCCCGCGGGGATCGCGACGGGGAAGTTCCAGGGCGGGGTGACCACGATCAGCCGTGACGGCGTGAACGTGGCATCCGCGACCTCGTGAAGTTCGAGCGAGCGCGCCGCGTAGTAGTGGGCGAAGTCGATCGCCTCGCTCACCTCGACGTCTGCCTCGGCGATGGTCTTGCCGGTCTCGCTGGCCATGACCTCGATGAGTCGGCCGCGGAAGGCGCCGAGCACGTCGCCGGCGTCGTGCAGGATGCGGGCCCGGGTCTCGACGGGGAGCGTCTGCCACCCGTCGGCGGCGTGCACGGTCGCGCCCACCGTGGTGAGCAGCGTGTCGAGGTCGTCGATGCGCGCGGCCTCGATCGTGTCGATGCCGAGTCGCGAGTACGCGCTGCGTTCGAGGATGCGCCGTCCCCACGCGCGGTTGGCCGCGATGGAGTTGTCGGTGTCTGCCTCGTTGTGGAACTCGTCGACCGCGACGGTCGGCGGGGCCTCGGGGGCCGTGCGGTCCTGCACGCGGTGCGAGCCCGGGATCTCGCGGTCGAAGGCCTCCATCGACGCGACGAACCGGCCCTCCTCGCGGGCGAACACCTGCTCGTTGCCCGCGAGCTCGAACAGCCCGCTCATGAAGTTCTCGGTGCTCGCGTTCTCTTCGAGCCGGCGGATCAGGTAGCTGATCGCGGAGTCGAACTCGCTCGGCCGCACGACGGGCGTGTAGAGCAGGAGGCCGCCGACGTCCTTCTTCACGGCCTCCGCCTGCCCGGTGGCCATGCCGAGGAGCATCTCGAACTCGATGCGGTTCTCGACCCCGCGCTGTTTCGCGAGCAGCCAGGCGAAGGCGACGTCGAACAGGTTGTGGCCGGCGACGCCGATGCGCACGGCGTCGGTGCGCTCGGGGGTGAACGCCCAGTCGAGCACGCGCTTGTAGTTGGTGTCGGTCTCGACCTTGCTCGACCAGGTGGCGAGCGGCCAGCCGTGCATCGTGGCGTCGACGTACTCCATGGCGAGATTCGCGCCCTTCACGACGCGCACCTTGATGCCCGCACCGCCCGCGGCGCGGCGTTCGGTGGCCCACGCGGTGAGCCCCTGCAGCGCGGACAGCGCGTCGGGAAGGTAGGCCTGCAACACGATGCCGGCCTCGAGTTCGTGCAGCTGCGGCTGCGAGAGCAGCGCCTCGAACACGGCGACCGTGAGGTCGAGGTCGTGGAACTCCTCCATGTCGAGGTTGATGAACTTGGGGGTGGGCGACCCGGCGGCGAGCTCGTAGAGCGGCGTGAGCCGCTCGACGACGCGCGCGACGGTCTCGTCGAACGCCCACATCGACAGCTGGGCCGACACCGACGACACCTTGATCGAGACGTAGTCGACGTCGTCGCGGCGCAGCAGCTCGAGCGTGCCCGCGAGGCGGCGGTCGGCCTCGTCGTCGCCCAGCACGGCCTCGCCGAGCAGGTTGATGTTGAGGCGCACGCCGTTCTCGCGCAGGTGCGAGAGCGTCTTGTCGAGGCTCGTCGGCGTCGCGTCGATCACCAGGTGGCCGACCATGTTGCGCAGCACGCGGCGGGCGATCGGCACAACGACCCAGGGCAGCGCCGGGGCGACCGCCCCGCCGACGCCGATCGCGGCCCTCAGGTACCAGGGCAGGAACTTCGGGACGCGGTGGCTCAGCTGCTCGAGGCTGCGCGCCGCGACGTGCAGGTCTTCGGGCCGCACGACCTTGTCGACGAACCCGATCGTGAACTCCAGGCCCAGCGGGTCTTTGAGTACACCGGCGAGACGGGCGGCACTCGCGTCGGTCGCGACGTCGGCGCTCTCGGTGAGCCACCGGCGCACCGTGGCGACCGTCTCCGTGACGAGCCCGTCGATCGGGGCGTCTGGCGCGGTGTCTTCGGGTTCTGTGCGCTGGGTCGACATGCTCACGAGAATAGGCCTCCATCTGGGGCGGTTGCTGGATTAGGTCAGTGTCCCTCGCGATTCAATAAAGCAAAAGCGATGGTTTATGCACGATATTGTTTAGCTCCACCGAAAGAACGGATGCCCGTGCTCGATCTGAAGAGGCTGCGCCTGTTGCGAGAACTCAAGATCCGCGGAACCATCACGGCCGTCGCCGAAACCTTCTCCTACAGTCCCTCGTCGGTGTCGCAACAGCTCGCCCTGCTCGAGGTGGAGGCGGGCGTGCCGCTGCTCACCAAGTCGGGGCGACGCGTGCAGCTCACGCCGCAGGCCGAAGTGCTCGTCGCACACACGACACAGCTGCTCGAGCGGGTCGAGCTGATGGAGAGCGAACTCGTCTCGAGCCTCACCGAGGTGCGCGGCACGGTGCGGCTCGCCGTGTTCCAGTCGGCCGCGCTCGGCATCATCCCGCAGGCGCTCACGCTGCTCGCCGACGAGTACCCCGAGCTGCGCGTCGAGGTGACCCAGCGCGAACCCGAGAACGCGCTGTTCGAGGTGTGGGCGCGCGAGTTCGACCTCGTGATCGCCGAGCAGTACCCCGGTCACGCCGCGCCGCACCAACCCGACCTCGACCGCGTCGAACTGTGCGTCGACGAACTGCGACTCGGGGTGCCGTCGGCACGTGGCATCCGGTCTCTCGAAGACGCAGCCCACCTGCCCTGGGTGATGGAACCGCGCGGGACCGCCAGTCGCCACTGGGCGGAGCAGGCCTGTCGCCGCGCCGGCTTCGAGCCCGACGTGCGGTTCGAGACGGCCGACCTGCAGGCGCACATCCGGTTCGTCGAGTCGGGAAACGCCGTGGCGATCCTCCCCGACCTGGTCTGGTCGGGCCGCACCCCCAGCGTGCACCTGGTCCGGCTCGACGGGCATCCGACGCGTACGGTGTTCACGTCGGCGCGCGATGCGAGCAAGGATCGTCCCACTATCCTCGCCTGCCGAGCCATTCTCAATCAGTCGGTCGCTTTCCTCTAGCACCGGCCCGGCTGGCCTCCGTATCCCAGCGAAACGGTAGGCTGACCGCGAAAGAAACACACAGGGAGAATCAAATGAGCACCGAAATCGCGGGTGCGAGTGTGCGCCGGATTCCACGTCAGGACCGTAGCGAACAACGCTTCGAACTGATCCTTGACACCACGGCCGCACTGATCGACGAGGTGGGCTACGGCAACCTCACGACCTCGCTCATCGCCAAGCGGGTCGGCATGTCCGGCCCCGGCATCTACCGCTATTTCGACGGCCTCCAGGCCATCGCCACCGCCCTCGCGACCCGCAACCTGCGTCGCCTGCTCGAGCGCGCGACCGAACTCACCTCCGACACCAGCCTCGAGTGGGAGGCCGCCATGCACGGCCTCGTCGGCGTGTACTGCGACATGTTCCGCACCGAGCCGGGTTTCCGCTGGCTGCGGCTGGGAGACGCCATCGACCGCCACCTCATCGACGAGACAGAGACCAACCGCACGGTCGTGGCGCGCCACATGGCGAACCACTTCGTCGAGCGCTACGACGTCTTCCCCCGGGTCGACCTGCTCGAGCACGTCGAGGTCATGGTCGAGATCGCCGACAGCCTCGTCGCCCGCGCCTTCGTGTCCAACAGCCAGGGCGACGAATTCTTCATCGACGAGACCTCGCGCCTACTCACCCGCTACCTCGGCGAATACCTCGCGAGCACGCTCGACGAGGCAGAGCGGCTGCAGGCCCTGAAGGCCTGAGCCCTTTCTCGAGCGGCCCCCTTTTCGGTATGGTCGGCAAATGATCGACACGGCCGAGCTTCGTTCACGCATCGCCGGCGTTGTGCTCAGCGCCACCGACGAGGGCTTCGCCGCCGAAGTCGCCGGATTCAACCTGGCGATCGAACAGACCCCGGATGTCGCGGTGGGCGCCGCCTCCACGAGCGACGTCGTCGACGCGGTGCGTTTCGCGCGCGAGCTCGCGTTGCCCGTGCGTGTGCAGTCGACCGGCCACGGTGCCCACGAACGGATCACCGACGGTGTGCTCATCACCACCAGGCGCCTGAACTCGGTGAAGGTCGACCCGGCCACCCGCATCGCCACGATCGGCGGGGGCGCCCGTTGGAGCCGAGTGATCGCGGCCGGCGCACCGCTCGGGCTCGCCCCGGTCGGGGGTGCCTCGCCGGCGGTCGGCGTCGTCGGCTACCTCACCGGAGGCGGGTTTGGGCCACTCGCGCGCAGCCACGGCGTCTCGTCCGACCTGGTGCGGGGCTTCACCGTCGTCACCGGTACGGGCGACGTCGTCGAGGCGAGCGCCACGAGCAATCCCGACCTGTTCTGGGCCCTGCGCGGCGGCAAGACGGGGTTCGGCATCGTGACCGAGGTGCGCCTCGAGCTCGTCGAACTGCCGTCGCTCTACGCCGGCTCGCTGCTGTTCGAGAACCAGCACATCGAGAAGGTGCTGCGCGGCTGGCTCGACTACACCCACACCGCCGACGACGCCGTGACGACGAGCGTCGTTATGCTGCGCTTCCCGCCCATCGACGCCGTTCCCGAGCCGATGCGCGGCAAGAACTTCGCCAGCGTGCGCTTCGCGTTCCCCGGCGAGATCGGCCAGGGCAAGCGCCTCGCCGCTCCCCTGCGCGCCCTCGCCCCCGTGTTCATCGACTCGCTCGGGGAGCTGCCGATCGACGAGATCGGGCTCGTGCACAACGACCCGGAGGGGCCCTCGCCGTCGTGGAGCAACGGCACGCTGCTCTCGCACGACGACCCCGGCCTCGCGGACGCCGTCTTAGCCGCCGCGGGCCCGGCCGCGCGCATCCCGTTCGTCGCCGCCGAGTTGCGCCACCTGGGTGCAGCGACCGCCGTCGACGTGCCGGAGGGTTCCGCCGTCGGAGGCCGTTCCGGCCGGTACACGTTCACGCTCATCGCGGCGCCCGAGCCCAGCCTGTTCCAGAACATCGTGCCCGAGGCGGCGAACCGGATCTTCGAGGCGCTGCGCCCGTGGATCAACGCCGAATCCAACGTCAACTTCTCGGGCCACGGCGGCGCGGGCACCCCGAACTGGTCGCCCGCCGCCACAGAGCGCCTCGCTGCGGTGCGCGCCGCGTACGACCCCGACCGCGTGTTCGCGCGCCCGTAGCGGTGTACCGGCGGCTAGTGCCTGCGGTGGTCCTGGATCGTCATGCGCGGGCCGAACGTCGGCTTGCGGAACCCGCTCGCCTCGATCAGCCGCATCACCCGCTGCCGGTGTCCGGCGAACGGCTCAAGCAGTTCGAGCATGCCGTCGTCGTCGACCGGCTTTCCGATCAGCGCCCAGCCGACGACGGCCGGCAGGTGGTAGTCGCCGACGCTCGGTGAGTCGGGGTCGCCGTGGGCGCGCTGGGTGGTCTCGGCCGCCGTCCACACTCCGATGCCGGGAATCGAACGCAGCTTCGTCGAGACGGTCGGACCGCCGCGCCCGTCGGCGAGGGTGCGCTCCAAAGACGCGGCGACGGATGCTGCGCGCATCACGGTCGCGGACCGCTGGGGCCCCACTCCAGCCGTGTGCCACTCCCACGAGGGCACGCGGCGCCAGCGCTCGGCGCTCGGGAACACGCGCATACCCTCGGGCGCCGGCCCCGGCGGCACGTCGCCGAACTTCCAGAGCAGCGTGCGCCAGGCACGCCGGGCCTCGATGCCCGTCACCTTCTGCTCGAGGATCGCGACGAGCAGCATCTCGAACACCTGACGCGTGCGCAGCAGCCGCAGGCCCGGGTTGCGGCGCAGCGAATCGGCGAGGAACGCATTGCCCGAGACGTCGAGCCCTGCCCAGTCGTCGCCCGCGCCGAGCAGCTCGGGAACGCCCGCGATCGCCCACTCCGCGCCGTCTCCCCACGCCCGGGCCTCCACCGAGCCCTGCCGCTCGGCGAGGTGCAGCGTGGCGGCGCCGTGGGGCGTCAGCATCGTTCTCCAGACCCCCGTGACATCCACCCGCATGGTCGGATCGGCGTGCCCGCGACGCAGCGGACGAAGGGTTGCCTGCACTGCCACTCGGATACGCGGCGTGTAGGTCGTGGAGAAGAAGGGTACAGCGTCCATCAGATCGAGCCTACGTCGATCGGGGCCGCTCATCGTCGCGATCGTAGCACCCCCCGAACTGGGAGGGGGGAACGTTCGGTCTATTTACGAAATGTCACGTTATCGGGTTTAGGATCGCTGTCGAGACCTCCCGAAGCGCGAACCCGAAACGTGCTGGTCTCACCGAGGAATCCCCCTATGTCTGCAAACCCTACAACCGCGCCCGCTCGCAAGAGACAGTGGGGCGCCGAACGCAGTACCGAACCGCTGCCCACTATCCACGTTCGCCCTAGCGACCGTCAGATCGCGATGAGCCGACTCGCCATTGTGGCGACCGTCGTGTTCTGGGCGATCTACGTCGTCTATACGATCCTGCGCCAGTTCATCGACAACGGAACGCAGAACTTCCGCTTCACGACCGAGGCGGTGTCGTACGTCATCGTGGTGACATTCCTCACGTTCTCGGCGCTGATGTATCTCGTCGCGCGCCAGGGAGCGCTCATCCGGTTCCGCGACCACGTGCGCGTTCCCCGCGCCGAACTCGACCGGCACTTCGCGCAGAACCACTCGTCGATCACGGTTCTCGTGCCGTCGTACAGCGAAGAGCTCGTCGTCATCCGCTCGACCCTGTGGTCTGCCGCGCTGCAGGAGTACCCCGAGATGCGCGTCGTGCTGCTGATCGACGACCCGCCCTTCCCCACCGACAAGACCGTCGCGGCCAAGCTCGACCAGGCGCGCGGCATCGCGACCGACATCATGGACGCCCTCTCGGAGCCGCGTCAGCGCTTCGCCGACGCGCGCATGCAGTTCGAGCTCGAGACGATGGACAACGCCGAGCCTACGATCGAGGCCGTGCGCCAGCTGGCCTACCAGTATTTCTGGGCGGCCGACTGGCTCGAGACGATGGCCGAGGGCGAGCGTATCGAAGACCACGTCGACGAGTTCTTCGCCGACCAGGTGCTGCGCGGACTGAGTGAGGAGCTGGCGCTCGTCGGAACCGCGCTCACCGCCGCGGCCGACCAGGGCGAAACGCCCGCCATCGAGCGGATGGCCGAGCTGTACCGCCGCCTCGACTGGACCTTCAACGCCGAGATCACCACGTTCGAGCGCAAGAAGTACGCCTCGCTCTCGCACGAGGCGAACAAGGCCATGAACCTCAACTCGTACATCGGCCTCATGGGCGACAGCTACGAGGAGGAGCTGACCCCCAACGGCCTCGTGCTGCGTCCGTCGGTCACGGGCGATTTCATCGTGCCCGACTCCGACTACCTGCTCACGCTCGACGCCGACTCCGTACTGCTGCGCGACTACTGCCTGCGCCTCGTCTACTTCCTCGAGCAGCCCGAGAACGCCCGCGTCGCGGTGACGCAGACGCCGTACTCCTCGTTCCGCGGTGCGGGCACCCGCATCGAGCGTCTCGCCGGGGCGACCACCGACATCCAGCACCTCCTGCACCAGGGCATGTCGTACTACAACGCCGCCTTCTGGGTGGGCGCCAACGCGGTCATCCGTCGCGAGTCGCTCGTCGACATCGTCGAGATCGAGAACATCGGCGGCTTCGACATCAAGCGCTACGTGCAGGACCGCACGGTCATCGAGGACACCGAGTCGAGCGTCGACCTCGGCACCCACGGTTGGACGATCGTGAACTACCCCGAGCGCCTGAGCTACTCGGCCACACCGCCCGACTTCGGCTCGCTCGTCGTGCAGCGTCGGCGCTGGGCCAACGGCGGACTGCTGATCATGCCCAAGTTCGTGCGCCAGGTGCGCGAGCGCCGGGCGCGCGGCGAGCGCGTGACCTTCACCGAGATCGCCCTGCGCACCAACTACATGACGTCGATCGCCTGGGCGAGCTTCGGCCTGATCTTCCTCCTCGCGTACCCGTACGACAGCCGGCTGCTCAGCCCCGTCGTGGTGCTCGCGGCGGTGCCGTACTTCCTCTGCATGGGCTTCGACCTTCGCCGATTCGGCTACCGGTTCACCGACATCGCGCGCATCTACGGCTTCAACCTGATCCTGCTGCCCGTCAACCTGGCCGGCGTCTTCAAGTCGATCGAGCAGGCCATCACTGTCAAGAAGATCCCGTTCTCCCGCACGCCGAAGGTCAAGGACCGCACCGCGGCTCCGCTGCTCTACGTCGTCGCGCCCTACGTGATCGTGGCCTTCTCGGTCATCACCCTCTGGCGTGACGTCATGGCGGGCAACTGGGGCAACGCGGCCTTCGCCGGCCTGAACGCCTTCCTCGCCCTCACCGCGATCATCGCCTACATCGGCATCTGGAACTCCATCGTCGACATCTGGATCGCCATGACCGGTTGGTTGTTCGTTCCGGTGAAGCCGAAGACCACCACGGCCGACGACGCGGCCGACGGCGACGCCCCCATCGACTGGCGCTCGGTTCTCTACCGCGGCGACACCGACGGGCTCGGCTCGACGACGATCGCCAGTGCCGAACCGCGCAACCCCGCATCGACTTCAAGAAAGGGGGCGTGACCGATGACCACCGTCGAGAATGCTTCCCAGAAGCCGCCGAAGACCCGGCGTCTCTCCATCACCCGACTGCTCATCGCCATCACCGTCACGGCGGCGCTCGTCGCCGCCGGCGTGATCGGCGCGCGCTCCTGGTATTCCTCCGCGAATACCCCTGAGATCGACCCCTGGTTCGCCGGCTACGTCGACGTGACCGCCACCCCCACCTTCGCGTTCGAGACGCCGAAGAGCGACGCCGCGAAGAACGTGGTGCTCTCGTTCATCGTCGCGAAGTCGGGCGAGGACTGCACCCCGTCGTGGGGCAACGCCTACACGATGGACGAGGCCGCGAACTCGCTCGACCTCGACCGGCGCATCGCCCGCCTGCAGCAGCAGGGCGGCGAGCCGATCGTGTCCTTCGGCGGCTTGCTCAACGACGAACTCGCCACGGCGTGCAGCGATGAGAACAAGCTCGTCGACGCCTACCAGAGCGTGATCGACCGCTACTCGCTCACGACGATCGACCTCGACATCGAGGCCGGCAACCTCGCCGACACCGATTCGAGCGCCCGTCGCGCCGAGGCCATCGCGAGCCTGCAGAAGTCGCAGAAGGCCGACGGCAAGAACCTGGCCGTCTGGCTCACCCTTCCCGTGGCTCCCACCGGCCTCACCGAGGCAGGCACCGATGCCGTGTCGGCCTTCCTCGACGCCGGAGTGGACCTCGCGGGCGTCAACGTGATGACGATGGACTACGGCGACAGCCGAGTCGAGGGCCAGAGCATGCTCGACGCCTCGACCGCCGCGCTCGAGCAGACCCACCGCCAGCTCGGCATCCTCTACTCGCGCGCCGAGATCGACCTCACCAGCGACACGCTCTGGAGCAAGATCGGCGCGACGCCGATGATCGGCCAGAACGACGTCGAAGAGGAGATCTTCTCCCTCGCAGACGCGAAGGCATTCAACAAGTTCGTGGTCGGCCACAACCTCGGCCGCATGTCGATGTGGTCCCTCAACCGCGACGTGACCTGCAGCCCGAACTACGGCGACACCCGTCGCGTCTCCGACTCGTGCAGCGGCGTGCCGCAGGGCGACGCGTCCTTCGCCGACCTGCTCGGCAAGGGCATCGACGGCGACCCCGTGGTCTCCGCCGCGGTCGTCACCACCAACGAGCCCCTCGCCCCGGTCGTGGAAGACGACCCGGCCACCAGCCCGTACCAGATCTGGTCGCCCGACTCGACCTACCTGCTCGGCACGAAGGTCGTCTGGCACCAGAACGTCTACTCGGCCAAGTGGTGGACGCGTGGCGACCTGCCCGACAACCCCGTGCTCGAGACCTTCGAGACCCCGTGGGAGCTGGTCGGTCCCGTGCTGCCCGGCGAGACGCCCGTCCCGATCCCGACGGTCCCCGCCGACGCGTATCCCGCGTGGGACGGAGCGACCACCTACCGGGAGGGCGACCGCGTGATCGTGGGACAGTACGCCTTCGAAGCGAAGTGGTTCAACGAGGGCGAGGCCCCCGCGGCAGCGTCCACCGACCCCGACAGCTCGCCGTGGGTGGTCCTTACCGACGCGCAGGTTCAGGAGCTGCTCGACGCCCAGGAGACCCCGGCCGGCTGATCCGGCGCCCTTCGTGCCGCGCGGTCAGACGTGCGGCACGAAGGCCTGCCAGGCCTCGCGCCTGCTCGAGCGCGGGTCCGACTCCACCCGGTCGCGCTCGTCGAAGATGAGCGTCTCGCGCGACGTCTCGTCGTAGGGCGGCCAGTCGGCGCCCGCCCGCCCCGACCGCGCGAACTCGACCCAGTGCGCGCGCATGCGCGCTCCCGTTCTCTTGAAGGCGCGACGGCCGCCCAGCGCCCCCATCGCGCGCCCGAACGGGCCATCCATTCGGTCGAAAAGGGCGAACAGCTCTATTCCGTGGGTCGCGTCGAATCCGAGCGCGCGCACCAGCCGCGGCGCGATGTCGAAGCGGTAGAAGTACACCGGCGCGAACCGCGAGTGCCGCTCGGCCACCTTCACCGTCGGATACCAGAACGCGAAGTCGCCGGCGAAGTCCGCGGCCGGGCGCTTCTCGGGCAGTCCCGGGTATTCGGCCTTGATCGCCTTGCGCGCCTTCTTCTTCGTCTTCGAAAAGATCGAACGGATGCGAGGGGGCGTCGTGGCGAGGATGTCGAGACGACCCGTAAACAGCGAGCCTTCGCGGTCGTTGGTGCCGATGATCAGCGGGACCCGCATCGCCGTGCCGCTCTTGAACGCGTCGAGCGGACGGACCGGCAGGAAGTCGCCGTCGATGACCGGGCTCAACGCGATCGTGCCCGGGTCGCGGTCGGGCGTGAGCAGCGTGAGCTGCACGGCGGCCTCGACCAGGTCGGCCGGGTCGGCGATCGTGAGCATCAGCGCCGCGTCTTCGAGCGTCGTCGACTCCACGCCTGAGGGCTCGAGGCGTTCGGTGAGAAATTCCAGGTACTCGTCGGCCCAGCGCGTCGAGACGTCAGGTTCGTAGAGCGCGTTCGTCGGCGCGCTCTGGGCGATCGCCTTGGCGAACAGCCCGTGCGCGGCGGGCGTCGCCATCAACGTCGTCACGGCGTTGCCACCCGCCGACTCGCCGAACAGGGTCACGTTGCGGGGGTCGCCGCCGAACGCCGAGATGTTGTCGCGCACCCACTCGAGAGCGGCCACCTGGTCGCGAAGGCCGAGGTTCGACTCGATCGGCCTGCCCGGCGTCGAGTAGCGCGAGAAGTCGATGTAGCCGAGCGCACTGAGGCGGTAGTTGAAGCTCACGTAGACGATGCCGCCCTCGCGCACGAGAGTCTCGCCGTTGTGCGGGTGCTCGGCCGAGGAGCCGACCGCGTAGGCGCCGCCGTGTACAAAGACCATCACCGGCAGGTTCTCCCCGCCGCCCGCCGGTCGCAACACATTGAGGGTGAGGCAGTCCTCGCTCATCACCTGCCCCTTGGCCGCTCCGACGAAGTTGCCCGAGCGCGACTGCCAGGCCACGGCACCGAAGGCGCTCGCGTCGCGCACCCCGGTCCACGGCTCGGCCGGTGCCGGCGCCCGCCAGCGCCGGGAGTCGACGGGAGGTGCCGCGAAGGGCAGCCCGCGCCACGCCTCGAGGCCCCGGGTCCGCACGCCGCGCGCGACGCCCTGGGCGACCGGGATATCGAGGCTGACCGCTGCCGAGGTACGAGTAGACACCGGCCGATGGTAACTCCACAGTGTTAACGCCCGGGTGCGACTACCCTCGAACGGTGGCAGTACCGAAAATCATCCTCTTCTACGGGTTCACCCCGCTCGCGGACCCCGAGGCCGTTCGGCTGTGGCAACGCGACCTGTGCGAGTCGCTGGGACTGACCGGGCGCATCCTGATCTCGGCCGACGGCATCAACGGCACCCTCGGCGGCGAACTGAAAGACGTCAAGCGCTACGTGCGCAAGACCCGCGAGTACGCCCCGTTCAAGAACATCGACTTCAAGTGGAGCGAGGGCACCGGCGACGACTTCCCCCGCCTCAGCGTGCGGGTGCGCGACGAGATCGTGAGCTTCGGCGCCCCCGGCGAGCTGAAGGTCGACGAGAACGGCGTCGTCGGCGGCGGTACGCGCCTGACGCCGCACGAACTGCACGAACTGGTCGAACGCAAAGATGTCACCTTCTTCGACGGACGCAACGCCTTCGAGGCGGAGATCGGCCGGTTTGCGGATGCCGTGGTTCCGAACGTGGCGAACACGCGCGAGTTCGTGGCCGAGCTGGACAGCGGAAAGTACGACCATCTCAAGGACCAGCCGATCGTCACCTACTGCACCGGCGGCATCCGGTGCGAGGTGCTGTCGTCGCTGATGGTGAGCCGCGGCTTCGGCGAGGTGTACCAGCTCGAGGGCGGCATCGTGAAGTACGGCGAGGAGTTCGGCGACTCGGGGCTCTGGCAGGGTTCGCTTTATGTCTTCGACAACCGCATGTCGATCGACTTCACCGACGACGCCACCGTGATCGGGCACTGCTACTGCTGCGGGGCCGACACCAAGAACATGCGCAACTGCCGCGAGCTCTCCTGCCGCGAGCAGCTCGTCGTCTGCGAGGTGCACGCCGCCGAGACCGTGTGCACCGAGCACGCGCCACTCTTCGCTTAACGGGGTAACGCCCCGGCAGCTGGGCCGGGGCGTTACCTGGAAACGACTACGGGCAGGTGACCTGCACGCCCTCGGCGGTCTCGACGACCGTGCCGGAGGCGACGCCCGCGCAGGACTCCTGCAGCAGCTCGACGGCCGCGATGCCCGCGGTGATCGCGAGGATGACGAGGATGACCTGGATCACGAACAGCACGAGACCGATGATGATCGCGGCGAGCGCGAAGCCGTTGTTGTAACCGGCCTTCTTCGACTTCGAGCGGGCGACGAAGCCAACGATCGCGCCGACGATGGAGAGGAAGATCGCCAGCACGAGGGCGACGATTCCGAGGGTCTTGCCGGGATCGGTGCCGGCGGGCGTGTTGTTGACTTCAGACATGGAAACTCCTGTTTTCTGGGTGAAGCGCGGTTGATAAGAATGTGAATCGATCCACTTTATAGGGAAACTCTCAGCTTTGGCCATGGGCAGATCTATCCACATCGCGGTGAGCACCCCCGCACGGGTTACCCGGCACGCGTACGCCATGATGGAGTCATGAAAATCGGCATCCTCACCAGCGGCGGCGACGCGCCCGGCCTGAACGCTGTTATCCGTGGAATCGTCTACACCGGGATCGCCACTGGGAAGTGCGAGGAGTTCGTCGGATTCATCGGCGGCTGGAAGGGCGTCGTCGAGGCCGACATCATCCCCCTCGGCCGTCACGAGATCAAAGGCATCCACAAGCAGGGCGGCACGATCCTCGGCACCTCGCGCACCAATCCGTTCGACGGCAACGGCGGCGTCGAGCGCATCAACGAGGTCATGCGCGACAACGGCATCGACGCGATTATCGCGATCGGCGGCGAGGGCACGCTGGCCGCGGCCAAGCGCCTCACCGACGCCGGCATCAACATCGTCGGAGTGCCGAAGACGGTGGACAACGATCTGGATGCCACGGACTACACCTTCGGCTTCGACACCGCCGTGCAGATCGCGACCGACGCCATGGACCGCCTCCGCACCACGGGCGACTCCCACGGCCGCTGCATGATCGCCGAGGTGATGGGCCGCCACGTCGGCTGGATCGCGCTGCACTCGGGCATGGCCGCCGGCGCCCACGCGATCCTCATCCCCGAACAGAAGACGAGCGTCGACCAGATCATCGAGTGGGTCACCTCGGCCCACGACCGCGGCCGCGCGCCCCTGGTCGTGGTCGCGGAGGGCTTCTCGCTCGACACCATGGACGACGCCCACAGCGAGCGCGGACTGGATGCCTTCGGCCGCCCCCGGCTCGGCGGCATCGGCGAGCTGCTCGCCCCCATCATCGAGGAGCGCACGGGCATCGAGACCCGCGCCACGACCCTCGGCCACATCCAGCGCGGCGGAACGCCCAGTGCCTACGACCGCGTGCTCGCGACGCGGCTCGGCATGGCGGCGCTCGACGCCGCGATCGCCGGCCGCTGGGGTCACATGGTCGGCCTGCGCGGAACCGACATCATCACCGTGCCGTTCGCCGACGCGCTCGGCAAGCTCAAGACGGTTCCGCAGCAGCGCTACGACGAGGCGCGCATCCTCTTCGGCTGACGCGCTCCCGCCGGCACGGTTCTAGGCTGGCCGTATGTTCCGTGCCATCGTCGTCACCCGCCCCTCGGATGCCCCGGCTACCGCCACCCTCGAGAGCGGTGTCACCGACTCCGCGCTCGGCGAGGGCGACGTCGAGATCGACGTGGAGTTCTCGAGCATCAACTACAAGGACGGCATGGCGCTCACCGGGCGCCCCGGCGTCATCAAGGCCGAGAGCCTGATCGCCGGCATCGACCTGGTCGGAGTCGTGTCCTCGGTCCCCGAGCCTGTCGAAGGGTCCGCGTCGGCAGGCTCAGCGACCGTCTCCGTCGGCGACCGCGTCATCGTCACCGGCTTCGGGCTGGGCGAGAACCACCCCGGCGGACTCTCCGAGCGCGCGCGGGTGAAGAGCGAGTGGCTCGTGCCCTTGCCCGACGGCCTCAGCCTGCGCCGGGCGGCGGCGATCGGCACGGCGGGCTTCACCGCCATGCTCGCGGTGCTGGCGATCGAGAAGTCCCTGACACCCGCCGACGGCGGAGAGGTGCTCGTCACCGGTGCATCCGGGGGCGTCGGCTCCATTGCGATCGCCCTCCTCGCCGGCCTCGGCTACAGCGTCACGGCGTCGACCGGACGCGCCGCCGAACACGACTACCTGCGCTCGCTCGGCGCCACGACCGTGATCGACCGCGCGGAACTCGGCGGGCCCGGCAAGCCGCTGCAGTCGCAACGCTGGGCCGGTGCCGTCGACTCGGTCGGCAGCCACACCCTCGCGAACGTGCTGGCCCAGGCGAACTACGGCGCGACCGTCGCGACCTGTGGTCTCGCCCAGGGCCCCGACCTGCCGGCGACTGTGATGCCGTTCATCCTGCGTGGGGTGTCCCTCGTCGGCATCAACTCGGTCTACTGCCCGCTGCCGCTGCGCACGGAGGCCTGGCGACGCTTGGCCCTCGATCTCGACCTCGACCTGCTCGACTCGCTCACGACATCCGTCGGTCTGGACGGCGCCATCGATGTCGCGCACGCCATCATCGACGGCACGGTGCGCGGGCGCACGGTCGTCGAGGTGCGAAAATAGGCGGATGAACCCTGCACTCCTGATCATCGGCTCGATTTTCGCGGTCCTCGCCGCCCTCGTACACGTGATGATCTTCTACTTCGAGTCGATCGTGTGGACGAAGCCCGCGACCTGGAAGCGCTTCGGCCTCGCGTCGCAGGCGGACGCCGACACGGTGCGGCCGATGGCCTACAACCAGGGGTTCTACAACCTGTTCCTCGCGATCGGCGCCGTGGTCGGTGTGATCCTTCTGGCGACCGAGGCCGCGGAGGCCGGGTACGCCGTCGCACTGTTCGCGACGCTGAGCATGGTCGCCGCGGCCACCGTGCTGGTGCTGTCGAACCCGAAACTTGCCCGCGCCGCGCTCACGCAGGGCGCGCTGCCGCTCGTTGCGGTGCTGTTCCTGCTGCTCGCGCTGATCTAGTCCGCGGGCACCGCCGGCACGGGGTGTCTGCGCCGTTTCGGGTCACCTGCGCGACGGCGCCGCACCGCACGTGACCCGAGAGTGCGCAGACACCGGGCGGCGGCCGGCCTACTGGGGCGGCGTCGCCGCGGCTGCCGCGCGCGCCGCGGCCGGCAGCGCCGTCAGGATGCGATCGGTCGCCTCGTCGTCGAGCGCCGCGGAGACGAACCATGCCTCGAACACGCTCGGCGGCAGCGAGACGCCGGCGTCGAGCATCGCGTGGAAGAAGGCGGGGTAGCGGAAGGCGTCCTGCGCCTTCACCTGCTCGTAGTTCTCGGGCACACCCGAGCGGAACGCGAACGAGAACAGGTTGCCGGCGTACTGCACCGAGTAGGCAACACCGGCGGCGTCGAACGCCGCGGCGGTCGCGGTCGAGATCGTCTCGGCGGCTGCGTCGAGCCGCGCGTACACCGACGTATCGGCGGCCTTCAGCGTTGCGATGCCCGCGGCCACGGCCACCGGGTTTCCGCTGAGGGTGCCGGCCTGATAGACGGGGCCGAGCGGCGCGAGGTAGTCCATGATGTCGGCACGCCCACCGAGGGCGGCGAGCGGCATCCCTCCGCCGACGACCTTGCCGAACGTCACGATGTCGGGCGTGTAGGAGCCCGCCTCGAGCCCGAGCCAACCGCCCGCACCCACCCGGAAGCCGGTGAGCACCTCGTCGACGATGAGCAGCGCGCCGTTCGCGTGTGCGGTCTCGGCGAGGAACGCGTTGAAACCGGGCAAGGGGGTTACGACGCCCATGTTGGCCGCGGCCGCCTCGGTGATGACGGCGGCGATGCGGTCGCCGAACTCGGCGAAAACGGCGGTGATCGCGTCGCGGTCGTTGTACGGGATCACGAGCGTCTGCGCGGCGGTGGCGGCGGTCACACCGGCCGAGCCGGGCATGGCCATCGTCGCGAGGCCCGAGCCGGCCTCGGCCAGCAGCCCGTCGGAGTGACCGTGATAGTGGCCGGCGAACTTCACCAGCAGGTCGCGATCGGTGAAACCGCGCGCGAGCCGGATGGCGGTCATCGTCGCCTCGGTGCCCGTCGACACGAGTCGCACCTTCTGCACGGCGGGCACCCGCGAGAGGATCAGCTCGGCCAGCTCGGTCTCGCCCGGGGTGCTCGCCCCGAACGAGAGGCCGCGGCCCGCGGCATCCTGAACCGCTTTGATGACCGACGGATGCGCGTGGCCGAGAATCGCGGGACCCCAGGAGTTGACGAGGTCGACGAACGAGCGGCCCTCGACGTCGGTGATGTAGGCGCCCTTGGCCTCGACGAAGAAGCGCGGGGTGCCGCCGACGGAGCCGAAGGCCCGCACCGGGGAATTGACGCCGCCGGGGATGGCGGCGCGTGCGCGGTCGAAGGCCTGCTGGTTTGTGGTCATGAGCGGCGGAGTCTTTCTGCGAGCTCGAGGGCCCAGTAGGTGAGCACGACATCGGCGCCGGCGCGCTTGATCGCGAGCACGGATTCGTCGATGGCACGGTCGCGGTCGATCCAGCCGTTGGCGGCGGCGGCCTCGATCATCGCGTACTCGCCCGACACCTGGTACGCCCAGACGGGCACCGTCGAGGTGGCCGCCACGTCGGCGAGAACGTCGAGGTAGCTGCCGGCGGGCTTGACCATCACGACGTCGGCACCCTCGATGATGTCGAGTTCGACCTCGAGCGAGCCCTCACGGCGGTTTGCGGAGTCCATCTGGTACGCGCGGCGATCTCCGACGAGCGAGGAGTTGACCGCCTCGCGGAACGGCCCGTAGTAGGCCGAGGCGTACTTGGCGGCGTAGGCGAGGATCGCGGTGTCGACGAAGCCGGCGCCCTCGAGGGCCTCGCGCACGACGGCGGTCTGGCCGTCCATCATGCCGCTGAGCCCGAGCATCTCGGAGCCGGATTGCGCCTGCACGAGAGCCATGTCGCGGTAGCGCTCGAGGGTCGCGTCGTTGTCGACACGACCGGCGCCGTCCAGCACGCCGCAGTGCCCGTGGTCGGTGAACTCGTCGAGGCACAGGTCGGTCTGCACGACGAGAGCGCCGCCGGCCTCCTGCACCGCCACGCGGGTGGCGAGGTTGAGGATGCCGTCGGGGTCGGTGGCACCGGAACCGATCGCGTCCTTCTCGAGGGGAACGCCGAACAGCATCACGCCGCCGATTCCCGCCTCGGCCGCCGCCGCGATTGCGCCCTTCAGGCTGTCGAGCGAGTGGTGCACGACGCCGGGCATCGAGCCGATCTCGACCGGCTCGCTGATGCCCTCGCGCACGAACATCGGCAGGACCAGGTCGGCGGGGTGCAGCCGCGTCTCGGCGACGAGTCTGCGCATCGCGGGCGAGCTGCGCAGTCTTCGGGGGCGGACGCTGCGCTGGCTCATCGTTCTTCTTCCGTGTTTTCCGGCGCCCCTGCCGTGACGAATTCGACGAGGGCGTCGACGAGGGCGTCCGCCGAGCGGGACTCGGCGATGACGTGGACGTTCAGGCCGGCCGCGCGCGCGTCGAACGCGGTGCGCGGGCCGATGCAGGCCACGATCGTGGCGTCGGGCAGGGGGGCGAGCTGCTCCGCGACCTGGCGGGCGACGCTGCCGGAGGTCACGAGCACGGCGCCGATGCGGCCGGAGGCGACGTCGGCGGCGACGTGCTGGGCGATCGGCACGCCGACGGTGCGGTAGGCCGACACGAACTGCACGTCTAGCCCGAGTTCGGCGAGCCCGCTGACGAGGGTCGGCTCGGCGATGTCGCTCTGCGGGATGAGCACCCGCCCGGTGATCTCGGCGGTCGGCCACTCCTTCAGCAGGCCGCGGGCCGAGTTGTCGCCCTCGGGGATGAAGGTGACCTGGTAGCCGGCGACGGCGAGTGCGGCCGCCGTGGTCTCGCCGACCGCGGCGATGCGGGTGGTCGGCGGCACGATGACGCTCTGCCCGGCGAGCACGTCGACGGTGGTGGCGCTCGTCACGACGAGCCAGTCGAACTGGCCGTCCTGCAGCTCGTAGAAGGCGTTCGCGAGGGTCTGCGCGTCATCGCTCGAGGCGAAGTTGATCAGCGGCGCGATCACGGGCACCGCGCCGTGCCCGCGCAGGGTCGCCGCCACGGTGTCGCCCCAACGGCCGCCGCGCGGCACGAGGACCCGCCAGCCGGCGAGGGGTTTCGGCTTGACGGTCACTGCGCGCTCCCGAGGGGCGCGAGCGTGGCCGCACCGTTCTCGAGCAGCTCGTTCGCCACCCGTTCCGCGACCTCGAGCGACGGATGCACCGTGTCGGACACATACAACGCGTGGGAACTCGTGAGCTTCTCGGTGCCGTCGGGACTGTAGACCCGCGCGTCGAGGAACAGCAGGCCGTCGTCGATCTGGCCGTGTGCGCCGATCGGCGCCGCGCAGCCGGCCTCGAGCAGGGCGAGAACGTGACGCTCGGCCTCGACGATCGTGCGGGTGGGGTTGTGGTTGAGCGCCGCGACGAGCTTCTCGTCGCCCTCGCGCACCTCGAGGGCCAGCGCGCCCTGGCCGGGCGCCGTGGGCCAGCCGTCGAGCGACAGGAATTCGGTGATGGCGCCGAGGCGGCCGAGACGGTCGAGGCCGGCGGCGGCGAGCACGACCGCGTCGAGGCGGCCCTCCGCGACGTGCGCCAGGCGGGTGTCGACGTTGCCGCGGATGTCCACGACCTCGATGTCGGGGCGGCGGGCACGCAGCTGTGCGGCCCGGCGCGGCGAGCCGGTGCCCACGCGGGCGCCGGCCGGCAGCTCGTCCATCGTGAGTCCGTCGCGCGCGCAGAGCGCGTCACGGGCGTCGACGCGCTTCGGCACCGCGCCGATCGAGAGCCCGGGGTAGGCGGCGGTGGGCAGGTCTTTCAGCGAGTGCACCACGACGTCGACGCGGCCGGCCACGAGGGCCTCGCGCAGCGCACCGGCGAAGACGCCGGTTCCGCCGAGGCTCGCGAGCGACTCGGTCGACGTGTCGCCCTCGGTGCGCACCGTGACGATCTCGATCACCACGCCGGTCTTGGCGGCGAGGGCGTTCGCGACCGTCGTGGTCTGCGCCACGGCGAGCGCGCTGCCGCGGGTGCCGATGCGCACGACCGCGCCGGTTCCGGCGTGCGCCGAGCCGATCGTCGGGTGCGAAGGGGCGGGTGTCACGGCAGCACTCCGGCGAGCGCGGGTTTGAAGCCCGCGCGCTTGTTCTCGCAGCAGCCGGGGCGGCACACGTCGTACCACGGGCCGAGGTCGGTCATGGCGGGGCGGTCTTCGACCGGCACGCCGTCGCGGCGCTCGAGCACGAGGTCGATGAGTCCGCTGACGTAGGCGGCGTGTACCCCGGGGGTCGGCACACGGACGGCGAACACGTCGTGCTCGGCCGACGTCTCCATCGCCTCGGTGTCGAGGTCCCACTTCACTTCCATGTGGTCGCTCACGAAGCCGAGCGGCACGATGACGACCGCCTTGATGCCCTTCCCGGCGAGTTCCGCGATCGAGTCGTTGATGTCGGGCTCGAGCCACGGCATGCTGGGCGGGCCCGAGCGCGACTGGTAGACGAGGCTCCAGGCGATCTCGGTCGCTGAGCCTGTCGAAGCGTCTGCCCCTTCGACGAGCTCAGGGACCGTCTTGGCCTCGTGCATGACGACCTCGGCGACCGCGAGGTGCTGCGCCGCGTACGCGCCCTCGGGGCCGAAGCCGCGCGAGGCGGGACCGCTGCGCTCCGCGTCACTCGACGGGATGCTGTGGGTGGAGAAGAGCACGTGTGTCTGCTCCGGAGTGAAACCCTTGGCCGCGACATCCGCCAGCCCCTGCTTCACACCGTCGATGAACGGCTGGACGAATCCGGGGTGGTCGAAGAACTGGCGCACCTTGTCGATCGACATGGTGTCGCCGAGGCCGGTCTCTTCGAGGGCGATCGCGTAGTCCTCGCGGTACTGGCGGCAGCTCGAGAACGAGCTGTAGGCGCTGGTGCCGATGGCGATGAGCTTGGTGAAACCGCGCTCGTTAGCCTCGGTGAGGGCATCACGCACGTACGGCGTCCAGTTGCGGTTGCCCCAGATCACGGGAAGGTCGATGCCGCGGCGCTCGAGTTCGGCCTCGAGGGCCGCCTTGAGCTCGCGGTTCTGGTCGTTGATCGGGCTCACCCCGCCGAAGGCGCGGTAGTGGTGGGCGACCTCTTCGAGCCGCTCCTCGGGGATCCCGCGACCGCGCGTGACGTTGCGCAGGAACGGGATGACGTCGTCCTGTCCCTCCGGTCCGCCGAAGCTCGCGAGCAGGATCGCGTCGTAGTCGACGGGGGTCGTCACGTGCTCGGCACCCGATGCTGCTTCGGCGGATGCCGCGTTGAGAACTACATACTCGCCGTTGCTGATGGTCACGCTAGTACCTCGGAAATCTCGGAAATCTCGATGCGCCGCCCGGTATAGAACGGCACTTCTTCGCGCACGTGTCGACGCGCCTCGGTGTTGCGCAGGTGGCGCATGAGGTCGACCAGGTCGACCAGCTCGGGGGCTTCGAGCGCGAGGATCCACTCGTAGTCGCCGAGCGCGAAGCTCGCGACCGTGTTGGCGAGCACCTGCGGGTACTGGCTGCCCTTGCGTCCGTGGTCGCCGAGCATCTTCTTGCGCTCGTCTTCGGGAAGCAGGTACCACTCGTAGCTGCGCACGAACGGATAGACCGTGAGCCACGCCTCGGGCTCCTTGCCACGCATAAACGCGGGCAGGTGGTTGTTGGTGAACTCGGCCTCGCGGTGCACGCCCATCGCGTTCCAGACGGGGAGCAGCGAGTTCAGCGATGCGGAGCGTCGAAGCTCGCGCAACGCCCACTGCACCGTCTCGGGGCTCGGGCCGTGGAGCCAGATCATGAGGTCGGAATCGGCACGGATCGACGACACGTCGTAGAAACCGCGCACGGTGACGCCCTTGGCCTCGACGGCGGCTACGGCGGCGTCGAGGCCTCCGTCGCCGGCGGGCGTCGCGGGGTCGCGCTTGAGGACAGACCAGAGGGTGTAACCCAGGGCGTCTGCGGATGGAAGGGTGGGCTCAGTCGGAGAGCTATGGCTCATGACTCTATCCTCCCCCTGTCTTGGGGGAGTTGCTAATCGAGAGTTACTCGTCGTTGCTCAGCAACGCCCATGCAACAATGCCGATCACCGAAATGCCGACGGCGGTCGCGCCGACGATCCACGGCACGGGGTTTTCGTTGTAGGCGACCTTCGCCTTGTCGGCGAAGCGGCTCGCCTGCTTGGGAACGTTGAGCTTGTTCTCGATGGCATCGAGGGTGTGTTCGAGGTTCGCGCGCTGGGCCGCGATTTTGGCGTCGATGTCGTCGCTCATGTCAGTTTCGCTTTCCGATGCCCTTGATGGCATTCACGTCTTCTTTAACACTGGCGATGGTCTCTTCGGGAACCGGAGGGACACCACGCTTCAACTGCTTGACGCCGATGAGCACGAGGATCGCCGTGATCACCAGCAGGGCGAACGCCACGATGAGGGCGGACAGCCACGCGGGAAGTGCGGTGGCAATTCCCAGGATCGCCGCCGTTACCAGCACGCCGAACGCGAAGAACGCGAAGAACGCGCCAGCCGCGATTAGGCCGACGCCGACACCGAGGTGCTTGGCCTTCTCGACGAGCTCCTGCTTGAGGCGCTCGAGTTCGCTGCGCAGCAGTTCGACGAGGTACCCGGGCAGATCGCCGATGAGTTTGAACAGCGACCGCTTGGGGAGTTCTCTCTCGCTCACGGCGACCTACTTGCTCGAACCGGAGCTCGCCGCGGACGACTGTGCCGGCGTGGTGCGGGCGGAGGACTTGGACGACGGCTTGCGGCCGGAGACCTGCGTGGCGACCTTCTTCGCACCGCTGGCGAGGGCCGAGACGACCTCGGGGGTCTTGTCTTTGACGAAGCCCTCGGCGTCGTCGAACTGGCGCTGCACGCGCGGGTCATTCCAGAACTTGCCGGCGATGCGCTTGATGTCTTCGTAACGCTCACGCCCAGCCCGAGCACCAAGTACGTAGCCGACGCCGATGCCGACTACAAGAAGGATCTTGCCTTTCATGGTTTACTCCGTTTTCGTTCGTGAATGTTCGTCCAGCGTAACCGGGCTACTGCAATTCGCCCCTGACGACAGCATCAGCTTGTGCCAGTGAGTGCCCAATGATATTTGCGAGACCCGTTCCGGCGATACCCTCCCCGACGAGCGTCACGCCGTCGGGAGCGGTCTCCACCGCGGTCGTGCGCGTCCACTGCACCCGCGCGAAATCGACGACCGCCGCGGGGTCGATCGGCACACCGAGCAGGGCCGCGGCGTCCGCGCGCGCGATCTCGGCGAGACCGGCCGGATCTTCGCCGTAGGACAGCCGCAGCACGTGACGGCCGTCGGCGCGCTCGGCGAGCCACTGCCACTTCGCGGTGGCGTGCGTCAGTGCCCTGGCCCGGATGCCTCTGGCCCCCTTCGCCACGAGAAGTCCGGTTCCGCGCGGGGCCGCGTCGAGCAGCGGCTGTTCGACCACGAGGGTGGCGAGGGTCACGACCCGGTCGGGCGTGGCGAGCGGACCGAGCACTCCGGACGCCGCCACGACGATGTGGCCGCCGAGCACGTCGTCGTCCGTCGTGGCGCTGCCGACGGTGACCGAGCGCACGGACGTGTTCAGGCGCACGTCGGCGCCGAACCGGTCGAGGTCGGCGACGAGCTCGTCGACGATCCGCGAGATGCCGCCGCGGAGTCCGGCGACTGCGGTGCCGGCGGGCGCCTCGACGCGCAGCGAGCGCACGGCCCGGGCGAGCGAGCCCTCGCGGCGCAGCGCAGCGCGCAGGTGCGGGGCGACGCGGTCGAGGTCGAGGTCGTCGGGCGACGCCGAGTGCACGCCGTTCACGATCGGGGCCACCAGCTTGTCGAGCACGTCGTCGCCCATGCGCCGGCGCACCAGTTCGCCGAGCGTCGTCGCTTTCGATCCGACGGTTCCGGGCAGGAAGGCGTCGACGGCGAACGCGCGCAGGGCGGCACTCTGCCCGAGCACCGCGATCACGTCTTCGGCGACCGGCGATCCGGGAATGCCGAGCAGGCTCGTCGCGGGGATGGGGACCGCGGGTCCGTCGACCGGCTGCAGCCAGGCGCCCGCCGGGTTCGGAGCGACGATCTCGTCGCCCAGCCCGAGGTCGCGCACGAGCGCTTCCACGGTGCCCCCGCGGGTGGCGAAGCTCTCGGCGCCGGCGTCCAGCGCGATTCCGCCGACGACGTGGCGCGAGACGCTGCCGCCGAGACGATCGCCCGCCTCGAGCAACGTGACCGATTTGCCCTCGATCAGCAGTTTGCGGGCGATCACCAGCCCCGCGATGCCCCCGCCGACAACGACGACATCGCTCATCCCGCGTGCACCTGCTCCACGATGCGGGTCAGAACGTCGGGGTCGGTCGAGGGCGGGACGCCGTGGCCGAGGTTGAGCACGTGGGCGGGCGCCTCGCGGCCGCGGTCGATCACGTCGTCGACGTGGGCGGCGAGCACCTTCGCGGGGGCCGCGAGCAGGGCGGGGTCGAGGTTGCCCTGCAGGGGCACGGTGCCGCCGAGGCGGCGGTTGGCCTCGTCGAGCGGGATGCGCCAGTCGACGCCCATGACGTCGGCGCCGATGTCGCGCATCGCCGCGAGCACCTCGTTGCTGCCGACGCCGAAGTGCACCTTGGGAATGTCGAGGCCGCGCAGATGCGACAGCGCGCGCTTCGAGTGCGGGGCGACGCGGCGCACGTACTGCTGCTCGCTGAGCGAGCCGACCCACGAGTCGAAGAGCTGGGCGGCCGAGGCGCCGGCGAGCACCTGGGCCTGCAGGAACGCCCCGCTCACGTCGGCACACCAGTTGAGGAGCGTCGCCCAGGCGTGCGGCTCGGTGTACATCATGGTGCGGGCGCGCAACTGGTCCTTCGACGGGCCACCCTCGACGAGGTACGAGGCGAGAGTGAACGGCGCACCCGCGAAGCCGATCAGGGGCGTCGAGCCGAGCTCGGCGACGGTGCGCGCGACACCCTCGATGATCGGTGCGAGCGCGGCCGGGTCGAGAGGTCGCAGCTTCGCGACATCCGAAACGCTTCTGATCGGATCGGCGAGAACCGGACCGCGACCCGGCACAATTTCGACCTCTACACCTGCGAGTTTGATGGGAATCACGATGTCGCTGAAGAAAATCGCGGCGTCGACGCCGTGTCGGCGAACCGGCTGCAGGGTGATCTCGCTCGACAGCTCGGGGGTCAGGCAGGCGTCGAGCATGGCGTTGCCGACGCGGAGTTCCCGGTATTCCGGCAGCGAACGGCCCGCCTGGCGCATGAACCACACGGGCGGAGTCGCCTGACGCTCACCCCGGTAGGCGCGGATGAGGGGCGCGTCGGTCGTTCGGCCGTCGGTGAGAGGGTGGTTCGCAGGCAGGGTCACGGAGTTAACATTAGATTGTGCTCCTCTGCCTGACCGCGAACCATCAAAATGCCAGCTTCGACCTTCTCGAGAAGCTGTCCATTGGCGCACCGGCGGCAGCCTCCGATCTCGTGGCCGGCAGCGCGTTCGTCTCGGGCGCCGTCGTGCTCGCGACCTGCAACCGCTTCGAGGCCTATCTCGACATCGACGAGCCGCTCACCGGTTCGAGCGCCGTCGCCGTGGAATCCACGATCGACGCCATGAGCTCGGCCAGCGGCGTGCTGCCCGAAGAGCTGCGCAAATCGGTGAAGGTCATCACCGGCGACGCCGTGGCCGGGCACCTGTTCTCGGTCACCGCCGGTCTCGAATCGGTGGTCGTCGGCGAAGACGAGATCTCGGGCCAGGTGGGCCGGGCACTCGAGGCGGCGCGCGTATCCGGCACCGCGACATCCACCCTCGACACCCTGTTCCAGACCGCGACCCGCACCTCGCGCGAGGTGAAGAACCACACGGCCCTCGGCGGCGCAGGCCGCTCCCTCGTGCGCCTCGCGCTCGAACTCGCCTCGAGCCGCGTTACGGACTGGTCGAAGACCCGCGTGCTGCTGGTCGGAACCGGCCAGTACGCCGCGACCACGCTCGGCGCCCTCCGCGACCGCGGCGCGACCGACGTGCGCGTCTTCTCCCCCAGCGGCCGGGCCGCCAAGTTCGCGTCGAAGTACGGGATCGAATTCGAGACGTCGCTGTCGGAGGCGATCGCCGATTCGGATGTTGTGCTCACCTGCACGTCGACCCTCGCGATCACGCCGGCCGACGTGCCAAACGACAACCGCCGCCTCGTCATCGACCTCGGGTTGCCCCGCAACGTCGACCCGGCCGTCGCCACGCTCGCGGGCGTCGAACTGCTCGACCTCGACCTGATCAGCCGGCACGCGCCGGTCGAGGCGCTGACCGCCGCCACCGACGCCCGCGCGCTCATCGGCGACGCGGCAGCGTCCTACCTCTCGGCCGCGACCGTCGAGCCGGCCATCGTGGCGTTCCGCTCGCACGTGTTCGACCTGCTCGACGCAGAGATCGAACGCGCGCAGCGTCGATCCGGTGACAGCACCGACACCGTCGCCGCGCTGCGCCACCTCGCCGGAGTGCTGCTGCACGGACCGTCGGTGCGGGCGCGCACGCTTGCCCGCGAGGGCCGCGGCGGCGAGTTCGTGGCGGCGCTCGACGCCCTCTACGGAATCGCGCCGGAAGCCGTCATCCACCCGCTGGTCACGGCGACCGACTCTTCCGACGCGGACGACCTCGCGGTCTGAGGCCGCCGGTCGCGTGCTACTCGCCCGGCACGTACCCACGACCGCTGCCGTTCGGCTCGGGTGCGCCCGTTCGATCGGCCGCACCCGAGCCGAAGCACCGCGGTCGACGGCTAGCAGCAGCGACCCTCGGGGTTCGCGTCCTGCCGGTCGGTGCGGTCGCGCCAGAACTCGCGCTCGGTCATGACCGGCACCGCTCCGGCGTGCTCGCCCTGCACATGCTCGAGGTACTTGTCGTAGGCGTCTTCGCCCATCAGTCCGCGCACGTACCAGCGGATCCCGCGCGCCACCTCGGTCACGCCCATCAGTGACCGCCCCTCTTGGGCTTGGCGGGGAGCTTGTCCCACTCGGCCTGCAGCTCGCGCTCGGCCGCCGTCGGGATCAGCCCCGCGGGGGCGAACACCTTCGACTGCACGGCGGGATCCTCGCTGCTCTCGCTCGCCCCGCGCCGCGCGGCCCTGATCGTGGCCAGGATCGCGGTCACGATCACGATGATCGCGAGCGTCACGAACAGGATCGACAGGATGCCCTGCACCATCGTGTTGCGCACGACGGCCTCCATCGCCTCGACCGTCGGCGCGGTGCCGAAGCTCGTCTCGCCGTCGGCGAGCGCCTGCCGGAACGCGGCGTTCTGGGCGAAGTAGCCCACCGCGGGTACGGGCGAGAAGATCTTCAGGAACGACGCCGAGATGGTGACCACCGCCGCGAACCCGAGCGGCAGGGCGACCACCCAGAGGAACCGGAAGTACCCGCGCTTGGCGATGATGGCCATGCACACGGCGAGCGCGATGGCCGCGAGCAGCTGGTTGGCGATACCGAACAGCGGGAACAGCGTGTTGATGCCGCCGAGCGGGTCGGTCACGCCCATAACCAGGATCGCGCCCCACGCCGCCACCATGATCGCGGTCGCGATCCAGGCTCCCACGCGCCAGGACGTGTTCTTGAACTTCGGGATGAAGTTGCCGATCGAGTCCTGCAGCATGAACCGCGCGACCCGGGTGCCGGCGTCGACGGCGGTGAGGATGAACAGCGCCTCGAACATGATGGCGAAGTGGTACCAGAACGCCATCAACCCGCTGCCGCCGATCAGCTGCTGCATGATGTTCGCGAGTCCGACCGCGAGGGTCGGGGCGCCGCCGGTGCGCGAGACGATCGACTCCTCGCCGACGTTGTCCGCGGTCTGCTGCAGCATCTCCGGTGTCAGGTTCACCCCCGACATCCCCAGCCCGTTGACGAACGCCACGGCGCCCTCGATCGTTCCGCCGGTGGCCGCCGCAGAAGCGTTCATCGCGAAGTAGATGCCGCGGTCGATCGACAGGGCGGCGACGAGCGCCATGATCGCCACGAACGATTCCATCAGCATGCCGCCGTAGCCGATGAACCGGGTCTGCCGCTCTTTCTCGACGAGCTTGGGGGTGGTTCCGGATGCGATGAGCGCGTGGAATCCGGACAGCGCGCCGCAGGCGATGGTGACGAACAGGAAGGGGAAGAGGGTTCCACTCACGACCGGACCGGTCCCAGTAGACGCAAACTCGCTCACGGCCGGGGCGAAGATCTCGGGGCGCACGATGATGATCGCGATGGCGAGCATCACGATCGTGCCGATCTTCATAAACGTCGACAGGTAGTCGCGCGGGGCGAGCAGCAGCCAGACCGGCAGAACGGCCGCAACGAAACCGTAGATGATGATGCCGATGGCGAGCGGCACCTTGTCCATGGTGAAAAGAGCGACGCCCCAGTCGGTCTCGGCGACCGCGCCGCCGCCGATGATGGCGGCGAGCAGCAGCACGAATCCGATGATCGACACCTCGGTGACCTTGCCGGGTCGGAAGAACCGCAGGTAGCACCCCATGAAGAGCGCGATCGGGATGGTCATGGCGACCGAGAACACGCCCCACGGGCTCTCGGCGAGCGCGTTCACCACGACGAGCGCGAGGATCGCGACGATGATCACCATGATCGTGAGCGTGGCGATGATCGCGGCGGTTCCGCCGACGCGGCCGAGCTCGTCGCGCGCCATCTGGCCGAGCGAGCGACCGCCGCGGCGCATGGAGAAGAACATGACCAGGTAGTCCTGCACGGCGCCCGCGAGCACGACGCCGACGATGATCCAGATCGTGCCGGGCAGGTAGCCCATCTGCGCGGCGAGCACCGGTCCGACGAGCGGTCCGGCGCCTGCGATGGCCGCGAAGTGGTGGCCGTAGAGCACCCGGCGGTCGGTGGCGGCGTAATCCTTGCCGTCGGCCTTGTACTCGGCCGGTGTCGCCCGGCTGTCGTCGGGCTTCACGATGTTCTTCTCGATGTACTTCGAGTAGAACCGGTAGCCGATGAAGTAGGTGCACACCGCGGCAAACACGAACCAGATGGCGTTGACCGTCTCGCCTCGCACGACCGCCAGCATCACCCAGCTGAGACCGCCGAGCAGGGCGATCGCGATCCAGATGGCGATCTTGGCGGGGGTCCAGCGCCGGTCTTCGGCCTCCAGAATCGCGGGATCGACCGCTACCGGGGGTAGGTTCCCGTCTTTCGTGCGCGTGCTCGCTGACGTCTTTGGCATTTTTCTCCCCATTGAGACTGTGACCGACTTTCACAAGTACGGTAACACGGGGCTAGTGCACGTACTCCAGAAGCTCTTCCCCGACCGAGCGCATCGCCTCCACGACACTCAGCCGCCGCGCGAGCGAGTCGTCGGCGAAGTGCACGGAGACCGCGTAGGACACCGCGGCACGCCGGCCGCGCAGCGCTCCGGCTTCACTGCGGACGCCGACATCCGACCCCGTCTTGTTGATGAGGAGGGTCGAGTGGTCGGCGTTGCGGTGGGCGAGCGGGTCGAGACCGAAGGCGCTCGCCACGAGCGAGAGGTCGCTGTTGAGCGAGAGCCAGCCCATCACGCGCTGGCTCGTCACCGCGTCGACGACTTCTTCGCGGGCGAGCATGCCGAAGAGCCTGGCCAGCTCGTCGGTCGAGCCGACCGAGAGCTGGGGCGCGTCGTCGGGTCCACGCTTGTCGCGGGCGAAGTCGAGCAGCGCCGTGCGGCTGAGCCCGAGCGACTCGGTGCGAGCGCGCACGGCCTCGAGTCCCACCCGGTTCAGCAGCAGGTTGGTCGCCACGTTGTCGCTCGACGAGCCGACGAGGGTCGCGAGGTCGGTTATCGGGAGCGACGGTGCCTGCAGGTGCTGCCAGACTCCCGCGCTGCCGACGAGCCCGATGGGCGGCTTGTCGACGATGCCGTACCCGGAGTCGTCGCGGGCGCTGAGCCGCGCCGACACCTCGATGAGCAGCAGCACCTTGCCGATGCTCGCCGTCGGCAGCACAATGCGGTCGTCGATTTCGAGAAGGGCACGACCCGAGCCCAGATCGCGCACGCTCGCCGACACCTCGGCTCCGTCGTAGGCGAGGCGACCGAGCGCACGGAACGATCCGGCGAACTTCGGCTCGCGCTGGGTGCTGACGTGTCGCCCGGGCGAGGCGGCGCGCAACCGCTCGGAGCGTTCTCTAATTCGGGCTACTTGCGCCACCGGCGGCCTCTGCAGTGCGCTCGAGCGGGAGGGTCACCAGATGGTGACTCGTTCGTTCGGATCAAGCCAGAGCGCGTCAGTGGGCGTGACCCCGAAGGTGGTGTAGAAGTCGTCAATGTTACGCACGATCTGGTTGCAGCGGAACTCATTTGGGGAATGAGGATCTATTGAAATTAAGCGAATAACTTCCGCATCCCTGGCCTTGATCTGCCACGCCTGAGCCCACGAGAGGAAGAAGCGCTCGGCGCCGGTGAGGCCGTCGACAACGGGCGGTTCCTCCCCGTCGAGCGACAGCAGGTAGGCCTTCCACGCGATGCTGAGACCGCCGAGGTCGCCGATGTTCTCGCCGATCGTGAGGGCACCGTTGACGTGGTGCTCGGGGGTCTGCGCGGGGGCGAGGGCGTTGTACTGCTCGATGAGCGATGCGGTGAGCTTCTCGAACGCCGCCTTGTCGTCTTCGGTCCACCAGTCGGTCAGCTTGCCGTCGCCGTCGTACTTCGAACCCTGGTCGTCGAAGCCGTGGCCGATCTCGTGCCCGATCACGGCGCCGATCGCGCCGTAGTTCGCTGCTGCGTCGCGCTTCTCGTCGAAGAACGGGAACTGCAGGATGGCCGCCGGGAACACGATCTCGTTGAAGCCGGGGTTGTAGTAGGCGTTGATGGTCTGCGGCGTCATGAACCACTCGTCCCGGTCGAGCGGCTTGCCGATCTTGCCCAGCTCGCGCTGGAACTCGAACTCGTTGGTCGCGCGCACGTTGCCGAGCAGGTCGAGCGCGTCGATCTCGAGGGTCGAGTAGTCGCGCCACTTCGCCGGGTAACCGATCTTCGGCGTGAACTTGTCGAGCTTCTCGAGCGCGCGGCGGCGGGTCTCCTCGCCCATCCAGGTCAGCCCGGTGATGCTCTGCCGGTAGGCCTCGACGAGGTTGGCGACGAGCACGTCCATGCTCGCCTTCGCCTCCTCGGGGAAGTGGCGGTCGACGTAGATGCGGCCGACGGCCTCGCCGAGTGCGCCCTCCACGAGCGAGACGCCGCGCTTCCACCTGGCGCGCAGTTCGGGGGTGCCGGTGAGCGTCTTGCCGTAGAAGCCGAAGTTCGCGTCGACGAAGTCCTGGCTCAGGTAGGCGGCGTTCGACCGGATGACCTGCCAGGCGAGCCAGTCGGTCCAGCTGTCGATGCGGTCGGGGCTGAGCAGATCCGCGACGCCGGCGAGGAAGCTCGGCTGGCGCACGACGACTTCGTCGAAGGATGCCTGCGGCACGTCGAGAGCGGACTTCCAGATGTCGAAGTCGGCACCGTCGGCGACGGCGTCGACCGAGGCGAGGGCGCGGGCGTCGACCCACGGCATCGGGTTGTAGGTGGCCTCGCTGTCGCGGTTCTTCACGTTGTCCCAGTGGTGGGCCGCGAGATCGGTCTCGAGCGCGAAGATGCGGGCGGCCGCCTCGGCCGCGTTCTCGCGACCGGCTAGCCGCAGCATCCGCTCGATGAATGCCACATAGGCGGTGCGGACCTCGGCGAACTTCTCTTCGCGGAAGTAGCTCTCGTCGGGCAGTCCGATTCCGCCCTGCTCGAGGAAGACGCGGTAGCGCTCGGGGTTGCCGGGGTCGTTGTCGACGAAGACCTGCACGAACCCGGTCGAACCGCGGCGCTCGAGACGGCCGAGTGCGGCGAGCAGGTCGGGGATGGAGCCGACCGCGTCGACCTCGGCGAGAAGGGGTTCGAGCGGCGTCGCGCCGAGGGCCTCGATGCGCGCCTCGTCGAGGAAGCTGGCGTACAGGTCGCCGAACTTGCGCTGTTCGGTGCCGGGCTCGGCCGACTGCGCCTCGACGATGATGTCGCGCACGGCCTTTTCGGCCTCTTCGGCGAGCACATAGAAGGAGCCGTAGCGTGCCTTGTCGCTCGGGATCTCGGTGCGGGCGATCCACTTGCCGTTCACGTGGCGGAAGAGGTCGTCTTGCGGACGCACCGCCTGGTCGAGTTCTTCGGTGAGGATTCCGGACGGGAGGGAGTTGTCGACGCTCATGGGTTCCACCCTATTCCTCGCGGCCGTCGGAGCAGCTCGTGCGCCGACCCCCTCGAGATTCGTCTACCTTTCGTCTAGAACTGCACTCATCATTGGCGAAGACGATCTTTGAAGAGTATGATCTCGCTATGAACATTTCTTCGGCTACAGACGTGGCGGACTTCCCGCCGGAGATCGATTGGGGCGCGGGAGGGATCGAGACCGAACTCGGCTGGGCCCTGCCGGCGATGTATCAGGGGTTCTCCCGGTCCGCTACGGGTGCGGTCGCCGATGTTCCGGGCGGACCGCGGGGCTACCAGGTGCTCGTGGCGATCACGACCGAGGAGCCTTCCTCCCAACTGGCGCTCGCCCAGCGTCTCGGGATCGACAAAACCCAGATGACCTATGTCATCGATGCCCTCGAGGCCGGCGGATTCGTCGAGCGTCGCCCCGACCCGAACGATCGGCGGATCCGCCAGGTGCATCCGACAGACGGCGGCCGGACGCTGTTGACCTCCGCACGTGTCGCCCTCCGCGACGTCGAGGGTGTCCTGATGCGACACCTCGGCCCCGACGAGCAGACGCAACTCCGCCGGCTCTTGGCCCGGGTCGCGCTCGGCGCCGGAAACGTCGAATCCTGCATTGCCGACGCACGCGCATCGGCCGACCAGCCCCTCGCCGCCCCCGACCGATCCCGCCGATCCACCCCTTCGCCCACAACAGATTGAGACGCTCCCCCATGACCCACACCATCCTCATCGCCGGGGCCACCGGCGACCTGGGCCAGCGGATCGTCCGCGAACTCCTGCAACGCGACGCCCGGCTCCGGGTGCTCACCCGCCCCGGCAGCGCGACCGCAGCCGCACTCTTCGGCGACGACGACCGCATCGACATCGTGACCGCCGCCTATTCCGACCACGCCGCGCTGACCGCCGCCGTGTCCGGCGTCGACGTGGTTGTCTCGGCCGTCAGCGGCGTCCGCCCGGTCATCGTCGACGCCCAGCGCGCCCTCCTGAAAGCGACCGTCGCAGCCGGTGTGCCCCGGTTCATCCCGTCGGACTACTCCGCCGACTACCGTCAGATCAGCCCGGGCACCAACCGCAACTTCGAAATCCGTCGCGAGTTCGCGGCCGATGTCGATGCCGCGCCCGTTCAGGCGACGTCGATCCTCAACGGCATGTTCACCGACCTGCTCACCGACGAGGCACCCATGATCCTCTTCGGCCGTCGACGGGTCCTGTTCTGGTCCTCCGCCGACCAGATCCTCGACTTCACCACGAAAGACGACGTCGCTCGCGTCACCGCCCTCGCCGCGCTGGACGACGATGCTCCACGCGTCATCGAGATCGCCGGTGCACAGGTCTCCGCCCGCGACGTCGCCCGAACGATGACCGAGCTCACGGGAACCGAATTCAAGCTGCAGTGGGCCGGCACGACGGGAACGCTTTCGGCAATGAGCAAGGTCGGCAAGCGGTTCTCGAAGAACCCGGATGAGACCTTCCCGGCCTGGCAGGGCATGCAGTATTTCGTCAGCATGTTCAGCGGCCAGGCGCAGCTCCATCACGTCGACAACGACCGGTTCGGCCCCCACGCCTGGACCTCCGTGCGAGACGTGCTCCAGGCGCACCTCGCCGGTCGGAAAGCGTCGACGACGGCTTGACCCGGTCGCGGCCGTCAGGGCGGCCGCGACCCGACTCCCCAACCGGCAGACTGTGACTGTGACCAGAGCCCTCGACCGCGACATCCGGCGGCTCGCCCTCCCGGCGCTCGGTGCCCTCGTGGCCGAGCCGCTCTTCCTGCTCACCGACACCGCTCTCGTCGGCCACCTGGGCAGCGTGCCGCTCGCCGGTCTCGGCATCGCGAGCGTGGTGATCCAGACCGTGGTGGGTCTGCTCGTCTTCCTCGCCTACGCGACGACCCCGATGGTCGCCCGGCGCCTCGGTTCCGGCGATCTCACCGGCGCGGTGCGCGCGGGAATCGACGGCGTCTGGCTCGCGCTCGCGGTCGGCGCAGTGCTCGTCGCCGCCGGAGTACCGCTCTCGGGCTGGCTCGTCGGGCTGTTCGGGGCGTCGCCAGAGGTCACCGCCGCAGCGGCCACCTACCTCGCGATCGCCCTGTGGGGCATCCCCGCGCTGCTGCTCACGCTCGCCGCGAGCGGCCTGCTGCGCGGCCTGCAGAACACCACCACCCCGCTCGTCGTCGCCGGCGTCGGCTTCGCCGCGAACGCCGCACTCAACGCCGTGTTCATCTACGGTTTCGGCTGGGGCATTGCGGGCTCGGCGATCGGCACGGTCGTCGCCAGCTGGGGAATGGCGGCGGCTTACCTCGTGATCATCGTGCGTTCGGCGCGGGCGACCGGGGCGTCGCTCACCCCGCACGTCTCCGGGCTCGGCAGCGCGCTGCGCAGCGGCGGCTGGCTGCTGCTGCGCACGGCGTCCCTGCGCGTGGCCATGCTCGCGACGGTCGTCGTCGCGACCGACTTCGGCACGCACGAACTCGCGCCCACCCAGATCGCGCTGACGCTCTTCTCCACCCTGGCGTTCGTGCTGGACGCGCTGGCCATCGCGGGTCAGGCGATGATCGGTCACGGGCTGGGCGCATCCGACCTGCCGCGCGTCCGTGCCATCACCACGCGCCTGCTGCACTTCGGGGTGGGCGGCGGCGCCCTGCTCGGCGTGGCGATCGCCGCGCTCAGCCCGGTGCTTCCGGTGATTTTCACTTCGGATGACGCGATCTCGGTTGCCCTCACGGTGGTGTTGCTCGTGATGGCGGGCGGGATCCCGATCGCGGGTTACGTGTTCGTGCTCGACGGAGTGCTGATCGGCGCGGGCGACGCGAAGTACCTCGCGCTCACCGGCTTGGTGAACCTCGCCGTGTATCTGCCGCTGCTCTGGGCGGTCTCTGGCCTCGACGGAACTGCCGGTATCGCCTGGCTGTGGGCCGCGTTCGGCTTCGGCTACATCGGAGCCCGCGCGGTCACGCTGGGCCTGCGCGCGCGGGGCGACCGCTGGATCGTGACCGGCGCCTGAGGCCGGCCGGTCCCGTCGCGCCGCGTTTTGTCACCCCAGCGGCCAAATGTCCGGGGCGGGTGTGAAAAAAGGCCGCGCAACCCTGGTCAGCGGCCGGGCGCCGGGCCGGTCGTCGCACCGATGTGCAGCTCGCTCGTGAAGGCGGCAGGCTCGTCGGGTGCCGCGGCGAGACTCGCCAGCACGGCCCGACCGGCCGCGCTGCCCTTCTCGACGGCGGGCTGCACGAGCGTCGTGAGGTCGAGGTCGAGGCGCACGCCGTCGAAACCGAGCACGCTCAGGTCGCCGGGAACGCTGAGTCCGAGCGCCTCCGCCGCGCGGATCACACCCACGGCGAGCAGGTCGCTCTGCGCGATGACCGCTGTCGGGCGGTCGGCAGCCGACAGCAGCTCGCGGCCGGCGAGCTCGCCCTCCTCGACCGTGCTTCCCGCCGCGACGACCCCGACGGCGTCGGGATAGACGTCGCGGGCGCCCCGGATGCGTTGGGTCGCCGTGAACGCGGAACTCGCGGCCTCGCGCTCGGGCGTGAGCGCCCCGCGCTCGTGTTCCGGGCCGAGCGGCAGCGTGACGAGCGCCACCCGCTCGTGGCCGAGACCGCGCAGGTGCTCGGCGCCGCGCCGGGTCGCGTCGCGGTTGTCGAGGTCGATCGGCACGACGCCCTGCATGCGCTCCGCCTCGATGGCGACGATCGGGATGCCGCGTTGGCGCAGCGTCACGACGGACTGGTCGAGCCGCGTGCTGCAGCCGATGAGCACGACGGCGTCCATGGGCGCGACGGAGATGTCGGCCGCTCCCCCGGTGTCGGTGAGCAACAGCAGCGCGAGCCCGGCCGTGCCGGTGACGTCGGCGATGCCGTCGAGCATGGCGATGTTCATCGGGTCGCGGAACGCGTCGGCCAGACGGTCCTCGATCACGACGCCGATGATCCCGGAACGCCCGCGCCGCAGCGACTGGGCCCGCGGGTCGGGTCCGGCGTAATCGAGTTCGGCCGCCGCGGCGAGCACGCGCGCGCGGGTGGCGTCGGACACCGGGCCGGCGCCGCTGAAGGCGAGGGAGGCGGTAGACGCCGAGACGCCGGCGAGGGCGGCGACCGCCGCGAGGTTGGGGCGCGGGGGTGCGGCTGGCGCATCCGCCCCACTGGTAGTTGCTTCGGCTCCCATAGCTTGCTAGCTTAGTCGAATCGATTCGATCGAATCGATTCGACCTCCTGATCTCTCGGAGACCCCATGTCAGCAACGCCACCGTCGGCGCCGGCTACCAACGCAGCCGGCGCCCTCTCCCGCCACCAGGTCGTCGCCTGGCGCAACGCGATGTTCGTGATCTTCGCGCTGTGCGGGCTCGCCCTCGCCAGCTGGGTGTCCCGGTTGCCCGCGGTGCGCGACGAACTCGGCGCCTCGACCCTCGACATGGGCGTGCTCATCTTCGGGCTGTCGTTCGGCTCGATCCTCGGCCTGCTCGTGTCGAGCCACATCATCGCCCGGCTCGGGGCGCGCACGACCATGCGTTGGGGGTTCGTCATCGCGCCGATCGGCCTCGCCTCCGCGGGCCTCGCCGCGACCGTCGGGCCCAGCTTCCCCGTGATCTTCGTGGGACTCGCCGTGTTCGGCGCGGCGTTCAGCATCTGCGACGTGGGCATGAACGTCTCCGGCGCCGCCAACGAGCGCGCCCTCGGCCGCGCCATCATGCCGATCTACCACGCGTTCTTCAGCTTCGGCACGATCGTCGGCGCCGGTCTGGGTGCTCTCGCCGAAGCGCTCGACGTGCCGATCGCCGCCCACATCGGCATCATCGCCCTCGTCATCGTCGCGCTCGGCCAGGTCTCGCTGCGCTTCCTGCAGGACGAGAACTTCCTCGCCGACGGCGACGAACCGGTGGCCGACGACGACCACTCGAAGAGCTGGCGCGGCCGCCTGAGCATCTGGCGCGACCCGCGCACCCTGCTGATCGGCGTGATCGTGCTCGGCATGGCGTTCGCCGAGGGATCCGCGAACGACTGGCTGACCCTCGCCATGGTCGACGGCCACGGTGTCAGCGGCACCGTCGGCGCGCTGATGTTCGGCATCTTCGTGACGGCGATGACCGTCGGCCGCCTCAGCGGCGTCTTCCTGCTCGACCGGTTCGGGCGTGTCCCGGTGCTGCGCGGCTCGGCCGTGCTCGCCATCATCGGACTCGTCATCGTGATCTTCGGCCCGAGCGCCGAGATCGCGATCGTGGGCATCGTGCTCTGGGGGCTCGGCTCGTCGCTGGGCTTCCCGGTGGGCATGTCGGCCGCCGCGGACGACCCGAAGACCGCGGCCGCCCGGGTGAGCGCCGTCGCCACGATCGGCTACTGCGCGTTCCTGGTCGGCCCGCCCGTGATCGGCCTGCTCGGCGAGCACTTCGGCATCCTGCGCGCGCTGCTCGTGGTGCTGGTGCTTGTCGTCGCCGCGGGACTGGCGAGCGGCGCGGCCCGCGAGCCGAAGAACCCGACCGTCGCCGAGGCGTGAGCCGCGGCATCCGTCTCGCAACTCAGGCAGGAAATTGCGGGAGGCCCGAAAGGCCTGACAATTCGCGGATGCCACGGGTCGGCAGCCCGAATCTGCCTGATTTGCGAAGGTAGGCGGGTGGCAATCACGCCCGCGGCAGCACATAGGCTTGCCGGGTGCGCCTCGTTATAGCCAAGTGTTCCGTCGACTACGCCGGAAGGCTCAGTGCTCACCTGCCGGTGGCCACCCGGCTGCTGCTCGTGAAGGCCGACGGGAGTGTGCTCGTGCACTCCGACTCGCTGAGCTACAAGCCGCTCAACTGGATGAGCCCGCCGTGCACCCTGGCGCAGGTCGACCCCGAGCAGGCGCAGCTCGACGCGGGCGTCACCGAGATCTGGAAGGTCACGCAGGCGAAGACCGCCGACATGCTGGTGATCTCGATCCACGAGATCATGCTTGATTCGACCCACGACCTCGGCATCGACCCCGGCCTGCAGAAGGACGGCGTGGAGAGCGACCTGCAGAAGCTGCTCGCCGAGCAGATCGAACTGCTGGGCGACGGCTACCACCTGGTGCGGCGCGAGCACATGACCGCGATCGGTCCCGTGGACATTCTGGCGAAGGATGCCTCGGGCGCCAGTGTCGCCGTCGAGATCAAGCGGCGCGGCGACATCGACGGCGTCGAACAGCTCACCCGCTACCTCGAGCTGATGAACCGCGACCCGCACCTCGCGCCCGTGGTGGGCGTTTTCGCGGCGCAGGAGATCAAGCCGCAAGCCCGGATGCTGGCCCAGGACCGCGGCATCCGCTGCCTGCTACTCGACTACGACGCGATGCGCGGCATGGACGACAGCCACTCGCGCCTGTTCTAGCGACGCGGACCGACCCGCCACACTCGGGCAGCCGGTTTTAGTTACTTATCGTGCGTAACGCACGGATAGTATTCTCGTACCCGTCTGCCACGGACCGGAGGTAAGGAGTGACGAGCCACATGCCCGACATCGAGCAGATCTGCCGCGGTGACGTCGTAACGGCCGGACACTTGCGCGACGTGCTCGACCGCGTCGGCGACAAGTGGAGCATGCTCGTGATCAGCCTGCTCGAGCACGGGCCCCGCCGGTACGGCCAGCTCGCCACCGACATCCCCGGCATCTCACAACGGATGCTCACGGTGACGCTTCAGCGCCTCGAACGCGACGGACTGGTCACGCGCACGAGTTATCCGGAAATCCCTCCCCGCGTCGAATACGCTCTGTCCCCCCTCGGCGCGAGCCTGCAGGAGCCGATCAGCGCCCTGGCGCAGTGGGCCTACGCGCACAAGGACGAGTTCCTCGCGAGCCGCGACCGGTACGACGCGAAGGCCTGACATCTCGCCCGCCTAAACTGGGCGCAATATGACGACCCCATACAGCTGCATCCTGTTCGACCTCGACGGAACGATCGTCGACTCCGCTCCCGGAATCACCGCCACCCTGGCCTACATGTTCGAGCAGCTGGGCAAGCCGATCCCGACGCCGAGCGAACTGCTTCGCTATGTCGGCCCGCCGCTGCTCGATTCGTTCCGCGATCTCGCCGGGTTCTCCCCCGAGGAGTCTGCCCGAGCGCTCGGGATCTACCGCGAGAAGTACCTGAACGTGGGCGCCTACGACGCCACCCAGTACCCCGGCGTCGGCCTCGTGCTCAAGGCCGTGCACGAGAGCCCGCTGCCGATGTCGCTCGCGACGTCGAAGCCGGAGACGCCGGCCACGCTCATCCTCGAGCACTTCAACCTGGCCAGATACTTCGACATCATCACCGGCGCCTCCGACGACGAGGTGCGGAGCGCCAAGAAGGACGTCGTGGCCGAGGCGCTGATCCGTCTCGAGGCGATGGGGGCCGACATCTCGCGCCCCGTGCTGGTCGGCGACCGGGAGCACGACGTGCACGGTGCCGCCGCCAACGACGTCCCCACGATCTTCGTCGAGTGGGGCTACGGCTCGGTCGCCGAACAGGCCGGATCGGTCGCCGTAGTGAAGACGCCGGAAGAGCTCAAGACCCTGCTGCTCGGCTAGGTCGGCTCAGCCGAAGCTCACCCCGGTCAATTCTTCCGAGACCTCCCACACCTTCTTCGCGTCGTCCGCGCTGCGAAGGGGCGCCCACAGCTTCTGTTCGCCCGGCGCTCCCCCGAGGTTGCCCAGACCCTGCGGCCCGTAGAAGCCGCCGTTCTTGGCGTCCGGCGTTGTCGCGGCCAGGAGGGCGGGCAGCTTCGCACTGTCGACAGTGCCGACGACGACGCCGCGGGCGGAGAGCCAACGGATTATCCGCACCTCCCGCGTGTCCTCGGTCCTCCCCACCTCCGGTCGCGCCGCCAGAAGGTTGGTCGGCGCGACGCCCGGGTGTGAGACATTGCTCGTGATGCCCCAGCCGGCCGCCACACTACGTCGCGCCAGTTCCAGGCCGAACAGCCCGAAGGCGATTTTCGACTGCGTGTAGGCGCGCATCCCGTCGTAATCGTGCTGCCAGCCGAGGTCGTCCCAGTTGATCGTGCCGCTGCGGGCAGCGATGCTCGACTGGGAGGTCACGCGGCCGCGACCGGCTCGGAGCAACGGCAGGAGGTGCGCGGTGAGCGCGAAGTGACCGAGATGGTTGGTGCCGAACTGCAACTCGAACCCGTCGGCCGTCGTCTGCCGCGTCGGCGGGGTCATCACACCCGCGTTGTTGACGAGCAGTTGCACGGGCACGCCCTCGGCCCGCAGCTCTTCGCCGAGCGCCGCTACGGACGCGAGCGAGGAGAGATCCATCTGGCGCAGCGACACCCGGGCGTCGGGCTGGCCGTCGCGGATCTTCGCTATCGCCGCTTCGCCCTTGCGGAGGTTGCGCACCGGCATGATCACCTCCGCCCCTGCGGCGGCGAGTCGCGCGGCAATGCCGGTGCCCATCCCGTCGCTGGCACCGGTGACCACGGCTCGCGTGTTCGAGAGGTTCCGAATGGTGATGTCGTGCTGTCGTCGTGACATGGGTGGCGCCTTCTGGTCGGTGGATGCACCGTTCGGTGCCACAAGCGATGGTGCGCGACTTCGCGCCCGCTATCCACGGCCCGACGATCCGTGGATGAGCGCGACCGGGTGGGCGAGAATCAACTCATGATCGATCGCGTCGGCCTCGCCGACTTCCTCCGCCGCCGCCGCGAAGACCTGCAGCCCGAAGACGTCGGGCTGCCGAGGGGTCCACGACGCCGCACAACCGGCCTCCGCCGGGAAGAGGTCGCCGCGCTCTGCCACATGTCGACCGACTACTACTCCCGGCTCGAGCGAGAGCGCGGCCCGCAGCCGTCGGAGCAGATGATCGCCTCGATGGCCCAGGGACTGCATCTGTCCCGCGACGAGCGTGATCACCTCTTCCTCCTCGCCGGGCACAGGGTTCCAGACCGGATCTCCGGGGGCGACCATGTCAGCCCCGGGATGATGCGCATCTTCGACCGGCTGACCGACACGCCTGCCGAGATCGTCACCGAGCTCGGCGAAACCCTGCGGCAGACGGCGCTCGGCGCCGCGATCGCCGGCGACGCGAGTCCGCGCACCGGCCCCTCGCGCAGCATCGGCTACCGCTGGTTCAGCGACCCGGCGGCACGGGAGCTCCACCCGCCGGAAGACCACGAGTTCTACTCGCGCCTCTACGTCTCGGGGCTGCGGGGCGCGATGGTCCGACGCGGACCCGACTCGCGGGCCGCCCATCTCGCGACGCTGTTGAATGAGAACAGCAGGGAGTTCGCCGCCCTGTGGGACAAGCACGAGGTCGGGATCGCGCCCCGCGAGCTGAAGCGCTACCAGCACCCGACCGTCGGCCTGCTCGAGCTCAACTGCCAGGTCTTGCTCGATCCGGAGCAGGCGCACGCGCTGCTCGTCTACACCGCGGTGCCCGGCAGCGAGAGCTATGAGAAGCTGCAGTTGCTCTCCGTATTGGCGGTCCCGGTGGCGGCTGAGTAGGGTGCCGCGCGACGTGCTCAACCGGCGAGAACGCGCGCGATCGTCACCCGGGTTCGGTAGGGCATCCGGTACTCGGTGAGCCCGGCGAGGTCGGGGTGGGTGTCGAGCAGCGTGCCGAGCTCGGCGAGCAGCGCGTCCCGCTCGAGCGCCTCCATCGTGATGACGTAGCTGCGCGACGTGACCATCGCGAGCAGCTCGTCGCGGGTCAGGGTGTTCTCCCAGGGGAACTCGGTGTAGCTCTCGATCTTCAGCGGCGCCGCGACATCCGGGTCGACGCTGTCGTACCTCTCCGCCTCCGAGGCCCCCATCACCTCGCCGAGGGCCGCGACCCAGTCGACGTCAGGATCGCGGATGTTCCAGACCAACGCGAGGGCGCCGCCGGGCCGAAGCACACGCGCCACCTCGGCGCTTGCCGCGGGCACGTCGACCCAGTGCCACGCCTGCGCGAACGTCACGAGGTCGGCGCTCGCGTCGGGCAGCGGGATCTCCTCGGCGCGTCCGGCGAGCGCGGTCACGCCCGGGTGGTTGCGCGCGAGGCGCGCGAGCATCGCCGCGTCGGGTTCGACCGCGGTCACCGCGAGCCCACGCGCGACGAGCGAGGCGGTGAACTTGCCCGTCCCGGCTCCGACGTCGACGACCGCGTGCGGGTCGACCCGGTCGACGATCCAGTCGACGGCGTCGTCGGGGTAGCCTGGGCGGCCGCGCTCGTAGTCGCCGACGTTCTGGCCGAATGAGAGGGCGTGCCGGGGGTCGCGGGTCATGACTCCAGTCTGGGCGGATCGGGTTAGGCCGTCCACTGGCGCGGGTTGACGGCCGTCACGCAACCGAGGCGGTTTCGGGCGGATGACTCGACCGTGACGGGCTCATCGCGCCGGAACCGGCTCGGGTGAGGGCACCGGTGGGTGCGGTCTCGATGCGGTCGCTGCGCGCCCTGCTCGACCGGCTCGACCGGCTCGACCGGCGACCGGCGACCGGCGACCGGCGACCGGCCTCCGGCGTCAGCGCGCCAGGCGCTCCACCACCCCGCCGTACACCCGCGGGAGCGCGGCGGCGAGCGGCACGATCGCGGGCCGCAGCGGCGACCGGGCGGCCGCGACCAGCCCCGACGTGAGCACCCGGAAGTCGCGCGTGATGCTCATCCAGTCCTGCTCGTAACCACCCGGGAGGCCGTGCGCCACCGCGGACACGGCCGCCTCCGCCTGGGCGAAACCGAGCCGGAGGCCCTCCCCCGTGATCGCGTCGACGTAGCCCGAGGCGTCGCCGACGAGCAACACCCGCCCGCGGTGCCGCCGCGAGGTGCGCTGCCGCAGCGGGCCGGCGCCGCGCAGCGTGCTCGCCGGCTCGGCGTCGAGCAGGAAGGCGAGCTCGGGAATGCCGGCGAGCGCCCGCGCGAAGTCGATTCCGCGGCGCCCGAGCAGGGCGATGCCCACGGTGTCGGGCGCGACGGGCGTGACGTAGGCCTCGACCTCGCCGCTCCAGTGCACCTCGATGAGGTCGCTCCACGGCGCCACCGCGAAGTGCTGCCGCACCCCGAACCGGCGCCCCCGACGGGATGCCGGCAGCTCCACGCCGATCTCGCGCCGCACGGTCGAGTGCAGCCCGTCGCATCCGAACAGCCATCTGGCGCGCATCCCGGCGGCCGTCACCGACGCGGCGTCCTGCGAGATCGGACCGACCTTGGTCTCGTCGAAGGCGACGCCGAGCTCGACGGCCCTGGCGTGCAGGGCGGCGTGCAGCTCGGTGCGCCGCACCCCGCGGCCCTCGCCCGACGCCGCGGTGAAGCGGTGGTCGGCGTGCCGACCTCGTGTGCGATAGCTGACTCCGCGCAACGGCATTCCCGAGGGGTCGACGCCGAGCCTCTTCAGCCGGGGCAGCGCGCCGGGCATCAGGCCCTCGCCGCAGGCCTTGTCGATGTCGCCCGACCGCGGTTCGGCGACCACTACGCTGAGCCCGGCGAGCCGCGCCTCGATAGCGGCCGCGAGGCCGACGGGCCCGCCGCCCGCCACGATGAGGTCGACGTCGAAACCGCTCATCAGACCGGGGAGCTAGGGGCCAGCTTCCGCAGCGCCTCGTTCTCGGTCGGGATGCGGAATCGCAGCAGCAGAATGGCGTTCAGCACGGTGAAGGCGATCGCGGTGATCCACGCCGTGTGCACGAGCGGGAGGGCGATGCCCTCGACCGCGACGATGAGGTAGTTGGGGTGGGGCAGCCAGTCGAACCGGTACGGACCCTTCGCCTTCACGGCGCCGGCGCCCGGGACCACGATCACACGGGTGTTCCACTGCGCGCCGAGCGCGGCGATGCACCAGTAGCGGCCGACCTGGCAGAGCAGCGCGATCGCGAACATGGGCCAGCCGAGCCACGGGATGAACGGCCGGTCGAGCAGGAACACCTCGGCGATGCACGCGAGCAGGAACCCGGTGTGCAGCGCGACCATCCACGGGAAGTGGGATTGGCCGTACTCGACGCCTCCCCGCGCGAATGCCGCCGACGCGTTGCGCTTCGAGACGACGAGCTCGTAGATGCGCTCGGCACCGGTGAACAGGATGAATGCCAGGTACGCGATCACGCGGCCCACTCTAGTAGTACGAACTCGGCGCTGACGCCCGGGCCGAGCGCGAAGAGCAGGCCGGGCGCCCCCGCGTCGAACGAGCCGAGCTCGAGGGTGTCGGCCAGCACGTGCAACACGGCCGCCGACGACAGGTTGCCGACGCGGTCGAGGCACGCCCAGCTGCGAGCGAACACCGAGGCGTCCACCTCGAGGGCGGTCACGAACGCGTCGAGCACCTTCGGGCCTCCCGGGTGGGCGACCCACCAGTCGATGTCGCCGACGGCGAGCTGCCGCGTCGATAGGAAGGCCGCGACATCCGAAGCAAAGTTCTTCTCGATCACATCGGCGACCCCCGGGGTCAGCACGATCTCGAATCCGTTGCCGCCCACGTTGAAGCCGATCACGTCGCGGGTGTCGGGGTAGGTCGCGCTCAGAGTGGCCGCCACGCGTGGTCCGGCCGACCTGGGGTGCTCATCGCCCACCATCACGACGGCCGCGGCACCGTCGCCGAACAGGCCGGTCGCCACGAAGTTCGCCATGGTGGCGTCGTCGCGCTGCAGGGTGAGCGAGCAGAGTTCGACGCTCAGCAGCACGGCCACGCCCTCGGGGTGCCCCTCGAGGTAGTCGTGCACGCGCGAGATCCCGGCCGCGCCGCCCATGCAGCCGAGCCCGTAGGAGGGAAGACGTTTCACGTCCGAGCGCATGCCGAGCCGTGACACGAGCAGGGCGTCGACCGACGGCGCTGCGATTCCGGTGACAGAGGTGAACAGCACGAAGTCGATGTCGGATGCCACGAGCCCCGCGTCGTCCAGAGCGAGCCGCAGGGCGCGCTCGGCCAAGTCTGTCGCGACCTCGATGAAGATGTCGTTGGTCTCGCGGAAGGTCCCGAGCTCGCGGTAACGCTCGAGGGGGAGGGCGGTGTGGCGGGTGCCGATGCCGCTCGCGGCGTGCATGCGCTCGATCACTGCCTGGCGTGCGGGTACCGACGTGATCAGCGGCGCCAGTTCGGCGGTGATCTCGCTTTGTGTGTAGACAAAATCCGGAAGCACGGGGGCGACCGCTGCAATGCGGGTCATTCTCAGAACGTAGCACTCGGGCGGCGTGCCTCCCGGGTCGCGCCGACCCCTCGCCACGGCCGTCGTGTGCGCCTACGATGGCACGCGTTCCCCGACCAGCCGATCGACGCCTACTTGGCGTTGTCGGCGAGAATCTGGTCGACGTCGATCCCGGCCAGCAGTGCGGTCCAGTCGATCTGCCGGGCCGACTCCGCCGCGTCCTCGTCGGCGTAGGCCTTGCCGTTGCGGTGAACGACCACGCCCGCGGGCAACAGCAGGTTGAGCTGGGCGAGCACGGCGTCGTCGACCGCCCCGGTGTCGAAGTCGGCGCCGACTTCGGCGAAGTAGTCGGCGGACACCGTGTAGGGAACGGTTGCGATCTCGACCTGTGCCATGGTGCTCCTTCTCGTGCGTTCGGTTGCGCCCAATCTAGCGCCGGGGGCTCCTCCCCGCCGCGGGATGCTCGGCCGGCAGCGCGTGCCGTTTGCCCTCGGCGGCCAGAGCGGCGTTCTTCTTCTCCCAGTCGCGCACGGCCTGGCGTTCCGGTTCGATGGCGGCGAATTCCTTGCACGTCAGCACGGGTTCTCCACAGGCGCATGCACCGAATTTCGCGTCGTTCTCGTGGTGCAGCCGTTCGAGTCGCCAGAGAACGGCCATCGCCCTGTCGTTGCGGCGGTTGGCGAGCTCCGTGGCCCGGTCCGCGCGGCGCACGACGTCGTTTTCGAGCAGGTCGCGCACCCCGCCGGCGGCGAATTCGCCGGCGACCACGGCCGTGAGCCCGGCGGACTCGGCGCGCAGACTCGCGACCACGGCCGCTTCGTCGGCGAGGTTCGCCCGCAACCGCTCGACCTCAGCGTGATGGTTAACCTGCTGGTCAGCGGCGAGATGCGCCCACATCGTGACGTGCTCGCGATCGCGGCGCTCCGACTTGTCGGTGCCGAGGTGGCTGACACACGTCGCGCAGACCACCTGGTCGCTCGGCGACGCGAATCGGAACACCCGTGGCGCCAGGCAGCAGAGACACTGCGCCGTGACATCCACATGCAACTCGTAAGCGTGGGGCACGTGCCGCTCCTTCTATTCACACACACGTTCGAACACAAATATGCAGGTGAGTCGTTAAGTTCGAATTACACGCCTGTAGTTATCCACAGGTGTTTTCACATGTACGAAAGTTTTATCCACAGGTGCTTATACACATGTTAATTGTTTCGCCGCGGGTGCCATCGATCGCCCGGAAACCGGCATACGCTGGGGATGTTCCCCCTAACGAAGGAGTCGCCGTGACCCTCTCCAACGAGCGCATTCCCGCACCCGACGAGCCCACCGTCCCCGAGCTCGAGGCCGACCAGACGATCGCACCGCGCCCCGAAGAAGAGATCGCCGACGCCCTGCGCGCGAAACCCGACACCGAAGACCACAGCCAGGCCTGACCCGCCGGTCTAACCGACCGTCTTCGCCACCGCGAACCGGTAGGCGTTGTTCAGCCGGTACCCGCCTTCGACGCGGAACGGCCGAGCCGCCGCGAGCACCACGGGGGCCAGTTCACGCAGCACCGAGGGGTCTTCGCCCAGCAGCACCCCGCGCACGAGCGTCTCGTCGTCGGGCACGAGCCACGGCACGTCGACGAGGCCCGCCGTCACGACCTCGAACCCGCTCTCCTCGAGCACCGCCTCAAGCCCGCCGGCCACCCGCAGGTCGCCGTCCGGTCCCGGCTCGACGCCGTCCGCCGCGGCCACGGCCGCCTCCACCGCGTCCAGGTCGTTGCGGGCGCCCTCGGCCCAGTTGGCGATAGCGACCGACCCGCCGGGCGCCAGCACCCGCGCGAATCCGCCGAGGGTTTCGACCGTGTCATCCGCAAACTGCAACGCGTTCACGGCCGTGACGACGTCGAACGAGCCGTCGGGCCAGTCGAGCCGCTCCGCGACACCCGACCGCACATCGGCGAGCGGCGCCACCCGGCGGGCGACCTCGACCATGCCAGGAGCGGGGTCGATGCCGACCGCGCGGGCGCCGACCGCACCCAGGGCCCGCAGAAACTCGCCGCTGCCGCAGCCCACGTCGAGAACGCGCGAGCCGGCGCGAATGCCGGATGCCGCGATCAGCGCGTCGTGCACCGGTGCGCCCGACGACCCCCACAGTTCGCTCCACTGCGCCGCGAGGGCCGACCAGCCGTCTTCCATGCGCCCCACCCTAGCCGCGGAATTCTCGTGGCCCGCGTGTGGTTGATTCGCGGGTATGGCAACGCCGCCGTGACACCCCCCTCCACGAGCGAGAACGGAACCATCCATGCGCACTCTCAGCCGTCGGGCGAGTTTCCTCGTCGCCGCCGCCATCGCCGCGATCGCGCTGTGGACGAGCGCGGCCCCCACCGTCACCTATCCCGTCTACGCCGCCGAGTGGCAGCTACCCACCTCGGCGACCACGGCCATCTTCGCCGTGTATCCGATCGTGCTCGTGCTGGCCCTCGCGGTCTTCGGCAACCTCTCCGACTACATCGGCAGGCGCGCCTCCATCCTCATCGGCCTGCTCGGGTCGTTCGTCGGCGTCGTGCTCTTCGCCGTGGCGCCGAGCGTGGAGTGGCTCTTCGTGGGCCGCGCGTTTATGGGTCTGGGCGTCGCATTCTCGCTGAGCCCGGCCACGGCCGCCATCGTCGAGTTCAGCAAGCCAGGCCAGGGCAAGCGGGCGGGCGCCATCACCACGGCGTCGACGGCGATCGGGATCGTGCTCGCGATGCTCGTGGGCGGCGCGCTCATCGAGTACGCGCCGCTGCCGACCCACCTCAACTTCGTCGTGCTGGCCGCGGTCGTGGCGGTCGTCGCCGGTTTCGCGTGGTTCCTTCCGCGCCACACCGCCGCCGAGGCTCAGGGACGCTGGCGCCCGCGGGGCATCACGGTGCCCCACGGCATCCGGCGCTTCTTCCTCATCGGCGCCGTCTCGGTGACGGCGGCCTTCGCCGTCGGCGTCATCGTGCTCTCGCTCGGCGCCGACATCGCCCAGGAGCTCATCCAGAGCGACAACGCCCTCGTCAACGGCGCGGTACTCGCGCTCAACGCCGCGGCGATCGCCGTGGCCGCGATCGTGCTGCGCAACGTGCGTGCGGTGAACCTGATCATGATCGGCGCGGGCGCCACGGTCGTCGGTCTCGCGGTGATGCTCGCCTCGTCGATGCAGCACTCGCTGGCGCTGTTCCTCGTCGCGGCCGTGATCACCGGCGTGGGCTACAGCCTGCTCTTCGGCGGCGGACTCGGCATCGTCAGCACGACGGCGCCCGCGCACCACCGCGCCGGCACCCTGTCGGCCGTCTACCTCATCGCCTACTTTTTCCAGGGCGCCACGGCGCTCTTCCTCGGGGCGCTCGCCACCGGGTACGACCTGCAGCTGGCCCTCGAGATCGGCGCGGGCATCGTGACCGTGTTCAGCCTGACCGCGCTCACCCTCGCGTTCACCCTCGGCCGCGGGCCCCAGCCCGACCTGACCCCCGCGACCGCCTGAGCCGCCCCTTCTCCTCCTCGCAACTCAGGCAGAATTTCGGATGCCTCGGGGCGAGGTACCGGGATCGGCGGGTTTCCGCGGCCGCGACATCCGCGAAGCCCCACCGCCGCGCGATCTGCCTGAGTTGCGAGAGGTGAGAATAGGGGGATGGCCCTCGAACTGCGCATCCGCCCGCTCGCCGCGACCGATGTCGACGACGTGGTCGCCGCCTCCGACGTCGACCGGGGCACCCTGCTCGCGGATGTGACGAGCTGGCAGCAGCAGAAGGCACCGACCATCGTCGCCCGCACGATCGACGGCGCCTTCGTCGGTTTCGCGCGGGCCCGGCCGAACGAGGTGGAGACGAGTCCGCGCCCCGAGGGCCAGGTTGCCGAGTTCACCCACCTGTTCGTCGTCGGCGACCAGCGCGGCAACGGCGCGGGCACCGCTCTCGTCGAACGCACGCTGAAGACTCTGCGCCTGCTCGGCTTCGCCCGGGTGGTGGCCGCCGCGAACGAGCCGACCGCCGCCTGGCTGGCGCAGCGCGGCTGGGAGGTGCTGCCCGCGGGCCGCGCCCTGGCCTGGGTCGAACCGTTCATCGCGCGCGACGACCTGTGGCACCCCGACGCGCGGTCCGGCAGCTTCTCGCCGCTGCTCGCTATGCCGTTGGCGAAGAACCGGCCGGTGCAGGCGTGGATGCGCCTCGCCGACGCCCCGCCCCTGATCGACGCGCTGTACGACCCGCGCGGCGACGCCGACGCCCACGCGGTCACCGCCATCACGGCCGCCCTGGTCGACCGGCCCGACGTGCTCGCGAAACTGCCGCCCCTGCTTCGTGCCGCGCTGCACTTCCCGGCCTACGACGCTGCGGCGCCCGAGGTCGAGGGGTAGCCTAGACACCAGTCAGTTCGTGCGGGCCTTGATTTGGGCTCGAGGGCACTCCGTTGAGTGTCGTCCTCTGTCGCTCGTCACGAAGGCTCGTCATGCCCACTGCTCTGCACGAAGCACTCTCCCGCACCGAGGCCACGCGCACGGTCACCGAATCCGACGCCGAACTGCTCTTCGACGCCCGCGGCGGCGACCTCGAACGGTTGCTCTCCGTGGCATCCGCGATCCGCGACGAGGGCCTCGCCGGTTCCGGGCGCGACGGTGTGATCACCTACTCGAAGAAAGTGTTCATCCCGATCACGTTCCTCTGCCAGGACCGCTGCCACTACTGCACCTTCGTCGAGACCCCGGGCGGCCTGCTGGCGATGGGCAAGCCGAGCTACATGTCGCCGGACGACATTCTCGAGGTGGCCCGGGCGGGCGCCGCGATGGGCTGCAAGGAGGCGCTGTTCACGCTCGGCGACCGGCCGGAGAACCGCTGGCCGACCGCCCGCGCCTGGCTCGCCGAGCACGGGTACACGTCGACGATCGACTACATCCGGGCGATGGCGAAGCTCGTGCTCGAGGAGACCGGGCTGCTGCCGCACCTCAACCCCGGGGTGATGACGTTCGGCGAACTGCAGGCGCTGCGGCCCGTCGCACCGTCGATGGGCATGATGCTCGAGACCACCGCGACCCGGCTGTGGAGCGAGAAGGGCGGCGTGCACTACGGCTCGCCCGACAAGGATCCGGCGGTGCGCCTGCGCGTGCTCGAGGACGCCGGCCGCGCGAAGGTGCCGTTCACGACCGGGGTGCTGCTCGGCATCGGCGAGAACAACGCCGAGCGCGCCGAGTCGCTGTTCGCGATCCGGGCCTCGCACGAGCGGCACGGGCACATCCAGGAGACCATCGTGCAGAACTTCCGCGCCAAGCCGAAGACCGCAATGCAGAACGACGACGACCTCGGCTTGCAGGAGTACGTGGCCGCGGTCGCGGTCGCCCGCATCGTGATGGGGCCGGATGCGACCATCCAGGCGCCGCCCAACCTGACCGACGCCGACGAGCTCGGCCTGTTGATACGGGCCGGAATCGACGACTGGGGAGGGGTCAGCCCGCTCACCGCCGACCACGTCAATCCCGAGCGCCCGTGGCCGGAGCTCGACGACCTGGCCAGGCTCACCCGCGCCGCGGGCTACGAACTGCGCGAGCGGCTGACGGCGCATCCGCGGTTCGCTACCGTCCTCGACTGGATCGACGCGCGCATCCGGCCGCACGTCGACGCCTTGGCCGCGCCGTCGGGGCTCGTGGATGCCACGGCGCCCGTCACCGGACGCCCCTGGCGCGCGGCGCCCGTCACGCGCACATCGACTCCCGTGCTCCGCCGCGCCGCCGTCGACCCGGCCGGCCTCGGCGACACGGACTACGTGGAACTGCTCGGCTACGACGGCCCCGAGCTCGAGGCCCTCGCGAGCCTCGCCGACGAGCTGCGCGTCGCCACCGTCGGCGACGGGGTAAGTTTCGTCGCCAACCGCAATCTCGACTCGTCGGTGGTGACCGATCCCGGTCTCATCGGCGACCTGGCCGACGAGGCGGCGGCACTCGGCGCCACCGAGATCTGCGTGCAGGGCGCCGTGCCCGCGCACCTTCCCGGCTCGGCCTACCTCGACATCGTGACCGCGATCAGGCGTCGCCAGCCGGGGCTGCACCTGCACGCGTTCCGCCCGACCGAGGTGGTCGACGGCGCCGCCCGGCTCGGCATCACGGTGCGCGAGTTCTACGGCCTGCTGCGCGACGCCGGCGTCGGCACGGTACCCGGAACGGGCGCCCGCATCCTCGACGACCGCATCCGCGGACTGCTGAGCGCCCACGCCGATCCACCCGTCGCCGACTGGGTCGAGACGGTCGCCACCGCGCACTCCGTGGGCCTGCGTTCGACCGCGACCATGGTCTACGGGCACGTCGAGACGGCCGCCGATCAGGTGGCGCACCTGCGCACGCTCGTCGCGCTGCAGCGGCGCACCCGCGGCTTCACCGAATTCATCGCGATGCCGTTCGTGCCGGTGGACTCGCCGCCGGTGCCCGGCGCGCGACCCGGCCCGACGGTGCGGGAGAGCAGGGCGCTGCACGCGGTCGCGCGGCTCATGCTGCACGGCAGCATCGACCACATCCAGGCCGCGTGGACCAAACTCGGCCTCGAGACCAGCCAGGCGGTGCTGCTCGGAGGCGCGGACGACCTCGGCGGCCTGCTGCTCGACGGCGTGCTCGCGCCCGAGGCCGGCGCCGAGGCGTACCGCTCGCTCACGGTCGCCGACGTGCACCGCGTCGCCGCCGAGATCGGGCGCCCCGCCCACCAGCGCACCACCGACTACGCCCCGTTCGCTGAGCCCACCCCGGTCGCTGAGCCCACCCCGGTCGCTGAGCCTGTCGAAGCGCACCAGCCCGCCGAAGCGCGCCGCCCGTGATCACCCTCGCCGCCACCGTCCCCCACCGCGCCTTCCTCGCCGCCATGCTCGCCCGGCACTACGACCTGGCTCAGCCCCCCACCGTGCTGATCACCACCGACCCGCACACCCCGGTCGCCGACACGATCCGCCGCGTCATCCTGATCACCGACGGCCCGATCACCGACGGCCCGATCACCGACACCCCGATCACCGACACCCCCGCGCCGCTCCCCCTCCCCACCCTGATCATCGGCCCGACCGGCCACCCGGCCGCCGGCCACGCCCGCCTCGCCACCTCCCACCCCGCCGAACTGCTCAGCGTCGTCGACGGCTACCTGCGCCACCCCGAGTTGTACCCGGCCGGGCGCACGCGAGAACCGGCCAGGATATGACCGACCTCGACACCGTCATCGTCGGCGCGGGTTTCGCCGGCATCGGGGCGGGCATCCGCCTGTCACGCCTGGGCGAGCACTCGTTCGTCGTGCTCGAACGGGCCGAAGCCATCGGCGGCACGTGGCGCGACAACGTCTACCCCGGCGTCGCCTGCGACATCCCCTCGCACCTCTACTCCTTCTCCTTCGCCCCCAAACACGACTGGTCGCACTTCTTCGCCCGTGGTTCGGAAATTCAGGACTACTTGCGCGAGTGCGCGCGCGAGATCGACTCGCGCCTCCGGCTCGGCACCGACGTGCTCGAGATGCGCTGGCTCGCCGACATCGAACGGTGGCTCGTGCGCACGTCGGCGGGCGACTACACCTGCCGCACGCTCGTGGTCGCCGCCGGCCGGCTCTCCGAACCCCGGATGCCCGAGATCCCGGGCCTCAATTCGTTCCCGGGCGCCGCGTTCCACTCCTCCCGCTACGACCACGACGTGCGACTCGCCGGCAAGCGGGTCGGCGTCGTGGGCACAGGCGCCTCGGCCGTGCAGCTCGTTCCGCGGGTGGCCGAACAGGCCGGCAGCGTGGTGCTGTTCCAGCGCACGGCCCCCTACGTCGTACCGCGCGACGATGTCGAGTACTCGGCACGCGACATCCTGAATTTCCGAAACGACCCCGAGGCCCGCGAGCGGTTGCGCGCCGACCTGTTCTGGGCGATGGAGGCGGGTTTCGCCGAGCGCGTGGCCACTCCGGGCTACATCGACGCCCTGCGCGACCGCGCGCGCGGCCACCTCGAGGCCCAGGTCTCCGACGCCGCCCTGCGGGAAGCCCTCACCCCCGACTACGAGATCGGCTGCAAGCGTGTGCTGCTCGCAGACGACTTCTACCCGGCGCTCGAGAGCGGGGCGGTGACGATCACCGCCGCGCTCGAGCGCGTCGACGGACCGACCGCGATCGCGGCGAACGGCGCCGCCCACGATCTCGACGTGCTGGTCTTCGCGACCGGCTTCGAGTCCACCCGTCCGCCGTTCGCCCGCCGCGTCTTCGGCCGCGACGGCCTGAGCCTCGACGAGGCCTGGCGCGACGGCATGGTCGCCTACGCCTCGACCACGGTGCACGGCTTCCCGAACCTGTTCGTCATCGACGGCCCGAACGCGAGCCTCGGCCACAACTCGGCGATCGTGATGATCGAGGCGCAGATCGACTACCTGCTCGGCGCGCTGCACGACGAGATCGACGTGCTCGAGGTCTCGGCCGACGCCCAGGCCGCCTACGTCGCCGATCTCGACGCCCGCGCCGCCTCGACCGTCTGGCTCGGCGGCGGCTGCGAGAGCTGGTACGTCGACGAGCGCAGCCGCCGCCTCACACTGCTCTGGCCCGACTTCGCCTACGCCTTCCGCGACCGGCTCTCCGAGTTCGACCGCGCCGCGTACCTCTGAACCGCCGCCCGATAGGCGACACCGACGACGAGCACGGCTACTCCGACCACGATCGACACGGGCGGAAGGGTAGCGACGAGCACGAGACATCCGAAAGCCCCCGCCACCTGCAGCGCCCGCGGGTACCGCCGCTGCTCGCCCGGCTGGGTGAAGGCAGCGACGTTGGCGATCAGGTAGTAGAGCAGCACGCCGAACGACGAGAAGCCGATCGCCCCGCGCAGGTCGACCGTCAGCACGAGCGCGACGATCACGACGGCGACGGCGACCTCGGCGCGGTGCGGGACGTGGAATTTCGGATGCACCGCCGACAGCCACCTCGGAAGGTCCGCCTCGCGCGCCATCGCCAGGCCTGTGCGCCCGATGCCCGCGATGAGCCCGAGGAGGGCGCCGAGCGAGGCGACGGCGGCGGCCACGCGCACGACGGGTTCGGCCCACCGCCAGCCCGACTCGACGGCGGCGTCGGCGAGCGGTGTCGGCGACCCCGCGACCCCGTCGACACCGAGGGCGCCGAGCACGACCACGGCCACTACCGCGTACACGACCACCGTCGCGGCGAGCGCGATCGTGATCGCCCGCGGGATCGTGCGCGCCGGATCGACCACCTCCTCGCCCATCGTGGCCACGCGCGCGTAGCCGGCGAAGGCGAAGAACAGCAGCCCGGCCGACTGCAGCAGCCCGTGCCAGCCGCCCGCCACGAGCGCGTCGGCGGCGAACGGGTTGGCATCGCCGATCTCGGGCAGGCCGCCGCTCGCCGCCGCGGTCACGCCGATGGCGAGCCCGACGAGCACGACCACCACGATCACGCGGGTCAGCTGCGCGGTGCGGGTGATCCCGCGGTAGTTGACGGCGGCGAGCGCCACCACGGCGGCCGCCGCGACGGGCCGCTCCCAACCGGAAGGGGCGGCGTAGGCGGCGAAGGTCAGCGCCATCGCGGCACAGCTCGCGGTCTTGCCGATCACGAAGCTCCACCCGGCGAGGAATCCCCAGAGAGCGCCGAGCCGCTCGCGACCGTAGAGATAGGCCCCGCCCGAGAGCGGATAGCTGGCCGCGAGCTGCGCCGTCGAGGTGGCGTTGCAGAACGCGACGAACGCGGCGACGGCCAGACCCACGAGCAGTCCGCTGCCCGCGGCCTGGGCCGCCGGGGTGAACGCGGCGAACACGCCGGCCCCGATCATCGAGCCGAGACCGATGAACACGGCGTCGGGGGTGCGCAGCCGGCGCGCGAGTTGGGGCTGAGGGGTCACGGAGGCAGAATACCGGCGGCCCGTGAACACCACGATCCGGTATCGAATTGTCTTCATCCCTTGGGTTCCTGGGACGGGTGTCGTAGCGTCGTTGGACCTGCAGGTTCGAAGTCGAGAGGCTCTCCCTCATGCCCAGCCGCTACGAGATGGTCTCTCTCGACGAGATTTCCGTCGGTGCGACCGACTACGCCCGGCCCCGCGGGTACAAGATCCTGCTCGCGGCTCTCGCCATGATCCTCATCCCCGCGCTCATCGGTGCCGGGTTCGCCGCCATGGCTACGCCGGCAGTGCTCGCGGCATCGTCGACCACCGAGAAGGTCACCGACTACTGGGAGGCCTTCCCCTCCGACCTGCCGATCGCGGCCGCCCTGCCGCAGCACGTCGTGTTGCTCGACAAGAGCGGCGCCGAGTTCGCCCGCTTCTACAACGAGAACCGCATCCCGATCACCTACGAACAGATCTCGCCCAACTTCATCAACGCTCTGGTGGCCACCGAGGACTCGCGGTTCTACCAGCACTCGGGCGTCGACTTCGCGGGCATCGCGCGCGCGATGGTGAAGAACCTCACCAACGACAACCGCACCGAGGGCGCCTCGACGATCACCCAGCAGCTGGTGCAGAACATCCTCATCAGCAATGCCCGCAACGACGACGAACGGGAGGTCGCGAAGGGCGACACCTACGAGTCGAAGATCCGCGAGGTGAAGTACGCGGTGGCGCTCGAGAAGACGATGCCCAAGCAGGACATCCTCTCGACGTATTCGAACGCGGTCTACTTCGGCAATCTGGCCTACGGTGTCGAGGCCGCATCGCGCGTCTATTTCAGTTCGGATGCCGCGTCCCTCACGGTGCCGCAGGCGGCCGTGCTCGTCGGGCTCCTGCAGAGCCCCGTGCAGTACGACCCGTACGCGCGGCCCGAGGCGTCCCAGGCCCGGCGTGACGCGGTCATCGACCGGATGCTGGCGGAGGGCTACATCACCGCGGAGGAGGCCGCCGCCGCGACGGCGACCCCGCTCACGCTGAGCCGCGGCGACACCCCGTCGGGCTGCGCCACCTCGGCCTACCCGTACTACTGCGCGCTCGTGCAGCAGGAACTGCTCGCCAACGTGGCTTTCGGGGCCACCCCGGAGGAGCGGCAGCAGAACCTGAGCCTCGGCGGCATCACCGTCACGACCGCCCTCGACCGCGGGGTGTCCGACGCGGCGACCCGGGCGGCGACGGACGCTCTCGGCAACGACAACCGGGTGGCCGCGGGCATCGCCGTCGTCGTTCCCGGCACCGGCCACATCGCGGCGGTCGCCGAGAACCGTGGGTGGAACCAGACGCAGGTCGTCTACGCGACGAGCGCGCAGCAGCCCGGCTCGGTGATGAAACCCCTCACGCTGGTTACAGCGCTAGAGCAGGGCATCCCGATCACCACGACCCTGTCGGCCAACGGCCCGTACTTCTCCCGGGTGCTCGACAGCCCGAAGAAGGGCTACACGAACTTCGGCAACGCCCAGCTCGGCAACATCGATGCGCGCAGCGCGATCCGCCAGTCGGTCAACATCTACTTCGTGAAACTGATCGAGCAGACCACGGTCATGTCGGTCGTCGACATGTCCAGACGACTCGGCATCTCGACGATCAACACGAACGAGGGCGACCCCGCGGCGGTGGGTCCGCGCACGGGCTCGTTCGCGCTCGGCACCTCATCGGTCACGCCGGTGGAGATGGCGAACGTCTACGCCACCTTCGCGGCGGGCGGCGTGAAGTGCAACCCGATCTCGATCGTGTCGGCCGTGCGCACCACCACGGGCGAGCCGCTGCCGACCTCGGCACCAGAGTGCCATCAGGAGATCAGCCCCGCCATCGCCGCGCAGATGACCGACGCACTGCAGGGAACCTTCGGCGGAGGCGGCACCCTCGCCGGCGTCGGCCCTCTCCCCGGGCGCGAAACCGCGGGCAAGACCGGAACGACCGACGACAGCTCGGCGAACTGGACCGTGGGCATGACCCCGAACTTCGCCACCGCCGTCTGGGTGGGCGACCCGCGCGGCGGATTCGCGTACCCGCTGACCAGCGTCTTCGCCTACGGCCGCACCTTCTTCAAGACCACGGGCTCGGCGATCGCCGGCCGCATCTGGAAGACCGTCATGGTCGATGTGCACCAGGGGCAGCCGGTGACCGGTTTCCCGAACGGCTGAGCCCCGCCGCCGCTCGTAAGCTCGACGGGTGAGCACCACCGCCCCAGTCCCCCGTCCCGCCCGTGTAGCCGTGCGCGCCCGCACGGCCGTGAACATCCTGTTCTTCACCAACGGGGCGATCTTCGCCAACCTGCTCCCCCGGTATCCCGAGATCAAAGACTCGCTCGAGCTCACCAACACGGCCTTCGGCGCGGCCGTCGCGGCGTTCCCGCTCGGCGCCCTCATCGCCGGACTGTCGGCGGGCTTCCTCGTGCGCCGCTTCCGCTCGTCACGCGTCGCCGTCGCCGCGGCCGTCTTGTCGTCGGTCGGCATCCTCGTCGCGGGCGCCTCGCCGGTCTGGGCCCTGCTGGCTCTCGGCCTCTTCCTCTCCGGCGCCATGGACTCGATCACCGACGTCGCCCAGAACTCGCACGGCCTTCGGGTGCAGCGGCTCTACGGGCGCTCCATCCTCAACTCGTTCCACGCCGTGTGGAGCATCGGCGCGGTCGTGGGCGGCCTGCTCGGCGCCGCGGCGGCCCAGCTCGCCATCCCGGTCGCCACCCATCTCGCGATCTCGGCCACGCTCTTCAGCGCGATGGCCGTGATCTCCTACCGCTTCCTCCTCCCCGGTGCCGAGCCGGACGAGGTGGCCCCGGAACCGCACGCCGCAGCGCGCATCGCGGGCCGCGCCGGCGGCCTCATCGCGAAGTACGGGGTGCTGGCCGCGCTCGTGTTGATCGCCTGCGCCGGTGCGATCGTCGAGGATGCGGGCGCGTCCTGGGCCGCCATCTACCTCTCCGACTCGCTGGGTGCCTCGGCGTTCCTCGCCGGCGTCGGCTTCATCGCGTTGCAGGGCATGCAGTTCGTCGGCCGCCTCTTCGGCGACCGTCTTGTCGACAGGTTCGGCCAGCGCGCGGTTGCCCGCACGGGCGGCGCCGTCGTTTTCGTCGGTATGGGGCTCGCGCTCGCCTTCCCCACCCTCGCCGGAACGATCGTCGGCTTCGGCCTCGCCGGCCTCGGCGTGGCCACACTCATCCCCGCGGCGATGCACGCCGCCGACGAGCTGCCCGGCTTCCGCGCCGGGTCGGGGCTCACGATCGTCAGCTGGCTGTTGCGACTCGGCTTCCTGGTATCGCCGCCGCTGGTCGGCGCGGTCGCCGACGCGACCGAGCTGCGCTACGGCCTGCTGATCGTGCCGCTCGCCGGACTGCTCGTCGTCGCGTGCGCGGGGGTGCTGTCGAAGCGCTCGGCGCATCCGCACCCTTAAGAGGCGAATTTTTTGGTCGCCGGTGCATCCAAAACAGGGTCCACGGGAGAACTACCTAGTACACGGCGATCTCGCCACGACACTAGGAGGATGCAGTGCGCAAAACACTGATAGCCGGCACCGCCGCCGGATGCATCGCCGCGTTGGGTCTCGTAGCAGCCCCAGCGCAAGCCATCTCATCAACGACCGCCGACCTGTACGTGCTGCACGCGGTACCGGCCACCCCCGTCGACGTCTATGTCAACGGCGCGCTCACCCTCGACGATTTCCAGCCCGGCGACCTCGCCGGCCCGCTGGACCTGCCGGCCGGAACCTACTCCGTGGCCATCACGGCGGCAACCGCCACCGATGCCAGCGCCCCGGTCATCGGGCCCGTCGATCTCACCCTCGCCGCCGGCTCGAGCTACACGGCCGTGGCGCACCTGAACGAGGCGGGCGGCCCGACGGCCACCCTCTTCACCAACGATCTCGCGAAGACCGCTCCCGGTCAGGGCAGGATCACGGTTCGGCACGTGGCCGCCGCCCCCTCGGTCGACGTGCTCGCCGGTGGGAGCGCGGTGATCACCGCGCTGACCAACCCCAACGAGGCGAAGCTCGACCTCGCGGCCGGAACCGTCTCGGCGGCCGTCGCGGCCACGGGCACGACCACCCCGGTGATCGGACCGACGGACGTGGCCGTGCAGGAGGGTGTCAACACCATCCTCTACGCCTGGGGAAGCCTGGCCGACGGCAATCTCGCGATAGCGGTGCAGACCATCGGCGGACTGCACACGCCGCCGAGCGGCGTTCCCGCGGGCGAGGCGGGACTCGCCGCCGAGAATGCGGCCCCGATGGGAGAAGAACTGGTGCCGGTCACGGTCGCGGCTCTCGTGCTTCTGCTCGCCGCGGGGGGCGCCGCGCTCGTTCTGTCGCGCAAGCGATCGGCCGTTGAAGATCGCTGAAGACCGGAGACGCGCAGCGCGACGCCCACCCGCCCTGGCGGGCGTCGCGCTCGCTCTCCTCATGACCGGATGCTCCCTGAATCCAGCGGCGGAGCATCCGGTCGCCTCGCCTCCGGCCGCGACGCCCCCACCGGCCGAGGTGGCTGTCCCCGATGTGCCGATTCAAGGCACACAGAACGCGCCCGCCCGCGCCGTGGTCGCCCCCGCGAGGGTGGTGGTGCCCGACGCAGAGATCGACCTCGAAATCGAACCGGTCGGCGTGCTCGCCAACGGAGAGATGGAGCTGCCGGCGAACACGAAGGTCGCCGGCTGGTACAAATTCGGCCCCGACCCCGCGAGCCCCACCGGCGCCACCATCCTCGCCGCCCACGTGGACTCCCTCGTCTACGGCCTCGGCCCTTTCTCCCGGCTCAAAGAGCTCGCACCGGGAGCGGCGGTGACCGTGACGACAGTCGACGGCACCGTGCACGCCTACACGATCGCGTCGATCGCCCGAATCCCGAAACAGGAGATTGCGCTCGACACGGTCTTCGATCGCACCGGGCCCGCCCACCTCGTGCTGATGACCTGCGGCGGCCAGTTCGACGACGAGACCGGCCACTACCTCGACAACATCCTCGCCATCGCCACCCCGGTGGCGCCATGAGCCGCGGTGCGTACGATGGAAATCACACCCAGCAACGGAGCCGCACGGTGACAGTGATGTACTCGGCGTCGACCGATGAGTCGACACTCACGGCCGGTTTCGTCGCGGGCGACGAGAGAGCGCTCGAGGGTGCCTATTCGCGCTGGTCGCCCCTCGTCTACACGATCGCGCTGCGTTCCCTGGCCGACGTCGCCGACGCCGAAGACGTGACCCAGAAGACCTTCGTCTCCGCCTGGCAGGGGCGCCACACGTTCCGCGCCGACCGGGCGCGATTGCCCGCCTGGCTGGTGGGCATAGCCAAGAACACGATCGCCGACACGCACGAAGCGCGCGCACGACGGCGCCGGCTGGAGGCCGAACTCGTGGCGAGCATCACCGTGCAGGGCGAGGAAACCCACGAGGTCGACATCGCCGACCGCATCGCGATCGCCGACGAGATCAGCCTGCTCGAACCCGACGCGCAACGTGTCATCCGCCTCGCCTTTTTCGACGACCTGACCCACAGCGAGATCGCCGACCGCCTCGGCCTGCCCCTCGGTACCGTAAAAAGCCACATCAGACGCAGCCTGCACCGGATGCGCACCAGACTGGAGGTGACCCATGCCGCACCTCGACCCTGACATCCTCGCGCTGATCGCCCTGGGCGAAACCGTAGAGACCGACGCCGACACGAGCCACCTCGCGTCGTGCTCCGCCTGCCGCGACGAGGTCGCCGCCCTGTCCGCGACGGTCGTCGTCGGCCGTCGGTCCCTCTCCGACGATCAGCTCGTCTCCCCCGACGCACGGGTGTGGGAGGCCATTAGCGACGAGCTCGGGCTGAAGCCGCGCAGACGTTCGCGCCGGCTCGTGCCCGCGCTGGTCGCGGCCGCCGCGGCCGTGGTCCTCATCGCCGGAGGAGCCGCCACGTGGTGGGCTCTTCGCCCCGTGCCCAACACGGTTCTCGCCAGCGCCGCCCTCGCCAGCTTCCCGAATTGGCCCACGGCCGACGGCGAGGCCGTGCTCGAACAACACCCCGACGGGTCGAAGACCGTGACCGTCACGGTGCAGGCGCCCACTGAGGATGGCGCGTTCCGTGAGGCGTGGCTGATCAGATCGGATGCCACGGACCTCGTCAGCCTCGGCGTGGTGCGCGGCTCCAGCGCCACCTTCGACGTGCCCGCGGGCGTCGACATCACCCAGTTCGACCTGGTCGACGTCTCGCAGGAGGCCGACGACGGCAACCCGGCGCACTCGGGCGATTCGATAGTGCGAGGCCAGCTGCAGGCCGCCGCTCAGTAGAGTCAGTCCGACACCGCGCCGGCGTGCTCCTCTACGAGCTGCAGGGCGGCCCGCGGCGTTCGGAGGGTCGAGCGGTGCTCCGGGTGAGCCAGGAAGAAGTTGATCACCGGGGCGACGACGTTCGCGTCGGAGCCGGTGTAGCGCGGTTCGATTTCGACCACCCCTCCGGTGCGCAGGTGCAGCGCCAGCTTGGCACCCTTCGACGCCACGGCCTCGGCATGATCGAGTTCGTCCCAACCGAGCTGCACCGGCTTGCTGCCGCGCACTCCCCGCAGCCCGTGCTCTGTGAGGGTCAGGCCTGTCGGAGTGCGGAGCGCCCAGAGCTGTTGCGCGAGCCAGACCAGCGCAATGCCGCTCAGGAGGAGGAAGAACAGCCCGCCGCGCCTCGAGCCCGACGGCACGCCGGCAGACAGCGCGATAAGACCGGGGACGACGCCCACCACCGCTGCGGCGAGGAACAAGACATGCACGCTGGCCGGGCCGGTAAATCTCAGACCGGCGATTCCGGGGTCGATGCGCACGATGCGGTCGCGGACTGCGTTCTGATGCACGATGCCGGCGACCCCGACGACCGCTACCAGCGCGCCCACTGCCACCATCATGAGCCGGAGCCCGGCGTCGTCGGCCAAGACCGCGAAGGCCGCGGCAACGGCGAGCACCGCGACGAGCACGGCGATGGCGGCGCCGGGCCGATAGTTCGACGCGTGTAAGGGCACGCGCGGCGCCTCGCGTGCCACCCGGTTCATCGATACGTCGCTCACTGAATACCGTCCCTCGGCGTTCGTTGGGCTATTGGTACGACACGGGCGGTCGGCGAAGAAGTCGTCGATCGACTCCCTGACGCATCTCATGCTAGCTGGCAGGCGGCAGAAAACCTCGAGTCTGTAGCGGCGGAACAACAAAAAGGCCCCCGGTTTCCCGAGGGCCTTCCTTGTTGTCTTCCGGTGATGTATTTCCATAACTCCAAAAGCCCGCGGAATTCCGGGCTTCCTTCGCTCTCCGAAAAAACCACTTCCCCCGTATTTTTGAAACCTTCCATTGGGTCTTCAAAAACGTCGGCGTTTATAGGGGAGTAGCGCGTTCCAGCCTCTCTGGACGAGTGGCCCGTGTAGCCATTCGTATTGCTATGGTTTTGCCTCCCGCGTCAATTGTTATAACGCTTGAGCCGCTTTCGACGCCCTGTTCGGGACGGCCAGCGACAAAGCCGCGACAGTCAGCGCGAAGGCGACTAATACGATCGCGGAGAGGAAAGGGTCGGTACCGTTCAGGAGGAAGAATGTTCCGGCGATCGCCAAACCGATGACCAGCCCAACGACCGCGCCGACGGTTGAATCCATCGCTACTGCCGCGGGAGTGTGGCGCTCCACCTCGTTCCGACGTACGCGCTGGATGAGGATCGGAGCTATGGCTACGACGTACGCAAACATCACCAGGAGAAACCCACCTTGTGGCAAATTCAGCTGGCCGCCGACCCAGCCCACGACACCGGCTAGGACGACCGCGAGAACGTAAGCAAGAACGGTTCGTGCGCGCATGTTTCAGAACCCCATTAGTTGGAAAACGTTGTAGTCCCAGTCCACCACGACCAGATACGAGCTACAAATCATTGCAGTTGACCGATTTGCCGTAAAGGATGCCAGCAACCACTCCGATTCCGCCGCCGATCACTGCGATGAGTGGGTCGACCGGACCGGTGATGACTGCTGCCGCTGCCGTGAGAGCAGCTGCGCTTCCTCCATAGATTCCGGCGTATTGAAGCAGACGCGAAGGGGTGCACTTCAACCCTGTCGGGTCCGAAGCATTGACCGGGTTGCACCCCGCATAGGCATACGGGTTGGATTCCTGCCCGCTCGGATCAAACTGCGTGAACCGCCCCTGCGCTGGGCAGCTGGGCGGCTAGGCGCGATACCAGCGTCGCCGAGCGGAGCGTGAGCTGCTGCCTGCATGGCAGTGCCAACTGCTTGACGCGATGCCAGAGTTTTCTTGGGATCCTCTCGGTGACCAGTGGAATGGTTCGAGAAGTTGCGGGGCTTCCTTGATCGGGAATCTCGAGTTCCGCGCTATCGAACGGATGCACCCGAAGGGAGGGCGTTAGCGGCCTGGGCGCACAAGCAACGGCACTTCCACCGACAGGGAACGCTCGCGCCGGATCGCACCGCTGCGCTCCGTGAGCTTCCGGCGCACTCGGGCTTTTTGATAGTGAGAGGCAAATTGAAGCCGCCTCCCAGTAGGGCGGTCGAACGACAGAAGGCCCCCGGTTTCCCGGGGGCCTTCTGTGCTCTGGTGCGCGAGGGGGGACTTGAACCCCCACGTCGTTTCCAACACACGGACCTGAACCGTGCGCGTCTACCAATTCCGCCACTCGCGCCAACCAAGCGAGATTATCACAGCGCGGAGCCCCGTCCGCACACGGTACCCGGTAGGGTCATCCGCTGGGTGTAAAAGAACCGCGTAAACACGCACGTTCAAGCCCACCGGCTAACATCGTCGTATTCACTAGGCGTGAGATGAGGAAATCCTTGGGGCTTCTTGACAGCTTCGAACGAGGGCTCGAGCGGGCGGTCAATGGCGCGTTCGCGAAAACCTTCAAGAGCGGCGTGCAGCCCGTCGAGATCACGAGCGCGCTCCGACGCGAACTCGACACAAAGGCCGCGGTGGTCTCGCGCGACCGCATCCTCGTACCCAACCGCTTCCTCGTGCGTCTCTCCCCCATGGACTTCGATCGCATGTCGGCCATCGGACCCGCGCTCATCGACGAGCTCACGAGCCTGGTGCAACGGCACGCCACCGCGCAGCGCTACTCCTTCTCCGGCCCCCTCTCCATCGCGCTCGAACGCGTCCCCGGCCTCGGCGAGGGCATCATCGAGATCGAGTCCGTCAACGTGAAGGGCACGGTCGCCTGGACCCCGGTTCTCGATATCGGTGGCAAGCGTCATCCGATCACCAAGTCCCGCACCGTCATCGGTCGAGGGTCGGATGCGGACATCACCGTCGACGACTCGAGTATTTCCCGTAAGCACGTCGAGGTACTGTGGGACGGCAAACGGGCCGAAGTCAACGACCTCGGCTCGACCAACGGCTCCCTGCTCAACGGCGAACGTGTCTCCAAGGCGAGGCTCGATCCCGACTCCGCGATTGATATCGGCCGCACGCACATCGTGTTCCGCGTCATCGCACAGGCTGCCGACGACTTTCCGACTTCGCGCGACAAGGGCGGCAACCGATGATCGATCCGAGCCCGCTCACCCTGCTCGTACTCAAGATCGCCTTCCTCATCCTGATGTGGGCCTTCGTCTTCGCGGTCGTGTACGCACTGCGCACCGACCTGTTCGGCCAGAAGGTGCGCAAGCTGCCCGCCTCGGTGGATGCCGCGGCTGCCGCACCGGCACCGATGGGTGTGGTGACGAGCGCCCCCGCGCCGGCCCGCGCACCCGCCGCCGCACCCGTCAGCTCGTCGGGCGCGAGCCGGCTCGTCATCACCGGCGGGGCCAAAGAGGGCCTCGAGATCGCGCTTCCCCCCGAGCAGCTCACGATCGGCCGATCGAGCGATTCCGGCCTCGTGATCCGCGACGACTACACCTCGACCCACCACGCCCGACTGCTCAACTGGAACGAGGGCTGGGTTATCCAAGACCTAGACTCGACGAATGGCACGTTCCTCGATGGCACGCGGGTGATCGTTCCGACTCAGGTTCCCCTGAACACGCCAGTGACCATTGGCACTACCAGTTTCGAACTACGGCGGTAAGCGAGTGGCCCCCGGCAAGAGTGCCGCGGTCTCCCATGTGGGGAAGATCCGCGCCAACAATCAGGACAGCGGCTATGCCGGCGAGTACCTGTTCGTTGTCGCCGACGGCATGGGCGGCCACGCGGGAGGGGATGTGGCCTCGGCGATCGCCGTCAAGCGCATCACCGAGACCGACCGCCAGTTCGCCTCGGGCAGCGACGCCGAGTTCGCACTGCACACCGCACTCACCGCCGCCAACGCGCAGCTAGCGGAGACGGTCTTCGACCACTCCGAGCTCACCGGGATGGGTACCACCGTCAGCGGGCTCATCCTCGTCGGCGGTCAGGTCGTGATCGCCCACATCGGCGACTCGCGCATCTACCTGCTGCGCGACGGCGAGCTCACCCAGGTCACGGCCGACCATACCTTCGTGCAGCGGCTCGTCGACAGCGGCCGCATCACCGAGGAGGAGGCCGCGGTGCACCCCCGGCGCTCGGTGCTGATGCGGGTTCTCGGCGACGTCGACGCCACGCCGGAGATCGACACCTCGATCATGGCCACGCAGCCGGGCGACCGCTGGCTGCTCTGCTCCGACGGCCTGAGCAGCTACGTCTCGCACGACAAGATCCTGCACGCGCTCACCTCGGTCGCAGACGCCCAGAATGCCGCGGAGCGGCTCGTGAAGGACGCCCTCGACCAGGGCGCCCCCGATAACGTCACCGTGGTGCTCGTCGACATCGACGAGTCGGGCACCTCGGCCCACGTTCCCCCTCTCACCGTCGGCTCCGCCGCGAGCCCTCTCGTCTTCGACGGCGACGTGGCGAAGAAGCCGCTTCGCCTGCCCGCTCTGCTGCTGCACCCGCTCAAGGTCTCGAAGCCCGACGACTCGCACTTCGAGCCAGAATCCGACGGCTACCTCGACGAACTCATCCTGGAAGACCGCCGCCGCGCACGCCGCCGCCGCATCACCTGGCTCGTGGGGCTCATCCTCGTCGTGCTCGGAATTCTCGGCGGGATCTTCACCGCCTACCAGTACACACAGAGCCGGTACTTCGTGGGCGTCGACCAGGGCAACGTCGCCATCTACCGCGGGGTTCAAGAGGGCATCGGTCCGATCAGCCTGTCGACCGTCTACCGAACCACCTCGATCGAGGTCGACTCCCTCACGGCCTACTCGCAGCAGCGGGTGGAGGCCACCATCAACGCCGACGACCTGAGCGACGCCGAACGCATCGTGGACACATTGTCGAATGTCAGCCCCGAATAGCCTCCCCACCGAAGCCGTGTCGACCGGACGCCCGGTCGACACCGCTGATCGCGCCAATTTCACGAGCAGTATCCGCCTGAAGCTGCGGGTTCCCGCGCGTATGCGCAACATCGAGCTGCTGCTGTTGCTCGTCGCGAGCGGCATCAACGCCGCCGCGATCTGCCTCGTGCAACTCGGCGCGCTCGGCGAGATCGACTCGACGCTGCTCACCTACGGGGCCGGCCTCACCCTGCTCGTCTTCGCGATGCACTTCACCATGCGCGTGGTGGCGCCCGATGCCGACCCGTTCATCCTCCCGGTGATCACGGTGCTCAACGGCCTCGGCATTGCCATGATCTACCGCATCGACATCGACGACAACCTCACAGGATGGGGAGCGGCCGGCGTACGCCAAATGGTGTGGACAGCGCTCGCGATCACGCTGGCCATCGTCGTGATCATCGTCGTGCGCAACCACCGGGTGCTGCTGCGCTACCGCTTCGTCTCGATGTTCACGGGCATCGCGCTGCTGCTGCTGCCGCTCGCTCCACTGATCGGCTCCGAGCGCAATGGGGCGCGCATCTGGATCGAGCTCGGCCCGCTCAACTTCCAGCCCGGAGAGCTGGGCAAGATCGCCCTTGCGATCTTCTTCGCCGGCTACCTCGTGACCGCGCGCGACTCGCTCTCGATGGTCGGCACGAAGGTGCTCGGCATGACCTTCCCGCGCGCCCGCGACCTCGGCCCGATCATCGTCGTCTTCATCGCGTCGATGGGCGTGCTGATCTTCCAGCGCGACCTCGGAACGGCGCTGCTCTACTTCGGGCTCTTCCTCGTGATGATCTACGTCGCGACGGGCCGCGCGAGCTGGATCATCCTCGGCCTCACCGCCTTCTTCGGCGGAGCCCTCGTCGCCAGCCAGACGCTCAGTTACGTCAACGGGCGGTTCGCCGCGTGGCTCGACGCGTTCAACCCCGACATCTACGACCAAAACGGCGGTAGCTACCAGCTCGTTCAGGGTCTCTTCGGCCTCGCCAAGGGCGGACTCATCGGCGCGGGGCTCGGCCAGGGCCGACCGGGTATCGTGCCCCTCGCCGAGAGCGACTACATCATCGCGAGCCTCGGCGAAGAACTCGGCCTCATCGGCCTCTTCGCTATTCTGGCCCTCTACCTGCTGTTCGTTTCGCGCGGTTTCCGCATCGGCTTCGCCGGGCAGGATGATTTCGGTCGCCTTCTCGGAGTCGGCCTCTCGTTCCTGATCGCCCTGCAGGTATTCATCGTGGTGGGCGGTGTGACCCGGGTGATCCCGCTAACCGGACTCACGACGCCGTTCCTGGCCGCCGGAGGTTCGTCGCTCGTCGCGAACTGGATCATCGCCGCGCTGTTGCTGCGGCTGTCCGACACCGTACGCAACCAGCCGAGAGCGGTGATCGAACAGTGAACAAAGAACTCAAGCGCGTGAGCGTCGTCGTGCTGCTCATGTTTGTTGCGCTGTTCGGCTCGAGCAGTGTCATCCAGGTCGTCGAAGCGGACAGCCTCAGCGCCGATCCCCGCAACCAACGCACTATTCTCGACAGCTTCTCTGCCCAGCGCGGACCGATCTTGGTCGACGGCGTGCCGATCGCCGAGTCGACCCCGGTCGACGACGACTTCTCCTTCCTGCGGCAGTACTCGAACGGGCCGCTGTACGCGCCGATCACCGGCTACTTCACCCTCAACCAGGGAACCACCGGCATCGAGAGCGCGCTGAACGACTACCTCAGCGGAACCTCCAACGCCCAGTTCTTCGACCAGATCAACGCCATCTTCACCGGGCAGGAGCCCAAGGGCGACGCCGTCGAACTGACCATCGACGCGAACCTGCAGCAGGTGGCCTGGGACGCGCTCGGGGCGAACTCCGGCTCCGTCGTCGCGCTCAACCCGAAGACCGGCGCGATCATGGCGATGGTTTCGAAGGGATCGTTCGACCCGAACGCGCTGGCGGTACACGACGACAACCAGGTGCTCGAGGCCTACAACGCGCTCATCAACGACCCCGGCGACCCCCTCGCGAACCGTGCGATCGCCGGCGACCTGTACACACCCGGTTCGGTCTTCAAGCTCGTGGTCGCGGCCGCGGCCATCGACAGCGGGCAGTTCACGGCCGACTCCGAGTTCCCCAACCCCGGCTCGCTCACCCTGCCGGGCACCAGTTCGGTCATCACCAACTCCGAGGGTGGATCGTGCGGTGGCGGCGCCACCGTCTCGATCGCCACGGCCCTGCGCCTGTCGTGCAACATCCCGTTTGCCGAACTCGGGCTCGCCGTCGGCTACGACGCCATCGCGGCGAAGGCCAAGGAATTCGGCTTCGAGTCGAGCCTGGACATTCCGATGAGCACGACGCCCAGCGTGTACCCGCAGACCGAGAGCGACGCGCAGCAGATGCTGTCGTCGTTCGGGCAGGCGAGCGTCCGCGTCACGCCGCTGCAGATCGCCATGGTCTCGGCCGCGATCGCGAACGACGGAATGCTCATGCAGCCGACCCTCGTCGAGAGCATCCTGGCGCCCGACCTCACACCGCGGGAACAACTCCAGCCCACCGTCTACAACACACCGATGACAACCGAAACGGCGGAAACATTGACCCAGATGATGATCAGTGCGGTATCCAACGGCGTCGGCGGTAATGCGAGAATTAGCGGAGTCAACGTGGCGGGCAAGACGGGCACGGCAGAGAACGGCGACGGCGATCCGTACACGCTCTGGTTTACCGGTTTTGCTCCAGCGGAAGATCCACAGGTCGTCGTCGCCGTTGTGGTCGAGAACGGTGGTGGCCTCGGCCAGTCCGGATTCGGCAACTCGGTCGCAGCTCCAATCGCAAAGAAAGTACTAGAGGCGGTGCTAAACAAATGAGACCCACCAGTGGCCTCACTTTCGGGGGCAGGTACCAACTGTCCAGTCGCGTGGCGATCGGCGGGATGGGCGAGGTCTGGCAGGCTACCGACCTCGTGATCGGACGCACTGTCGCGATCAAGATCCTCAAAGACGAGTACCTCGGCGACCCCGGGTTCCTCGAGCGCTTCCGCGCCGAGGCCCGCCACGCGGCCCTCGTCAACCACGAGGGCATCGCCAACGTCTTCGACTACGGCGAGGAAGAGGGCAGCGCCTACCTCGTGATGGAACTCGTTCCCGGCGAGGCGCTCAGCGCGATCCTCGAGAGGGAGCGCGTGCTCTCCACCGACCGCGTTCTCGACATCGTCGCACAGACGGCGAACGCCCTGTCGGCTGCGCACGCGGCCGGTCTCGTGCACCGCGACATCAAGCCGGGCAACCTGCTGATCACCCCCGACGGCCGCGTCAAGATCACCGACTTCGGCATCGCCCGCATCGCCGACCAGGTGCCGCTCACGGCCACCGGACAGGTCATGGGGACGGTGCAGTACCTCTCGCCCGAACAGGCGAGCGGCCGCTCTGCGTCGCCCACGACAGACATCTACTCCCTCGGCATCGTCGCCTACGAGGCCCTCGCCGGCCGTCGCCCGTTCACGGGCGAGTCGCAGGTGGCCATCGCCATGGCGCAGATCAACGAGACGCCGCCCGAACTCCCCGTCACCATCTCGGAGCCCGTGCGCAACCTGGTCTATGCGTGTATCGCGAAGAACCCGGCGGACCGCCCGGCCAGCGCGGCACACCTCGCGCGTGCCGCCCAGGCCCTGCGACGCGGAGACGTCTCCGCGGCCGCCGTCGCCGTTCCCGGCATTCTCGGCGCCGGCTCGCTCGCCGCCACGGCCGGGGCGAACTACGGCCAGAACGCCGCCACGACGCGCCTGCTCACCGCCGAGGAGCAGGCCACCACGACCACGACCGACGTTCCCCCCGAGGAGGAGGAGAAGCGCAACCCGTGGATGTGGCCGCTTATCGCCATCGTCTCGGTTCTCGCCGTCATCCTGGTCGTGGTCATCGTCATGCTCCTGGCGAACCCGGCCGAGGAAGAGCCGAAGCCCACGAACACCACGACGAGCTCGACCCCGTCGAGCACACCGACTCCGTCGAACACACCGACACCGACTCCCACCGTCGCCCCCATCGTCATCAATGAAGACGAGTTCATCGGTCTCACCGAGGCGCAGGCCAAGCAGAAGATCAGCGGCCTCGGCCTCACGATGGAGACCCGGGTCGGCGACGCCGCGGAGACCAACGGCGATGTCGGCAAGGCCTACGCGGTGAGCCCCACCGGCAACGTGTCGAAGGACCAGCTGATCGCCGTCACGTTCTACGGCCCCGTCGCCGAGGTTCCCACCCCGCCGCAGCCCTCCGCCGTCGCGCCCCCCACGGGAACGCTTATCGTCGGCCAGGTGGCCACCGTCAGCTGGACGACCTACGCGGGCTGCCCCTCGGGTCACCCGCTCACCGGCTACACGTTCACCGTCGGAGGCCCCGGCACGCAGCAGACGCCCAACCCCCTCGGCGCGAGCGCCACCTCGCTCGGCATCAACCTCACCGCTCCCGGCAACGTGACGGTGAACTACATAGTGCAGTGCAGCGACCTCCAGTCACCCGCATCCGCGAACACGACCTTCACCGTCGCAGCCGCGCCGGCCACGGGCTAACAGCGGGTGCAGACACACCACCGAGTACACTGGCAAGGAAAATAGGCGCACCCGACCGGGAGATAGTTTGTGATTGAAGGCGTAGCTCAGAGCGTGCGCCTGCTCGCGGGCAGGTACCAGGTCGGCGACCTCATCGGCCGCGGCGGCATGGCCGATGTGCACGTCGGAACCGACTCCCGTCTCGGACGACGCGTCGCGATCAAGCTGCTCAAACCCGAACTCGCCACCGACCCCGCATTCCGCAGCCGCTTCCGACGCGAGGCGCAGGAAGCGGCCAAGATGGCGCATCCGACCATCGTGCGCATCTTCGACGCCGGCGAGGAGACCATCGTCGACGACGACGGGGCCGAGGTGCAGCTCCCGTTCATCATCATGGAGTTCGTCGACGGACGCCTGCTCAAAGACATGATCGCCGACGGCCCGATCGAGCAGACCGAGGCCGTGCGCATCATCTCGCAGGTGCTCACCGCCCTCGAGTACTCGCACCGCGCTGGAGTCGTCCACCGCGACGTGAAGCCCGGCAACATCATGGTAACCACGACCGGCCAGGTGAAGGTCATGGACTTCGGCATCGCCCGTGCCGTCTCCGACTCCTCCGCGAGCATCGCGGAGACCAGCACCATCGTCGGCACCGCCCAGTACTTCTCGCCGGAGCAGGCGCGCGGCGAAGCCGTCGACGCCCGCACCGACCTCTACTCCACCGGCATTGTGCTGTTCGAGATGCTCACCGCGCAGGCTCCGTTCACGGGTGACAACCCGGTCGCGGTCGCCTACCAGCACGTCAACCAGCAGCCGTTGCCGCCGAGCGCGCTCAACCCGCGCGTCTCACCCGCTCTCGACGCGGTCGTGCTGCGCGCCATGGCGAAAGACCGCTTCGACCGCTTCCAGACGGCTGGCGAGTTCCGCACCGACGCGGAGACCGCGGCTGCCGGCTCCATCCCCGTGCGCAAGCCGGCTCCCGCGGGCGAGTTCAACGCCGCGCTCTTCGGCGTGAACCCGAACTCGCGGGTGGGCTCGGAAGCCACTTTCCGCCAGCTCAACGTCGACCAGAACGACCGCATCCCCCGCACTCAGAACCGCCCGCCGGTCGCCTGGATCTGGGGCGGCGTGGCCGTGCTCATCGTGATCATCGTCGCGGTGTTCATGTGGGTCCAGACCGTGTCCCAGCCCACCGAGTTGACCGGCAACGTGTCCATCCCCGTTCCCGAGGTCGTCGGCCTCACCTACGAAGAAGCCGCCGCCGCGATCAGCGGCGAGAACCTCGCCTCCGAGCGCGTCGACGAGACGAGCGTCGAGGTCGAGGCCAACCGTGTCATCCGCACCGACCCCGAGGCCGGCATCCGCGTCGCACCCGGCCAGGACATCACCGTCTACGTCTCGAGCGGCGCCAGGCCGGTCAATGTGCCGCAAATCGTCGGCATCGACCAGGCGGCGGCGGCCGAGGCGATCACCGCCGCGGGACTCGTCGTCGGCACGTCGACTCAGGACTACTCGCCGAACGTCAAGGCCGGCGTGGTCATCTCGGCCACGCCCGGCGCCGGAGAAGCCACCAGCGAGGGCGCGACCGTCACGATGGTCGTCTCCAACGGACTGGTGAAGATTCCCGACGTGACCGGTCAGGATGTCGCGGCCGCGAACACCGCGCTGCTGGCGCTCCAACTCGAAGTCAAGACGGTGCCCGACCTGTCGTGCTCCGGCGGCAAGATCTCGTCGCAGTCGGTCACCGGCGACGCACCGCAGCGCTCCGCGGTTCAGATCAACTTCTGCAACAAGCCCTAGGCGACGGTGACGAGCGGCGTGAGACCCTTCGCGGTCTCCGCCGCCTCCGGCAGCCCCGCGACGGCGAGCCAGTTGCCCACCATGCGGTAGCCGCCCTCGGTCAACACCGATTCGGGGTGGAACTGCACGCCGTAGATCGGCAGCGCCTCGTGACGCACTCCCATGATCACACCGCCGGCGGTGCGTGACGTGACGACGAGCTCGCTCGGTGTCGTGCCGTCGACGATGGCGAGCGAGTGGTACCGGGTGGCGCGGAACGGATGCGGCACGCCGTCGTAGAAGCCGCTGTCGTCGTGGTCGATGAGCGACGTCTTGCCGTGCATCAGTTCGTCGGCGTGGGTCACCGTGGCGCCCATGGCCTCGGCGATGGCCTGGTGTCCGAGGCAGACGCCGAAGAGCGGCTGTCCGCTCTCGAGCACGGCGTTCACGATCGGGATCGAGACCCCGGCGGCGGCGGGCGTGCCGGGACCCGGCGAGAGCAGCACGGCGTCGTAGTCCGCAATGAAGCTCGCCGCGTCATCCGCACCGAACGCATCGTTACGCACGACGGTCGTCTCTGCTCCCAACTGCTGGAGGTAGCCGTTGAGGGTGTACACAAAGCTGTCGTAGTTGTCGACAACGAGAACGCGGGTCATTCGCCTACCGTCACTTCCGGGGGTACAAACAGTTCATTGACGAACGGAAACACCCACAGTACGAGACTCGCGAGCACCGCCGCAACGAGAACGACGACCGTGAGCACGCGCACCCAGAGCGGGCCGGGCAGAATGCGCCAGAGGGCGGCATACATCAGTTGGCTCCTGCCTGAACGAGGGTGGCGATTTCGGCGGGCGGGCCGCCGGCGCGGGGGTACCAGGTCTCGAAGACGCCGTAGGCGATGATGCGCTCGGCCGAGGAGAAGTACGGGTGGCAGCTGGTCATCGTGATGATGCGATCGGTGGATGTCGCGTCCGCTACCTGGGGCACGGGTTCGAGCACGCCGATACCCGTCGGCCGCACGTACTCGGTACCCCGGTAGACATACTTGTACCAGCCGTCTTCCGTCTCGACGAAGATGCTGTCGCCGACCACGAGCTTGTTGATGTCGTGGAACCCGGCGCCGTAGGTGGTGCGGTGCGCGGCGACCGCGAAGTTGCCGACCTCCCCGGGCATCTGCGTCTGGGGATAGTGCCCGACGCCGGTCTTGCGGTTGTTGAGCACGCCGAGGCCGACCCCCTCGGCGATCGGCCGGCGGTAGTCGGTGCCGAGTCTCGGCACGATGAGGTTGGCGAACGACGCGCCCTCCGCGGGCGGCGCGGCCACGACCGGCTCACCGGGGTCGACCGGCACGGGCGTCTCGGTTGGGACCGCCGTCGGCGTCGGGTCTCCCCTGTCCCACTGCTCGGCGAGATCGTTCGCGGCCGACGTCTGCTCCGCGCCCACGATGATGTCGTTGAGCCAGACCTGCCAGCCGAGGAAGAGCAGCACGAGAACACCGGCGGTGATGAAGAGTTCACCGAGGACTCCCACCACCGACAGCCGACGGCGCGGCCGGCGCGGCGACGGCTCGACGGGCGTGCGGTCGGTCTCGGGCATTCCTTGATTGTACGGTGCGCACCTGTCCGCGATCCCTGTGCCGCAGCGGCCTCACGCCGAGCCTCGGGCGATTCAGGATAAGATTTCGGGCATGGCCCGTAGCGAACGAACCAAGACCGACCGTACCGCCGAAACGCGCCCAGGCGAGCAGGCACCGAACCCCGTGTGGTTCAAGCCGATCATGTTCGGCTTTATGCTCGTCGGCCTCGTGTGGATCATCGTCTTCTACGTGAGCGGCGGCAGTCAGCTCCCCATCCCGCAGCTCGGCTCCGGCAACATCTTGGTCGGCTTCGGCATCATGTTCATCGGCTTCCTGATGACGACACGCTGGCGCTGATACCGCCGAATTCCGCGGGAATTAAGGCCTAACTACACCGGTGTAATTATCCCCAGTGTGTACAAGCCTGTGGATAACTTGCCTAGACGGTTACGGCCGCCACGGTGATCGCGATCAGGGCCACCGCGACGCCAGCCACGGCCGCGATCTGAATCGCCTTCTTGCTGCGGTGTCGTGTCGCCATGTAGATCGCCGCTACCCCCGCGCCGACCACGAGGCCACCGACATGCGCCTGCCAGGCGATACCGGGCACGAAGAAGCCGATCGCGAGGTTGAGCCCGATCACGATGAGCAACTGCGCGTTGTTGCCGCCCAAGCGGCGTTGGATCACGAAGAACGCGCCGAGCAGGCCGAAGATCGCGCCCGATGCACCCACGACCACGGCACCGGGAGCGAGCAGCAGCACCGCGACCGACCCGCCGAAGGCCGCCAACAGGTAGAGGGCCACGAATCGCGCCCGACCGACGGCGTGTTCGATGATGGGGCCGAAGATGAACAGCGAGTACATGTTGAACAGGATGTGGAAGATCGAGGCCGGCGAATGCAGGAACGCCGCCGTGATCATGCGCCACGGCTCCACCGCCGTGAAGGGTGGGTAGTAGGCCAGCGCCTGATACACGGCGCCGCCCGACACCCACTGGGCGATGTAAAGCAGAAGGTTCAGGCCGATGAGCGAGTACGTAACGACGGGTACGCCGCTCGACGAGCGCATGGAACGCTTCAAGCGGGTCGTCGTGCCACGACTCGTGCGAGGCGCGCTGTCACGCGCCTCGCGCACGCACTCGGGACAGTGAACCCCGACGGCGGCCTGCGTCTGGCATTCCGAACACACGGTGCGACCGCACCGCTGGCAGATGATGAAACTCTGCCGGTCGGGATGCCGGTAACAGAAGTTGTCCGGATTCCTGTCGGTATCCGTCACGGGAGTGTCTAGACCTGGTCGACAGTAACGCTCTCAATGACGACGTCACTGAGGGGCTTGTCGCTTCCATCGGTGGGCACGGCCTCGATCGCGTCGACGACGCGCTTCGACTCGTCGTCGGCGACGAAGCCGAAGATGGTGTGCTTGCCCTGGAGCCACTGCGTCGGAACCGTGGTGATGAAGAACTGCGAGCCGTTCGTGCCCTTGCCGCCGCGCGTGCCAGCGTTGGCCATGGCGAGTACGTAGGGCTCATTGAAGCTGAGCTCGGGGTGGATCTCGTCGTCGAACTCGTAACCGGGTCCGCCGATGCCCTTGCCGAGCGGGTCGCCGCCCTGGAGCATGAACTGCTTGATGATGCGGTGGAAGATGATGCCGTCGTACAGCTTGTCGGTCGAAACCTTGCCTGTAGCGGGGTGGGTCCATTCCTTGGTGCCCGTTGCCAGTCCGACGAAGTTATCGACGGTCTTGGGGGCGTGGTTGCCAAGGAGGTTGACCTTGATAACGCCGAGGTTGGTGGTGATCGTGGCGACAGCAGTATGCGAAGACATAGTCACAATTCTTGCATAGCCTCTCCGTTCGCTGCCCGCTAGCGCACAGGCGGCTCACAGGCCTAGCCGTTTCGCTCGCTAGAGTGGCGTGACAAGATTGGATCGTTCGCTGCACAACGACGACGGAGGTTTTTCAATGGGACTGTCACGGAAGCGGCAGCGAGAGTTCACTCGGCTCAAGAAGCAAGCCGAGGAACTGTTGCAAAGCCAGAAGGACGTGCTCGAGCACGCCGGCGGCGTAGTTCGTGAGGCGCGCCACCAGGCCGCCAACTACGCTCGCGAAGAAGTAAGCCCGCGGGTGAAGGACGCGTACGAGTCGAACCTGAAGCCCGTGGTCGACACCGGCATCACGGCGACGCAGACGGTGGCGTCCACCGCGAAGGACAAGATCGAGCACGACGTGCTGCCCGCGTTCGCCTCGGCGATTGCTTCGGCCCTCGCCGTTCTCGACGCCGCCAAGAGCCCGCAGGTTCGCGACGCCATCCGCCGCGTCTCCGCCGGCTCGGAGGAGGCTTCGAAGCAGATCGCGAAGCGCGCCGACAAGCTCGGCAAGAAGGCCGAGACGTTCAGCAAGAACGTGTCGAAGAACGCCACGGTGATCGGCCGCAAGGTCGGCATCGTCGAGAAGCCGAAGAGCGGCCCAGGCAAGTACATCCTCATCGGTCTCGGCGTCGTCGCCGTCGCCGGTGTCGCGTACGCCGTGTGGCAGACGCTGCGCGCCGACGACGACCTGTGGATCGACGACGACCTCGAGCCCGGAGCCGACACCGTCGACCCCGGAGCCGTAGGCGCCATCTAGAACAGCACAACGCACGAGGGCCCGCTACGGCGGGCCTTCGCCCGTTAACGGGCGGCAGGAAGCGGGTGAACGCCGCCCGCCCGTTAACGAAGAAAGTCGCCTACACAGAGGCGACGGTGAACATGTGGAGCCTAGGAGAATCGAACTCCTGACCTCCTGCTTGCAAAGCAGGCGCTCTACCAATTGAGCTAAGGCCCCGAAGGGTTGAACTCACTCTCGTGAGTCACAGTGGGGGTACCGGGATTTGAACCTGGGACCTCTTCATTATCAGTGAAGCGCTCTAACCAACTGAGCTATACCCCCGCGGGCAGATTCGAGAGTACCGTACCTGCGCCGGGAATCCCAATCGAGCGACCAGGCGCCCGCATTGGGTTAGTTGTTCGTGAAACCGACCAGCAGTCCGCCGGTGATCCGCACGCTGAAGTTGTAGAGAACGCTCGTGATCGCGCCGAGGGCGGTGCCCACGATGATGTTGAGGATCGCCACGACGACGGTGAACAGTGACACCTGCACAAGAGAGAAGCTGTCGGTGATACTGAACGACTCGTCGCCCAGGATCTCGGCCAGCGTCTTGTCGAGGGTCTCGAAGATGTTCGTCGACTGCAGCACGAGGTACACGAGGATCGTCGCCACAACGAGCACGATGCCGAGCGACACGGCAATGAGGAACGACAGCTTCACGGTCGACCAGAAGTCGACGTAGACCAGCTTGAGACGGACCTGCTTGGTGGCAACGGGGCGCTGCGACTTGCGCTGCAGCTTTTCGGCGACGCTACTCATCTACTGATTCGTCCTCTCCAGAGACGACGGGCACCGCCGGAATTTCTCCGACCACTACTTCGCCATCCTGATTAACTAGATTGCGTTCGCTGTTCTTCGCAAGCGCGATAATTCTGTCATCCTCGGCGAAACGGGCGAAAACGACGCCCATTGTGTCCCTGCCCTTGGCGGGAACTTCGGCCACGGAGGAGCGTACCACCTTGCCGCTGGCAAGAACCACAAGCACCTCGTCGTCGTCGGAGACGATGAGCGCGCCCGCCAGATCGCCGCGGGCGTCCTGGAGCTTGGCCACCTTGATCCCCAGGCCACCGCGGCCCTGCACCCGGTACTCGTCGGTGGAGGTGCGCTTGGCGAATCCGCCCTCCGTGACGACGAAGACGTAGCCGGCGTCGGTGACGACCGAGGCAGAGAGCAGCTCGTCTCCCTCGCGGAAGTCCATACCCTTCACACCGGAGGTGGAGCGGCCCATCGGGCGCATCGCCGAGTCGGACGCGGTGAAGCGGATTGACATTCCCTTGTGCGAGACCAGGAGAACGTCCTGCGTTTCCTCGACGAGCATGGCCGAGACCAGTTCGTCTTCGTCGCGCAGATTGATGGCGATGATTCCGCCGGTGCGGTTGGTGTCGTACTCGGTGAGCGCGGTCTTCTTCACCAGTCCGCGACGGGTGGCGAGCACGAGGTACTTCGCCGCCTGATAGTCGGGGATGTCGAGGATCTGGGCGATCTCCTCGCCGGGCTGCAGCGCGAGCAGGTTGGCGACGTGCTGGCCCTTCGCGTCGCGGCCGGCCTCCTGCAGTTCGTAGGCCTTGGCGCGGTACACGCGGCCGGTGTTGGTGAAGAACAGCAGCCAGTGATGGGTGGTGGTGACGAAGAAGTGCTCGACCACGTCGTCGGCCCGCAACTGCGCACCCTTCACGCCCTTGCCGCCGCGGTGCTGGCTGCGGTAGTTGTCGCTGCGCGTGCGCTTGATGTAGCCGCCGCGCGTGACCGTGATGACCATCTCCTCTTCGGGGATGAGGTCTTCCATGCTCATGTCGCCGTCGAAGCCGAACATGATCTCGGTGCGGCGGTCGTCGCCGAAGCGGTCGACGAGCTCGGTGAGTTCTTCGCTCACGATCTCGCGCTGGCGCGCCGGGGTGGCGAGGATGTGGTGGTACTCGGCGATCTTGGCTTCCCACTCGGCGGCCTCGTCGACGATCTTCTGTCGCTCGAGGGCCGCGAGGCGGCGCAGCTGCATGTCGAGGATGGCGCGTGCCTGAAGCTCGTCGATGGTGAGCAGTTCCATCAGGCCGTCGCGCGCGGTCTCGGTGTCGGCGCTGCGGCGGATGAGCGCGATGACCTCGTCGAGCGCGTCGAGCGCCTTGAGGTAGGCGCGCAGGATGTGCATGCGCTCTTCGGCCTTTTTGAGGCGGAAGGTGGTGCGGCGCACGATCACTTCGATCTGGTGGTCGATCCAGTGGGTGATGAACCCGTCGATCGGCAGCGTGCGCGGAATCCCGTCGACGATCGCGAGCATGTTCGCGCCGAAGTTGTCCTGCAGCTGCGTGTGCTTGTACAGGTTGTTGAGAACTACCTTGGCCACGGCGTCGCGCTTGAGCACGATCACGAGGCGCTGGCCGGTGCGGCCCGAGGTCTCGTCGCGGATGTCGGCGATCCCGCCGATCTTGCCCTCCTTGACGAGCTCGGCGATCTTCAACGCGAGGTTGTCGGGGTTCACCTGGTAGGGCAACTCGGTGACGACGAGGCAGGTGCGGCCCTGGAGCTCTTCTACATTGACCACCGCGCGCATCGTGATCGACCCGCGTCCGGTGCGGTAGGCATCCTGAATTCCCTTGATGCCGAGAACCTGCGCTCCGGTCGGGAAGTCGGGGCCCTTGATGCGCTCGATGAGCGCTTCAAGCAGCTCTTCGCGCGGAGCCTCGGGGTTTTCGAGCGCCCAGAGAGCTCCGGATGCCACCTCCCGCAGGTTGTGCGGAGGGATATTGGTCGCCATACCGACGGCGATGCCGACGGAACCGTTGACGAGGAGGTTCGGGAAGCGCGCCGGCAGCACGACGGGCTCCTGCGTCTTGCCGTCGTAGTTGGGGATGAAGTCGACGGTCTCCTCGTCGATGTCACGCACCATCTCCATGGCGAGGGGGGCCATCTTGGTCTCGGTGTATCGAGGCGCCGCGGCGCCGTCGTTTCCGGCCGAACCGAAGTTGCCCTGGCCGAGGGCGAGCGGGTAGCGCAGGCTCCACGGCTGAACCAGGCGGACGAGCGCGTCGTAGATCGACGAGTCGCCGTGCGGGTGGAACTGGCCCATGACCTCGCCGACGACGCGGGTGCACTTGTTGAAGCCCTTGTCGGGACGGTAGCCGCCGTCGTACATGGCGTAGATCACGCGGCGGTGCACCGGCTTGAGGCCGTCGCGAACCTCGGGCAGCGCGCGGCCGACGATGACGCTCATCGCGTAGTCGAGGTACGACCGCTGCATCTCGAGCTGCAGGTCGACCTGGTCGACCTTGTCGTGACGCGTGTCGATGACAGCGTTCTCGAACGTCGGTTCGGCGGCTTCGGTGCCGTCTGGTGTTGTTTCGTCAGCCATGGTTCTTTTCCTTAGCCGGTCCCTGAGCTTGTCGAAGGGGCCATAGCGCCGATCCCTTCGACAAGCTCAGGGACCGAGGTGGGTATTAGATGTCGAGGAAGCGCACGTCTTTGGCGTTGCGCTGGATGAAGTTGCGGCGCGATTCGACGTCTTCGCCCATGAGGGTCGAGAAGATCTCGTCCGCCGCCGCCGCGTCGTCCAGGGTCACCTGCAGCAGGGTGCGGGTCGCGGGGTCCATCGTGGTTTCCCACAGCTCGCTGTAGTCCATCTCGCCGAGACCCTTGTAGCGCTGGATGCCGTTCTCCTTCGGGATGCGCTTGCCGGCCGCGAGGCCGAGCTCGAGCATTCCGTCGCGCTCCTTGTCGCTGTACACGAACTGGTGCTCGGCGTTCGTCCACTTGAGGCGGTAGAGCGGCGGCTGCGCGAGGTAGACGTAGCCGTGGTCGATGAGCGGGCGCATGTAGCGGAACAGCAGGGTGAGCAGCAGAGTCGTTATGTGCTGGCCGTCGACGTCGGCGTCGGCCATCAGGACGATCTTGTGGTACCGAACCTTCTCGGGGTCGAAGTCTTCGCCGATGCCGGCACCGAAGGCGGTGATCATCGCCTGCACTTCGGCGTTTCCGAGCGCTCGGTCGAGGCGCGCCTTCTCCACGTTGAGGATCTTGCCGCGCAGCGGGAGGATCGCCTGGAACTGCGGGTCGCGGCCCTGGACGGCCGAGCCGCCTGCGGAGTCACCCTCGACGATGTAGATCTCGCTGAGCGAGGGGTCTTTCGACGAGCAGTCCCGCAGCTTTCCGGGCATTCCGCCCGACTCGAGGAGACCCTTGCGGCGGGTCTGCTCGCGCGCCTTGCGGGCGGCGAGGCGCGCCTGCGAGGCCTGAATGGCCTTGCGGATCACGTCGCGCGCCTGCGTGGGATTGCGGTCGAACCAGTCGCCGAGCTGCTGGCCGGCCACGCGCTGCACGAACGCCTTGGCCTCGGTGTTGCCGAGCTTGGTCTTGGTCTGGCCCTCGAACTGCGGTTCGGCCAGCTTCACCGAGATCACGGCGGTCAATCCTTCGCGCACGTCGTCGCCGGAGAGGTTCTCGTCTTTCTCCTTGATGATGCCCTTCTCGCGGGCATACCGGTTGACGAGCGTGGTGAGCGCGGCGCGGAAGCCCTCTTCGTGGGTTCCGCCCTCGTGGGTGTTGATGGTGTTCGCGTACGTGTGCACGCTCTCGGTGTAGGCGTTGGTCCACTGCATCGCGACCTCGAGCGAGATCTTGCGGTCGGTGTCTTCCGACTCGAACGCGATGATGTCGGGGTGGATGAGCTCGGCCTTCTTGGCCTTGTTCAGGTACTCGACGTAGTCGACGAGCCCCTTCTCGTACATGTAGCTCTCAACCACGTCTTCTTCGCCGCGTTCGTCGGTGAGCGTGATGCGCAGCCCCTTGTTGAGGAACGCCATCTGCTGGAAGCGTGCGCGGAGGGTCTCGTAGTCGAACTCGACGGTCTCGAACGTCTCTTTGCTCGGCCAGAAGGTCTGCTGCGTTCCGGTCTCGTCGGTCGCCTCGCCCTTTTCGAGCGGCGCGGTCGGCACACCGTCTTTGAAGCTCATGCGCCAGACGTGTCCCTGACGGCGCACCTCGGTGTCGACCTCGCTCGAGAGCGCGTTGACCACGGAGATACCCACGCCGTGCAGTCCGCCCGAGACGGAGTAGCCGCCGCCGCCGAACTTTCCGCCAGCGTGCAGGATAGTCATAACGACCTCGACGGTCGACTTCTGCTCTTGCTTGTTGATGTCGACCGGGATACCGCGGCCGTTGTCGCGAACCCGGATCGAGCCGTCTTTGCGCATCGTGACGAGAATGAGGTCGCAGTAGCCGGCGAGGGCCTCGTCGACGGAGTTGTCGACCACCTCGTAGACCAGGTGGTGGAGACCCCGCGGGCCGGTCGATCCGATGTACATACCGGGACGCTTGCGAACGGCTTCAAGCCCCTCGAGAATCTGGATCTGGTCTGCGCCGTAGCTGTCGTCGTGCAGATCCTCGGTGGGAATAGTCGCCATCTGAAATTGTGCTCCTGCCGCGTCTGTGATCACGCCATCCGAGATTGTGGTCCCACAATGGGACGCGCTCGACGGCCGTTTAAGTCTACCAAATCGCGACCCCCGCCGCTCGCTCTATGGCCGTATGGCGCGCGTTCTGTGGAGGGGTGACCAGATTTGTCTACCTAGCCGTAAGTATCGCGCGGGCCCCGGCCTGGAATTGATCTGGGGCCCCGTTTCCAGGAAGGGGCGTTCGGCCCTTCGAAGCGAACCGACTGGATCTTGGCGTCCGGGTACCGCAACGCGATGTGCGTGGTGATCTGCGTGCGCATGAGCCGCAGCTGCGTGGCCCACGCGGTGGAATCGCATTGGATGGTGAGCACACCGTCTTCTATACCGGTCGGCGTGGAGTGTTCCGCCGTCTCCGCGCCGGCGATCTCGATCCAGGATGCGACCAGGTCGGACTGGGCGAGGGGGGAGGTCCACCCCATGTTGGTCGTGAGCCCGTCGATGACGTCGGAGAGCCCGAGCGGGTCGCGGCCCGCGCCGAAAGGCACGCTCGCGCCATCCACTCTCTTATCGCGCTTCTTCTGATCGTTCGACTTGAAGACGCCGGTACCGAAGAGCTGCCGGAAGCGCAGGTACACCGCGCGGGCCTCGTCGTTGTCGCGCGGCGGAACCTGATTCGTCACGATTCCTCCCCCTCCACGATACGGCCGGCCCGGATGCGCACGATATGCCCGGCCAGTTCTTTCGGAACGTCGTCGAGCACGGCCGCGGTGATGAGCACCTGCTCGAAGCCGTCGATCGCCGACGCTAGGCGGCCGCGGCGCGACTCGTCGAGCTCGGCGAACACGTCGTCGAGAATCAGCACGGGGTCTCCCGTCGACGACTCCCGCCGCAGAACGGCGGCCGCCGCGAGCTTGAGCGACAGCGCGAAGGACCACGATTCGCCGTGGCTCGCATAGCCTCGCGCGGGCAGGTCGTTGAGTTCGAGCACGAGGTCGTCGCGGTGCGGTCCGGCGAGGGTGATTCCGCGATCGACCTCGGAGCGCCGGAGGCGCGCGAGCGCGGCGCGGAAATTCTTGGCGATCTCGTCGAGTTCCAAAGCCCCGCCGCGCACCGCGGTCTGCTCGATCGTCGCCTCGTCGCCGGCGTCGCTCGACAGGATGCTGAGATAGCTGGCGAGCGACGCCCGGTGGTCGGCGCCCGCGATCGCCGAGTAGGCGGCCTTCACCTCGGGGAGGAGTTCGGCGATGAGCGCACTGCGGGCCTGGATCAGTTCCGATCCGAATTCGACCAGGCGTTCGTCCCAGATTTCGAGCGTCGAGAGTCCGCTTTCGCGAAGACCGGATGCTCGTGCCGACTTGAGCAGCGAGTTGCGCTGTTTCAGAACGCGCTCGTAGTCGACCATCACGCCGCTGAAGCGGGGAAACCGCTGCACGAGCAGTTCGTCCATGTAGCGGCGGCGGCCGGACGGTTCGCCGCGTACGAGGGCGAGGTCTTCGGGAGCGAACAGGATGCTGGAGAAGTAACGGGGCAGGTCGCGGGTCTTGATGGCCGACCGGTTGATCTGCGCGCGGTTGGCACCGGTTCGGTTGATCTGCACCTCGGCGAGGATCTCGCGGTCGCCGTTCTGCAGCCTGGCCCGCACGATCGCTGCGTCCTGGCCCGCCCGGACCATCGCGTGATCGGTCGACACCCGGTGGGATCCGAGCGTGCTCAGGAAGCCGAGGGCCTCGACCAGATTGGTCTTGCCCTGTCCGTTGCTGCCGACGAAGACGTTCGCGCCCGTCACCAGCCCAACGTCAACGGTTTCGTAGTTACGGAAGTCGGTGAGGTTGAGCTGGGTGACGATCACGAGCGAGGTGGTGCTATTCCGCCTTGCGGACGGAGTGTCCGCCGAACTGGTTGCGCAGGGCTGCGACTGCCTTCATCGACGGCGAGTCACCCTGGCGCGACACGAAGCGCGCGAAGATCGCCGCGCTGATCGTGGGAACCGGTACCGCGTTGTTGAGCGCCTCTTCGACGGTCCAGCGACCCTCGCCGGAGTCCTCGACGTAGCCCTCGATCTCTTTGAATTCGGGGTCTTCCTTGAGCGCCTTCACGAGAAGCTCGAGCAGCCAGGAGCGCACGACGGTGCCGCGCTGCCATGCCTCGAAGGTTCCGGTGACGTCCTTGATGATGTCCTTGCGGGTGTCGAGCAGTTCGTAACCCTCGGCCCACGCCTGCATCAGTGCGTACTCGATGCCGTTGTGCACCATCTTGGCGTAGTGGCCAGCGCCGACCTCGCCGGTGTGCACGAAGCCCTCCGCGCGGGGACCTTCGGGGCGCAGCGCGTCGAAGATCGGCATGGCACGCTCGACGTCGGTCGCGTTTCCGCCGACCATCAGGCCGTATCCGTTCTCGAGACCCCAGACTCCACCGGAGACACCGGCGTCGACGTAGTTGATGCCCTTCTCGGCGAGCTCCGCCGAGTGCTTGAAGTCGTCGGTGAAGCGCGAGTTGCCGCCCTCGATCACGAGATCGCCCTCGGAAAGCACGGTGCCCAGCTCGGTGATGACGCCCGAGGTGATCTTGCCGGACGGCACCATGACCCAGACGATGCGGGGTGCGGGCAGCGCCGCGGCGAGTTCGGAGAGGCTGGCAACGTCGGAGACGGCGGGGTTCGGGTCGTAACCCGTCACCTCGATGCCACCCTTGCGCAGGCGAGCGCGCATGTTGTTGCCCATCTTGCCGAGTCCAATGAGCCCAATGTGCATAAAAATTCCTTAGTACGGGTGTTGTGTGGTGGGTTTAGCGCAGGAGCAGGTTGGGCTGCAGAAGGTACTTGTAGTTGTCAGCACCCGCCTGGTCCTTGGAGGACTGGCTCGTGATGAGCACGGGTCCGGGCTTGTTGGGGTTGTCGGTCTTCGTGAACGAGATGCGCACGAACTCCGAGTGCACGGCGCCGAGGCCGTCGAGCAGGAACGCCGGCTTGAGGGAGACGACGGTGTCGACGCCGGTGAGGAACGCGTCGATCGTCTCGGAGGCCTGCGCCTGTTCGGAGCCGATGGCCTCGAGGGTCAGCCCATCGACCGAGAAGCTGAAACGCAGCGCGGCTTCGCGCTCGAGCACCAGCGACACTCGGCGCACGGCCTCGACGAGTTCGGCGGTGTTGATGACGGCGTAGTTGTCGACCACGTCGGGGAACAGTCGTTTCACGGGCGGGAAGTTGCCCTTGATCAGCAGCGACGTCACGGTCTTCTTGTCGGCCTGGAACGCGATGAGCTCGCGTTCGTCGCTCGAGGTGATCGCCACGGAGATCGAGCCGCTGTGGCCGAAGGTCTTCCCGATCTCGATGAGGGTGCGGGCGGGAACCAGCGCCGTGATGACATCGGTCACCGATTCATCCGCGGTCCATTCGATCTCGCGGACCGCGACACGATAGCGGTCGGTTGCGATGAGAGAGAGCTTGTTGTCTGCGATCTCGAGCTGCACTCCGGTGATGACCGGCGTGACGTCGTCGCGGGATGCGGCCACCGCTACCTGCGACACGGCGTTCGCGAAGAGTTCGGCCGGCAGGAAGCCCGACTGTGCTGATACCTGGGGCAGGGTCGGGTACTCCTCGACCGGCATGCTCAGCAGGGTGAAGTGCGCGGATCCGCACGAGACGGTGATGCGACCCTCTTCGGTCGCGAAGGTCACGGGCGCATTGGGGAGCCGGCTGGCGATGTCTGCGAGGAGGCGACCGGAGACGAGCACCTTGCCCGGGTCGCTGACTTCCGCCGCGATCTCGGTCTGAGCGGAGACTTCGTAGTCGAACGACGACAGCGTGAGACCGGCTTCGGTGGCCTCGATCAGGATTCCACTCAGGATCGGCAGGGTGGTGCGCTGAGGAAGCAACTTCACGGCGAACGAGACTGCCTCACTGAAGACGTCGCGATTTACCTGGAACTTCACGGATGTAACCCCTGTCACTGGTGGATGTCGGTCTAGCCGGTTAATACTGGCACAGGCCAGAGGGGCCCGATCGGCGCAGGGTCCAAGGTTATCTCTCGCCAACCAATAAGGATTTAAAAGAACAACAGTGTTAACCGCTGTGCGAACTGTTAGTAACTACAAGAAATCCACGGCGCTGCTGGAAACTACACGAGTGTGAGTTGTTGACGGCCTGTGGAATTAACCGACAACTTTTGTCACTGCTCCGAAGCGCCCCACAACCCGTTTCCACAGAATCTTGTAATTCCCCAACAGCTTTCCCGGCGAGTTCCCCCAGTTATCCACAGGGATTTCATACTGTGTGAAAACTCGGGTTCCGCCTGAGACCTCAGTTTTTGCCGAAGCGGTGGTTCTGCTTGATGCGGCTCGTGAGCTCGGTCACTTGGTTGTAGATCGACCGGCGCTCCTTCATGAGCTCCGTGATCTTCTTGTTGGCGTACATGACGGTGGTGTGATCGCGGTTGCCGAACAGCTGCCCGATCTTGGGCAGCGACAGGTTCGTCATTTCCCGGCACAGGTACATGGCGATCTGGCGGGCGGTGGCGACCGCTTGAGATCTGGATGACCCGTAGAGATCGTCGACCGTGAGCTTGAAGTACTCCGCGGTGTGGTTGATGATGTCGACCGGCGCGATCACGTTGTCGTCGTCGAGGGTGATCAGGTCTTTCAACACTGTCTGCACCAGGGCGAGATCGACCGGTTGGCGGTTCAGGCTGGCGAACGCGGTGACCCTGATCAGGGTTCCCTCGAGCTCGCGGATGTTCGACGACACCTTCGAGGCCATGTATTCGAGGATCTCGTTGCCGACCTGGAGCTTCTCGCTCTGTGCCTTTTTGCGCAGAATGGCGATGCGGGTCTCGAGATCGGGCGCCTGCACGTCGGTGATGAGACCCCACTCGAAGCGAGAGCGCATGCGGTCTTCGAAGCCGGTGAGCGCCTTGGGCGGGAGATCGCTGGTGATGACCACCTGCTTGTTGTGGTCGTGCAGGGTGTTGAAGGTGTGGAAAAAAGCCTCTTGCGTCGAATCCTTCCCCTGGAGGAACTGGATGTCGTCGATCAGGAGGATGTCGATGTCGCGGTACCGCGACTGGAAGACAGAGGCCCGGTTGTTCGCGATCGAGTTGATGAAGTCGTTGGTGAATTCTTCACTGCTGACGTAGCGAACACGGATTCCCGGATAGAGGCTCTCTGCGTAATGGCCGATGGCGTGCAGGAGATGGGTCTTGCCGAGACCGGAGTCGCCGTAGATGAAGAGGGGGTTGTAGGCCTTCGCCGGGGCTTCAGCCACGGCGACCGCGGCGGCGTGCGCGAAGCGGTTGGAACCACCGATGACGAAGTTGTCGAAGTTGTACTTGGGGTTGAGCCGGGAATCGGAGCGGCGGCCCGGATTGCTGGAGTCGACCGGTGCGGGGACCAGCTGCGGTTCGATGTAGGCGGCCTGCTCGCCGATGCCCGGATCCTGTTCGAGCGAATCGTGCTGGATGTCGGGGTTCACGACGATGGCGAAGTTGATGACCTCTTGGTCTTCGCTCAGTCCGGCGATGGCGTTGAGCAGAGGAAGACGGATGCGCTGCTCGAGCATTCCGCGCGTCAATTCGTTGGGAACCTCGAGGTAGAGGGTGCCGGCCATGACGCCCTTCGGCTCGACGAGGCTGATGAAACCGAGGAGCTGTGGAGTGATGCGTTCGTCAGACGTGAGTCTGGTGAGCACCGATTTCCAAATCTCAGGGGTCGAGTCAGCTATTTCGGCCATGCGTTCTTGTTCCCACAATCAAAAAGTTATTCACAGAGTTATCCACTGAGGGGATAACTGCTGCGCGTCGGCAATTTACCGGATTCGCCTCGAAGAATGGCGTAAGTCTTCACCTTAGTTCTTACCCCTGTGCACTCACCAACCCCACTTATCCAGATGTGGATAACCTTGAAGTACCGCCTCAGGTTTGACCACGGCGGTTTAACGCCGTACTTTTAATCAGTTGACTTCTGCCTTCGGGCCAAACCTCGTCTTTCCGGCCTTCAGAGCTGGGCTTTGGAGATACCACTATGAGCAAGAGAACTTTCCAGCCGAACAACCGCAAGCGCGCCAAGGTGCACGGCTTCCGTCTCCGGATGCGTACCCGTGCCGGCCGCGCGATCCTGGGCGCACGTCGCCGCAAGGGTCGCACCGAACTTTCCGCGTAGAACTTACTTCTAGTTCGCCGTGTCCCGTGCTCGACTGAAGTGCGTCGCTTTGACGCACATCGGTCGAGCACGTGGGCTTTCGGCGGCGAATAACGGCAGCGGGGGCATCCGTGCTCTCTAAATCCAACCGGGTACTCAGCGCTGCCGACTTCAAAGCGGCCGTGCGCCGGGGTAAGCGCGCGTATGCGCCCCATGCGGTTGTCTACGTTCTGCCACGGGGCGCATCCGAATCCACGCGTTTCGGCTTCATCGTCGGCAAGAATGTGGGCGGAGCGGTGCAGCGCAACCTGGTCCGGCGCCGCCTGCGCGCCATCGGCCGTGAGCTGCTCGTGACCAACTCGACCGGCCGCGACGTCGTCGTGCGGGCATTGCCAGGTGTTGAACAACTCGCCTGGGATACCCTTCACACGGAGATTTCCGATGTGGTGAATGGGAGCGTGGCACGGTGATGAACCGAACGCTGTCGTTCGTGTGGCTGCTTCCGCGAAACCTCTGCGTCATCATCTTGCGGGCGTATCGCGCGGTGATCTCGCCCCTGTACGGCGATGTCTGCCGGTACTACCCCTCGTGTTCCTCGTACGCGCTTCAGGCAATCCAGCACCACGGCGTCATCCGCGGTATCTGGTTGGGTTCACTGAGAATCGCGCGGTGCCACCCCTGGGCCGCCGGCGGAGTCGATGATATCCCCCAACGACCGACCGAGCGGTACTCGGTAACAGACTTCGGTTTTGTCGTCGCACATAGCCATGGAAAGGGCTGACCCCACCAATGCCAGATCTCATCGGAACAATACTGTGGCCCATTAAGTGGGTCATCGAGGCGATTCTCGTCGCGTTCCACACCGGCCTCGACATGCTGGGGCTCGATCCCGCCGCCGGTCTCACGTGGGTCCTCTCCATCGTCGGACTCGTGCTCGTCGTACGCGCGGCGCTTATCCCGATCTTCGTGCGCCAGATCAAGAGTCAGCGCCGCATGCTCGAAGTGGCCCCGCAACTCAAGAAGATCCAGGACAAGTACAAGGGCAAGAAAGACCAGTTCTCCCGCGAAGCGATGTCGCGCGAGACCATGGCGCTCTACAAGGACACGGGCACCAATCCCCTCGCGTCCTGCCTGCCGCTGCTCATTCAGATGCCGATCTTCTTCAGCCTCTTCTCTGTTCTCAACGAGGCGAAGCCGCAGCCCGACGGCAGCTACCGTGAGGGCGTGGGGCTGCTGTCGCAGCAACTGTCCGAGCAGTTCGGAAGTTCGTCGCTCTTCGGCATCGCTCCCCTTCGGCTGAGCATCCAGAGCGCGCTCGAGGTCGGCAACACGGTCGTGGTGGTCATCGCCCTCGTGATGGTCGTCATCATGACGGCGTCGCAGTTCATCACGCAGCTGCAGATCATGTCGAAGAACCAGTCGCCCGAGATGAAGGCGAGCCCCACCTACAAGCAGCAGCGCATCCTGCTTTACATCCTCCCCCTGGTCTTCGCCTTCTCGGGCTTCGCGTTCCCCATCGGCGTTATGTTCTACTGGCTGACCTCGAACATCTGGACGATGGTTCAGCAGTTCATCGTCATCCGCAACATGCCGACCCCGGGCAGCGAGGCAGCGTTCGCCCGCGAGGCCCGCCTGGCGAAGAAGCGCCAGCGCCGCGGGATCACCGTCACCGAGTTCGAGGAACCGGCCGCCATCGCGGAGCCGAAGAAACCTCAGAGAGTTCAGCCCGTAAGCAAGAACCGCGCCAAGAAGCAGACTGGAAACAAGAAGTGAGTGACGTGACTGAGACAGACACCACCGTGGCGATCGACGTCGACGTCGACGTCATCGCTGAAGACCAGGCTCCCACGACGAGCCAGCTCGAAGAGGAGGGTGAAATCGCGGCCGACTACATCGAGGAACTGCTCGATATCACCGACCTCGATGGCGACATCGAGATCGACACGCGCGGAGGCCGCGCCTACGTCTCGGTGAACTCGAGCGAGGACACCAACCTCCGCCTGCTCGCCCGTCCCGACACCGTCGCCGCTCTGCAGGAGCTCACGCGTATCGCTGTGCAGACCAAGACCGGGTCGTTCTCACGACTCATCCTCGACGTCGGCGGTTCGCGTGAGGCCCGTGTGGCCGAACTCACGATCCTCGTCGACAAGGCCGTGGAGCGCATCGAGGCTGGAGCCGACTCGGCAGCGCTTCCCGCAATGTCGTCATACGAGCGCAAGCTCGTGCACGATGTCGTCGCTGAGCGTGGTTTCTCCTCGCAGTCCGAGGGCGAAGGCCGCGACCGCCACACCGTCATCACCCGCGCCTAGTTTCACGTGAAACATTGAACGACATCGCACTGGAGATCGAACCGGACGTAGCGGCAACGCTGTTCGGCGATCGTATCGACCTCGCCCGGCAATTCACCGCCGATCTGGCACGGCGAGGAGAAGAGCTCGGTCTGATCGGACCGCTGGAGCTCCCCCGGCTCTGGACCCGTCACATCCTGAACTCGGTTCTGGTTGCCCCCCTCCTCTCCCCCGGCGTCGTCGGAGACATCGGTAGCGGTGCGGGCCTCCCCGGCATCGTGCTCGCGATAGCGCGCCCCGACGTCTCGTTCATTCTGATCGAGCCGATGGAGCGCAGGGTCGACTGGCTCACGAGTGAGGCGGCGTCGCTCGGGCTGACCAACGTCACCGTGATCCGCGCCCGTGCCGAAGAGACGAAGCTCGACTGGCCCCTCGACCAGGTCACCGCGCGCGCGGTCAGCGCTCTGTCGACGCTCATCCCCCTCACCGCGCCCCTGGTGAAGGCCGGCGGAGAGATGTTGTTTATGAAGGGCGCACGCGTCGAAGACGAGATCACCGCCGCCGCAAAGGCCATCCGCAAGGCTCGGTTGAGCGAGATCGAAGTTCTCGTACTCGGCGAAGGCGTAGTACCCGAAGTCACTCGGGTCTTTCGGGCTACAGTTGATTGATGGCCCGAGACGTTTTCCGGAACTCTCGGGTCGAGTTCATAGCGGTGGAGGCCGTAGCGGTGGCAGACGCGCTGATGCGGCGTCGCGACCGGGTGCACCACGTCGGCTGATGGCCCACTAACGAAGGTTTCACGTGAAACATCCCGATGGCTACCCTGCGGGCAACCCGGTCTCGCCCGAGCCGCTTCACGCGCTCGTCGAGCCCGGGCAGGCGGTGAACGCCGCGCAGAAGCGACCGGCGGGTCAGAATCCCGCAACTCCGGCGGGGACCGCTCCGGCAACAAGCGCCTTCGACGACTCGACGCCGCTTGCCCGCGAGCTGGCCGACATCAACCGTCGCCGACGTGCTCTCGCCGCCCAACAGTTGCCCCTCCCCCCGGCTCCCCGCGTCTTCACCGTCGCGAACCAGAAGGGCGGCGTGGGTAAGACGACGACAACCGTCAACCTGGCGGCGGCTCTCGCGCGCGGCGGCGCGCGTGTGCTGGTGATCGATCTCGATCCGCAGGGCAACGCATCCACGGCGCTCGGGGTCGACCACAGGTCGGAGACGCCCAGCGTCTACGACGTCGTGATCAACGACGCGCCCGTCGCCAGTGTCCTGCAGAAAAGCCCGGAGTTCGACGCCCTCTACTGCGTTCCGGCCACGATCCACCTCGCCGGCGCCGAGATCGAGCTCGTCTCGCTCGTTGCCCGCGAGCAGCGCCTCCGCACGTCGCTCGACAGGTTCCTCGCCGAGACGTCGGAGCCGTTCCACTATGTCTTCATCGACTGCCCGCCGTCGCTGGGCCTGCTTACGATCAACGCATTTGTGGCCGCCCGCGAGGTGCTCATCCCGATCCAGTGTGAGTACTACGCCCTGGAGGGCCTGAGCCAGCTCCTCAACAACATCAAACTGATCGAGCGCCACCTGAATCCGGTGTTATCGGTGTCGACCATCCTGCTCACGATGTACGACGGACGCACCAACCTGGCGAACCAGGTGGCGGAGGATGTTCGCAACCACTTCCCCAAGGAGGTGCTGAAGACGGTCATTCCCCGTTCGGTCCGCATCTCCGAGGCACCGAGCTACGGCCAGAGCGTGATCAGCTACGACCCCAGCTCTCCGGGCTCGCTCTCGTACCTCGAGGCGGCCGCAGAAATTTCACGACGAGGAGCACCCGCCTGATGGCTACCAAAAGAACCGGATTAGGCCGCGGAATCGGCGCACTCATCCCGGTGAGCGAAGACTCGGCCGCGCAGCGGCCCGTGGATGTCTTTTTCCCGGCCGCCTCCGCAGAGAAGCAGGGACTCCTCGCGGTCCCGGGCGCACGACTGGCCAACCTGAGCCCCTCGGACATCGTGCCGAACTCGCAACAGCCCCGCACCGAGTTCCGCGACGAGGAACTGGCAGAACTCGTGGTGTCGATTCGCGAAATCGGCGTGCTGCAGCCCATCGTGGTGCGCCCGCTCGCGGGTGCGGTGGATGGAGGGCCCCAGTACGAGCTCATCATGGGTGAGCGTCGCTTGCGCGCGACGAAGCAGCTCGGACTCACCAGCATTCCCGCGGTGATCAAGAACACCGCCGACGAAGACATGCTGCGCGACGCGCTGCTGGAGAACCTCCATCGCGCGAACCTCAACCCGCTCGAAGAAGCGTCTGCCTACCAGCAGCTCCTCGCCGACTTCGGGATCACGCAGGAACAGCTGGGCGAGCGCATCGGCCGGTCGCGACCGCAGATCACCAACACGCTCCGTCTCCTGCGCCTGCCGGAGCCGATCCAGCGCCAGGTGGCGTCGGGCGTGCTCAGCGCGGGGCACGCCCGCGCGATCTTGTCTGTGGGCGAGCCTGCGGCCATGGACCGTCTCGCCACGAAGATCGTGAACGAGGAGCTTTCGGTGCGCGCCGCGGAAGCAGCCGCGACTCAGGCCTCCCCCAAGCCCGCGAAAGCCAAGCCCGCGGCGGGCAAGCGGCAGGGCCAGCTGGACGAGATCGCCGAGGGCCTTGCCGACCGGCTGGACACCCGGGTCAAAGTCACGCTCGGCGCGAGCAAGGGAACGATCGTGATCGACTTCGCGACCGTTGGCGACCTGAACCGCATTCTCGGCGAGCTCGGTCAAGAGGGTTTCCGCCGCTAGATACTCGTTCGAGCCGGCCATGTTTCACGTGAAACATGGCGGGTTTTCGCGCGGAGGCTGCGGTCTTTCCGCGTGCTTTGTGCCGTGCCGGCTGTGGGGTTGTGTGGCGTCTCTGTGTGCCGGGAGCGGCGTTCCGGATAGTCCTCGGCGTTGAGGCCTCCATTAACAGGCGCAGACACCGCGCACGCCGGGTTCTGGGACCGAACAGGCCACGCCCTGGAACGCACTGGGGCCTGTCCCGGATGCCCTCCGCGCGGACCCTTGGGCGGCCATCCGCGGACCGGCTTCGCCGCGACTGCGGTTGTGGTGGGCCAGGCTCACAACTCCCAGGTGCCAAGTTGCCGCCGGTCGCTACTCCCCCGGGATCCTACTGAGGCGGACAGGCGCCGGGAGGCCCTGCGCCGCGTCGGAATGCAGGGCGCGAGACGATGGAAATTCCACGCGGGTCAGCCGCCTGCTCGTGTCCCTGAACAGGACCACGTTCCTCTTCTCAGGCGGTCGATCCTGTGGGACTGCGCGCTACGGTAGTCGCGCGCTCGTCGCGAGTGGAGGCTCGGCATCGTGAGCCGCGGAGTGCTCGTCGGTACCGAAGCGGTGACAAGGGGGGCTTGTCGGAGTCGGCTACGCGACGTCGCTGGTGACGTCGTGGCGGGAGGCTCCGCCCGGGCCCCCACCGAGTTGAGCGGAGGTAACGATGCGACGGCGCTACTGTCGTCGCAACACCCGCCCCTCGATCGCGGCCGCCGCGCATTTTCGACCCGAATCGGCAAAATGGCTCTGAGCGGACGAACTCGGCGATTTTCACCGCTGAACAGTCTCGGCCCGTCAGGAGCGATTCTGAGCGATTCCGACCATTTCGGAGAGCTCGTCGGGAGCACCCGAATTTCCTAGAGCGTCGGCTTAAAACTACCCGCTGATCAGGGTTTTCGGCGAGGCCGAACGCAACGTTTCACGTGAAACTAGTCGCGAGCCTCGTTTACGGCCGCTTCAGCAAGGGCGTAGTAGACCCATCCGACGTCGTGCCCGGCCGCCTCGAGGGCCAACGGGAAGAGCGATGTCTCGGTCAGGCCGGGAAGGGTGCTCGCCTCGAGGAACCACGGAGTGCCGGCGGCGTCGACGATGAGGTCGATGCGGGAGATGTGTCGGAGACCGAGCGCGGTGTGAGCCGTGATCGCCACTTCGGCGGCACGGGCCGCGACCTCGTCGCTGATGCGCGCCGGGGCGTAGAAGCGGGTCTCCCCCGCCGTATACCGAGCCTCGAACGAGTAGACACCCGAGACCGGTTCGATCTCGATGGCCGGGAGGGCGACCGGCCCGTCGCCGGTGTCGATGATGCTGACGGCGATCTCGACGCCGACGATCTTCTGCTCGATGAGCGCGACGTCGGAGTACGTGTAGGCGTTAACCATCGCGCGCGGCAGCTCCTCGGCCGTGTCGACGATGCTGACGCCCTGGGCCGATCCGCCCTGGGCCGGCTTCACGACGACGGGCACGGGCAAGTCGGTCGAGATGATGCCGAGCACGGCACCGGCGCCGAGTTCGCGGAACGTGTCGCGCGGAAGGGTGATCGACTGGGGCGTCGGTACCCCGGCGCGCGAGACAATGACCTTCGCGGTCGGTTTGTCCCAGGCGAGGCGTGACGCGTCGGACTTCGATCCGACGAAGGGGATTCCCAGATAGTCGAGGAGGCCGCGCAGTGCGCCGTCCTCGCCGCTGGCGCCGTGGAGCGCCGGCCAGATGACGTCGGGGCGGCTGCTCTCGAGATACTCGAGCAACGTGGCATCCGGATCTTTCATCACGACATCGATGCCGTGGTGGGCGAGGCTGTCGGAAACGCGCCGACCGGAACGCAGCGAGACGTCGCGTTCGTGCGAGAGTCCCCCGGCGAGAACGACGATGGTACGCGGAGTTGAGTCAGTCATGGTGGTGCCCTAGTCGATGTTCGGCGGCGGGCTCGTGACCCGGTCGGTGGACTTGATCGTCTCGAGCTGGCCGGTGCCGGCGAAGGTCTCGAGCAGTTCGGTCTCGCCGTTGATCACCTTGGTGAGGCGCCGCACGCCGAGACGGATGGCGTCTGAGGTGGGGTAGCAGAACGAGAGCCGGATGTTGTGCCGCCCGCCGCCGTCGGCGAAAAAGGCCGTACCGGGCGTGTAGGCGACGAGCTCCTTGACGGCGCGCGGGAGCATCGCCTTCGAGTCGAGGTGCTCGGGCAGCGTGAGCCAAACGTAGAACCCGCCATTCGGGTCTGTCCAGGTCAGGTCGGGCAGGTGCTCCTTTAAAGAGCCGACCAGAGCCTCTTTACGTTCGCGATAGATGGAGCGGAAGGTGTCGATCTGACCGCGCCAATCGGATGCACCGAAGTACGAAGTGATCACATTCTGGGTAAACGTACTCGGCGAGAGCACCGCGGACTCGTTGGCCAGGATGAGCTTTTCGCGGATGGCGTGGGGCGCCACGGCCCAGCCGACACGCAGTCCTGGCGCGAACGTCTTCGAGAAGGTTCCGAGGTAGATGATGCCGTCGGTGTCGACCGAGCGCATCGCCTGGGGCGGCGGGCCGTCGAAGTAGAGGAGCCCGTAGGGGTTGTCTTCGAGGATCAGGATGTTGTTCGACCGCGCGATCTCGATGATCTCGAGGCGGCGCTCCCAGCTGAGCGTGACGCCGGCCGGGTTGTGGAAGTTGGGGATCAGATAGAGGAACTTGATCGTCTTGCCCGCCGCGCGCGTGCGCACGATGGTCTCACGCAGCGACTCGGGCACCATGCCGTCGTCGTCGGTCGCGACGTGGATCACATCGGCCTGGTACGAGCGGAACACGCCGATCGCGCCGACGTAGCTCGGGCTTTCGGCGAGGATGACGTCGCCCTTGTCGATGAACAGCTTGGTGACGAGGTCGAGTGCTTGCTGCGACCCGGTGGTGACGACCACGTCGTCGACGCTCGCGCGGATGCCCTCGAGGGCCATGACCTCGAGGATCTGCTCGCGGATGGCCGGTGTGCCCTGGCCCGAACCGTACTGCAGTGCCTCGGGACCGTGGTCGCGCATCACGCGCTCGAGGGCGCCGCTGACCAGCTCGGGCGGGAGGGCCGACACGAAGGGCATGCCGCCGGCGAGCGAAACGACCTCGGGGCGGGAGGCGACGGCGAACAGGGCTCGGACCTCGGAGGCGCTGAGGCCGGCCGTGCGGTCGGCGTAGTGGCCGTACCAAGGGTCGAGGTTGTTTCCCGTGTTCGTTCCCGGTGTCGGGCCCTGTGCAGTCATGAAGAATTCCCGTTCGATCGTCGTTCAAGGATATGGGGTGCGGCAGTGAAGCCACGTAGATACAGAAAAAGCCCCGCCCGAGAGTGTCTCGGGCGGGGCTCCTGATCGCGAGTGGTTACGCGAGGAACTCCGCCAGGTCGGCCTCGATGGCCGGCTTGGGCTTGGCGCCGATGATGGTCTTGACGACCTCGCCGCCCTTGAAGACCTTCATCGCGGGGATGGAGGTGATCTGGTACTTCATGGCGATCTCGGGGTTGTCGTCGACGTTGAGCTTGACGATCTTGATCTTCGAGGAGTGCTCCGAGGCGATCTGGTCGAGGATCGGGGAGACCGCGCGACACGGGCCGCACCACTCGGCCCAGAAGTCCACCATGATGGTGTCTTCGGAGTTGAGGACCTGGTCGGTGAAGGTGGCGTCGGTGACGTCGAGAGCAGTAGACATTACTTTCCTTACTTTTCGAGTGGGTGCAGGAGCCGAGAGTTAGACGGCTACCGGTTCTGCAGCGGTGTCGGTGACCATGGAGGCCTGGACCGCCGAGTCAACGAGGTCTTTGGGGAGCGATGCGAGGTAGTGCTCGGCATCGAGAGCCGCGACGGTTCCGGATGCCGCGGCCGTGACGGCCTGACGGTAGGTGGGGTCGATCACGTCGCCGGCCGCGAACACGCCGGTGAGGTTGGTGCGCGACGTGCGACCCTGTACCGCGATGGTGCCCTCGATGGTGAGGTCGAGCTGACCGTGCACGAGGTGCGTACGCGGGTCGGCGCCGATGGCGATGAACAGTCCGCTGAGGTTCAGCGTCGTCTCGCTGCCGTCGACCGTGTCGATGAGGCCGACGCCGTTCACGAGACCCTCTCCGTAGATGTGGGCGACCTCTTTGTTCCAGAGGAACTCGATCTTCGGGTCGGAGAATGCGCGGTCCTGCATGACCTTGGAGGCCCGCAGCGAGTCTTTGCGGTGGATGACGTAGACCTTGTCGGCGAAGCGGGTGAGGAACGTGGCCTCCTCCATCGCGGAGTCGCCTCCACCGACCACGGCGATGGTCTTCTTGCGGAAGAAGAATCCGTCGCAGGTGGCGCACCAGGAGACGCCCTGGCCGCTGAGGCGTTCTTCGTCTTCGAGGCCGAGCTTGCGGTAGGCGGAACCGGTCGCGAAAATCACGGAGAGACCCTCGTGCACGTCTCCGTTGCCGAGGGTGACCGTCTTGACCTGGCCGGTGAGGTCGAGCGAGACCACGTCGTCGAGAACCACCTCGGTGCCGAAGCGCTCTGCCTGGGCCTGCATGGCGAGCATCAGGTCGGGGCCCTGGATACCCGCGGGGAACCCGGGGAAGTTGTCGACCTCGGTGGTCTTCATGAGTTCGCCGCCGGCTTCGACCGAGCTCGCGATGAGCAGGGGAGCCAGGTTGGCGCGGGCCGCATAAATGGCAGCCGTGTAACCGGCGGGGCCGGAGCCGATGATGATTACTTGACGCACGAACGTCTCCTTTGTGCTTGCAGTAGCCGGTATAACCAATCCTACGTGCAGCCTATTCCGGGCTACCGGGACGGACGGGGTCAGCCGCGCCCGCGCAGGCGCCGCACGACCGGTCGCACGGCCTCGCCGAGTTCCGGGTTGCGGAAGGCGACGAGCACGCCCGCATAGACAAGGGCCATCACTCCCCCGATCACCACCATCGACACCAGCGCGGTGAACCAGTCGGACACCGCGAAACCACCGTCGGTGGTTACACCCATCGCGGACGCGAGGAGCGCACCCACCGCGGCGGTAGGCAGCGCCGCCAGCAGGAAGGTGGCGTACCGGCGCAGTATCCGGGCGGCGTCGATGCGCTGGAGACGTCTGCGCAGCATGACCGCGGCGACGACCGCCTGCGCCGAACCAGCTATGGAGGTTACGGCGGCGATGCCCACCGCGATCCACTCCCGTTCGAACCCGGACACCACGAGGGCACCCAAGACGAACAGGGCAGATTGGAACACCTGCAGGAAGAACGGGGTGCGGGTGTCGCCGAGCGAGTAGAAGGTGCGCTGGATCAGGAACAGGATGCTGAACGGCACGAGCCCGACGAGGTAGGCGATCACCACGTACCCCATCTGCTGCACGTCGTCGAAGTCGTTGTCGAAGACCGCGCTGAAGGGGAAGGCGAGCACGATCAGCCCGGCGGACGCGAAGACCATGATGAGCCCGATCGACCGCATCGAGGCGGAGAAGTCGGCGCGCACGCCGTCCAGGTTGCCCTCGTGCGCGTGCGTCGACATGCGGGTGTAATAGGCGGTCGCGATCGACACGGCGACGATCGAGTGCGGCAGCATAAAGATCAGCCAGGAGAGGCCGAGCACCCGCACGGACGCGTCGCCGCTTCCGCCGGCCTGAGATGCCACGTTGCTCTGGACGATACCCGCGAGCTGGGTGATCACGATCATGCCGAACACCCAGGAGGCGGCCTTGCCGGTCGCCCCGAGGCCGACACCGCGCCAGTGGAAGTCGGGCCGGTAGGTCAGCCCTGCGCGGCGCCAGAACCAGAAGAGGCCGAGACCCTGCACCGCGATGCCGAGCGTGGCCGACCCGGCAAGCAGGGTGATCATGGGTGCCGTCCACGTCGACGCGTCGGTGTGCGCCGGGTCTCCCCCGAAGGCGACGATGAACACGACCATGCCGGCGATCGCGACGAGGTTGTTGAGCACCGGGGTCCAGGTGAACGGACCGAAGATCTTGCGGGCGTTGAGAACCTCGCCGAGCAGGCTGTAGATGGCGTAGAAGAGCACCTGAGGCAGGCACCAGTAGGCGAAGGCGGTTGCCAACGCGATCTCGTCGGGCGAGAGGCCGCGCGAGCCGTCGCTCGACTGCTGGGAATACAGGTCGACGAGCAGCGGGGCCGCGATCGTGGCTATCACGGCGGCCAGGACGAACACGGCGAGACCGAGGGTGACGAGCCGGTTGATGAAGCGTTGGCCGCCGTCGTCGTGCATGCCGGCCTTGACGATCTGCGGCACGAGCACCGCGCTGAGCAGGCCGCCGGCGATGATCGCGTAGATGTTGTTGGGCAGCTGGTTGGCTATGGCGAAGGTGTCGGCGCCGGCTCCGGTGGTGCCGATGGCCTGGGCGAGAACCGCCGCACTGACGAAACCGAGTATGCGGGAGACGATCGTGCCCGACGCGAGAAGCGCCGACGCGCGTCCGAGCCCCCCACCGGCATCCGTCTTCGTCACTCGGACTCGTCCACTGGGGCGTTTCCGGCGGCGCGCTCCCTGCGGGCGCGGCTGCGGCGCACCACGAGCCTGGCGATGCCGAACCCGAAAACGCCGACGACGAACACCCCGAGGGCGACGGTGATCGGCGTCTCCCAGCCGGCGTAGACGCTGATGCTGACGGTGGTCGGCGTGCCGATCCTGTCGCCGGTCGGACTCGAGATCGAGATGGAGATCACGGCCGTGCCATTGGAGAGCGACTGCGCGGGCACGGCGGCGCGCTTCTGCGACTCCGGTTCGATCGTTAGGGGAACGGGCGACTGTTCGATCGCCAGTAACGGGGTGGGCGCGGTCACGTCGATGTTGACGTTGACCGGTTGGTTCAACTCGTTCGTCACCGTGATGTAGAGCGAGCCGCGGTCGGCGATAAGCGTTATCGGACTGCTCTGCACGACGCGCACCGAATCGTGCAGGGCGACCGACTCGGATTCGAAGAGCGCGAGAGCGCTGCCCCAGCCACCGGGGTAGGAGTACCAGGCGTTCGACATGGTCGCGAGCATGCGCAGCCGTCGTTCTCCGGTGATGAGTTCGGGATTCTCGGCGACGGAGGCGAAGGCCGCGTCGGATGCCTCGGTGGTCAGCAACGTCTGGGCGGCCCTCACACGCTCGGGGCTCTGCGGACGGTCGGTGATCGTGGCGTCGCCGCGCGCGGAGTCGAGCACGGACGAGAACGACGCGAGGTCGCTGCTGGGGAGCGCGTCGATGGCGGCGAGGGTCGAGCGCAGCCGGCTGGCCGTGCCGAGGCTGGTGCGGTCGACGGCGAGCACGATGGCTGCTCCCCCGGCGTCGCCCTCGGCAGCGCTGGCGTCGACGGCCGGCTGCAGCAGGGCCACGGCGGACTCCCACTGCTGCATGGTTTCTGCGTCGATCGCGTCGCCGAAGAGCTGCGAGAGCCCGTCGTCGGTGGTGACAGCCGAGAGGCTTCCGAGGGAGGCCATGGCCTTCGACCGGTCGGTGCGCTCGATGTTGCCCGAGTTGACGATGGTGGTGTTGAAGCCACTCGACACCATCGTGGCGAGGTCGCTCGTGATCACGGTGTCTGCGACCGGCCACACGATGGCCGGCACCGTGTAGTCCCAGGAGAGCAGCGATTGGGCGGTCGGAAGGCTCGGCGCGGTCCCCCGGGGCGGCTCGGTGGGCTCGGGATCGGGGGTGGCGGTGGGGGTTTCGGCCGGGGGCGTAGCGAAGAGCGTCGGGTCGATCGCGAAATCGAACGAGTTCGGCGCGATCACCGAGGAGGCGCCGGCCTGGAGGCCGACGGTGACGTCGGTGTCGGCGTAGGTGAGGGAGAAGGTCTCGTTGGGCGCCTGGGACAGCCGGCTCAGCCAGTCGAGGGCCGACTGCGGCGCCGACGTGCCCAGCACACGGATAGACGCCAGGATCATCGGGTCGATAGCGATGGCCGCCGACGTGTCGATCACGGCGTCGAGGTCGCGGGTGAGCGCGCCGGTCGGCGAGGTGTATCCGGCGAGGGCCTCGGCGCTGATCAGGGCGGTGCGGGTCTCGGGGGTGGTGAGCGGGAAGACCGTGGCGACGCGCGCGACACCCGCGGGATCGCCGGGGGCCGCGTTCGCGGCCGCGGGCACGCCGAGGGCCAGTGCCAATAGGGCGACGAGGCCGCCGACTACGGCTTTCAGGGGTCTTATCGGCACGGGCGAACTCCCGAAGATCCCTTGGCCGTCATGGGGAGAGTCTATTCTCTTGGCTATGGAGAGCGTCGCTACGGCACTACACAGGCTGGGCGAACTCGCAGAATCCCGGCATATTTCACGACTCGCGCGTGCTTTCGCCGACGCCGGACACGAGTTGGCCCTCGTCGGCGGCCCCGTGCGCGACGCGTTTCTCGGGCGTCCCGTGAACGACTTCGACTTCACGACGAGCGCCCTGCCCGACGAGATCCTCGCGATCGTCGCGCCCATCGCCGACGCCCACTGGGACATCGGCCGCGCCTTTGGCACTATCGGCGCGCGCTTCTCGGGCGACACCGTGGAGATCACCACCTACCGCACCGACGCCTACGACGGCGAGACCCGCAAGCCGGTCGTCGAGTTCGGCGACTCGCTCGAGGGCGACCTGGTGCGTCGCGATTTCACGGTCAACGCGATGGCCCTTCGGCTCCCCCAGCTCGTGCTCGTCGACCCCTCCGGCGGCATGGACGACCTGCTCGCCAAACGCCTGACGACGCCGGCGTCCGCAGAAGTCTCCTTCGGAGACGACCCGCTGCGGATGATGCGTGCCGCCCGTTTCACCTCACAGCTCGGTTTCACCGTCGACGAGTCGACGCGTGCGGCCATGGTCGCGCTCGCCGACCGGTTGCCCATCGTGAGCGTCGAACGGATGAGCGACGAGCTGACGAAACTGCTGCTGACCGACGATCCGGTTCCTGGGTTACGCCTGCTCGTGGAGACCGGCCTCGCCGACATCGTGCTGCCCGAGGTGCCGGCGCTCAAGCTCGAGGTCGACGAGCACGCCCACCACAAGGACGTCTACGAGCACAGCCTCACGGTGCTGACCCAGGCGATCGACCTGGAGAAGTCGCGACCGGGCATCGACAGCCCCGACCTGATCGTGCGCCTCGCGGCCCTGCTGCACGACATCGGAAAGCCGCAGACGAGGCGGATCGAGGGCAAGAACGTCGTCACCTTCCACCACCACGACGTGGTGGGCGCGAAGCTCTCGGCCAAGCGGCTCAAGCACCTGCGCTTCGACAAGGAGACGATCGCCTCGGTCTCCAAGCTCATCGAACTGCACCTGCGCTTCTTCGGGTACAGCGAGGGCGTCTGGACCGATTCCGCCGTGCGCCGCTACGTCCGTGACGCCGGCCCGCTGCTCGAGCGCCTGCACATTCTGACCCGCGCCGACGTGACCACGCGCAACGTGCGCAAGGCCGACCGGCTGTCGTTCGCGTACGACGACCTCGAAGAGCGCATCGCGGCGATCGCGGAGGCCGAGGGCATCGCGGCCGTGCGCCCCGACCTCGACGGCGAGCAGATCATGGCGCTGCTGGGACTGAAGCCCGGACGCGAGGTGGGTGAGGCCTACCGCTACCTGCTGGAACTGCGCCTCGATGAGGGACCGTTGGGGCCGGATGTCGCGGAGCAGCGGCTCAGGGCGTGGTGGGCTGAGCGCAGCGACCGCTAGTTCTCGGCGATGAACGTCTCGAGCAGCTCGCGGGCCACCGGGTCCGGGTACTGCACCGACGGGCTCTTCATGAAGTAGGCAGATGCCGCTTCGAGCGGTCCGCCGAGCCCGGCGTCGAGAGCGATCTTGGCGGCACGGATGGCATCGATGACCACCCCGGCCGAGTTGGGCGAGTCCCACACCTCGAGCTTGTACTCGAGGCTGGTCGGCGCGTTGCCGAAGCCGTGGCCCTCGAGACGCACGTAGGCGAATTTGCGGTCGGTGAGCCACGGCACGTGGTCGCTGGGGCCGATGTGCACGTCATCGGCGGGCAGGTGCGCGGCGATGTTGCTCGTGACGGCCTGCGTCTTCGAGATCTTCTTCGACTGCAGGCGGGAACGCTCGAGCATGTTCTTGAAGTCCATGTTGCCGCCCACGTTGAGCTGGTACGTGCGGTCGAGCATCAGCCCGCGTTCCTCGAAGAGCCGGGCGAGAACGCGGTGGGTGATGGTCGCGCCCAGCTGGCTCTTGATGTCGTCGCCCACGATCGGCACACCGGCGGCGGTGAACTTGGCTGCCCACTCGGGGTCGCTCGCGATGAACACGGGGAGGGCGTTGACGAACGCGACACCGGCGTCGATGGCGGCCTGGGCGTAGAACTTCGCCGCCTCGTCTGACCCGACGGGGAGGTAGCAGACCAGCACGTCGGCGCCGCTCTCGCGCAGTGCGTTCGCCACGTCGACCTGGGGCGCATCCGACTCTTCGACCACCTCGCGGTAATAGCTGCCGAGTCCGTCGAGCGTCGGGCCACGCTGCACGGAGACGCCGGTGGCGCCCACCTCGGCGAACCGGTAGGTGTCGTTCTCGCTCGCCCACATCGCTTCGCAGAGGTCGGAGCCAACCTTGGCGGCGTCGACGTCGAACGCGGCAACGAACCGCATGTCGCCGATCGAGTGCGGCCCGAAACGCGTGTGCATGAGGCCGGGGACGACCGAGTCGTCGTCCGCATCGGCGTAGAAGGTGACGCCCTGAATGAGGGCGTTGGCGCAGTTTCCGACGCCGGCGATCGCGATGCGGATGGTCATCTGTAGTGGTGCTCCTTGAGACATGGTGCGTGTACTGACTACACTAGGCAGGTTGCCCCGGTTAAATTCGCCAGGGCACACGTCAACACCCTCCTGCCACAGATCGTCTGTGGCCGTAAAGTCCGAAGGAGGTGGGTTAGTGACGAATCAGTACGAACTCATGGTCATCCTCGATCCAGAGATCGACGAGCGCACCGTAGCTCCCAGTCTCGACAAGTTCCTCAACGTCATCCGCAACGATGGTGGATCTATCGACAAGGTAGATGTTTGGGGCCGTCGTCGTCTCGCTTACGAGATCAACAAGAAGGCCGAAGGCATCTACGCCGTCGTCAACTTCACTGCATCCCCCGCAGCGACGACCGAGCTCGACCGCCAGCTTTCGCTCAGCGAAGCAGTCATGCGCACCAAGGTGCTGCGTGCCGAAGAGGGCTTCGCCCAGGTCGCTGCAGCCAAGAAGGCTTCTGACGAGAAGGCCGCCCGCAAGGCAGCCGCGCCGTCGAAGGCCCCCGAGGCCAAGCCCGACGCAACCGCCGCCGCCGAGTAATCATGGCCGGCGAAACCATAATCACGGTTGTTGGCAACCTCACCGGAGACCCCGAACTGCGTTACACGCAGAACGGACTCGCGGTTGCCAACTTCACGATCGCTTCGACGCCGCGCAATTTCGATCGCGCGACCAACGACTGGAAAGACGGAGACGCTCTGTTCCTGCGCGCAAGCGTATGGCGCGAGTTCGCCGAGCACGTCGCGGGATCCCTCACCAAGGGTTCGCGCGTCATCGCTACCGGTCGCCTGAAGCAGCGTTCGTATGAAACCAAGGAAGGCGAGAAGCGCACGAGCATCGAGCTCGAGGTCGATGAAATCGGCCCGTCGCTTCGTTACGCCACCGCCCAGGTGACCCGTGCAGCTTCATCCCGCGAAGGTGGCGGAGGAGCACGTGGTGGATCACAGCAGAGCCAGGTAGCCGAAGAGCCGTGGGCCGCTAGCGCGCCCGCAGCCGAGGCAGCCGGCGACGTGTGGAACACGCCGGGCAACTACACAGACGAAACGCCCTTCTAGGCGCTCATTACTTTTTAGGAAAGAAGAAAACCCATGGCTGGAAAGAGCAGCGGCGATCGCCGCAAGCCAATCCGCAAGGGCAAGGACGGCAAGAACGCCGCTCCTGCCAAGTCGATCCGCGTTGGCGTCATCGACTACAAGGATGTCGCAACCCTTCGTAAGTTCATTTCCGATCGCGGAAAGATCCGTGCTCGTCGCATCACCGGTGTCTCCGTCCAGGAGCAGCGCCTCATCGCCCGTGCCGTCAAGAACGCGCGCGAGATGGCACTGCTTCCCTACGCCGGCTCAGGCCGTTAAGGAGCATTGATATGTCCAAGTTGATCCTCACGCACGAGGTCACCGGCCTCGGTGCCCCCGGAGACGTCGTCGACGTCAAGAACGGTTTCGCTCGCAACTACCTCATCCCCCAGGGCTTCGCCGTGGCGTGGACCCGTGGTGGAGAGAAGCAGATCGATTCCATCAAGGCAGCCCGCTCTGCCCGCGAGCACGCCACCCTCGAAGAGGCGCTCGACCTGAAGGCCCGCCTTCAGGCAACGACCGTCACCCTCACGGTCAAGACCGGAGACGGTGGCCGCCTGTTCGGTTCCGTCAAGACGTCTGACATCGCCGACGCTGTGGCCGCTGCCGGCCTCGGCGGCGTCGACAAGCGCAAGATCGAGCTCTCCGCTCCGATCAAGGTGACGGGCACCCACGAGGCGACAGTCCGCCTTCGTGACGACCTCGTCGCCACCATCACGTTGAATGTGGTCAGCGCGAAATAGCTTCACCTCAAGAGGTGGTTGTCGCGGCCGGAAGGCCCGCGGCAACCACCTTTTTTGCGCCCGAAGTCAAGAGCTTTGTGCACAGGGCGCGAGAATTTAACACAACCTTCAACGTCTACTGTAAACATGTTTCTACACACACCATGTGAAAAGATAAACAGCTGATCAGAGGCCATTTAGCAGAATAAATTGATTAGTTACTAACAGTTCGTTCCACAGGTTGCACACACAACTTCCGGCGTTTCCCGTCCTGATTCCACAGGGTTGTCCACAGGGATGTTTTGCGGCCCGACTGACACCTCCATATCGTGAGGTCCGGGTGGAAGACGCCCGTCGGGCTGAGGGGAGCCCGGGTGGATAACCGGACGCGCCGGGCTGGATGCGCGATTGTCGGAAGCCACCGCTAGAACTAGAAGCAACACCACGATTGGGAGCTCACGTGTCTATTGCACACCTCGGACTAGCCGGCGATACCGGCCGGAGCGACACCCGTGGCGGCGACCGTGACAGGGTCCCCCCGCACGACCTGCTCGCCGAACAGAGCGCCATCGGCGGCATGCTGCTCAGCAAAGACGCGGTGGCAGACGTAGTAGAGGTCGTCCGAGGGGTCGACTTCTACATTCCCAAGCACGAGATCATCTTCGACGCGATCCTCTCGCTCTACTCCCACGGCGAGCCCACCGACGTCATCGCGGTCACCGACGAACTGACCAAGACGGGCGAACTGCAGCGGGCCGGCGGCGCCGAGTACCTGCACACGCTCACCGGGCTCGTGCCGACCGCGGCCAACGCCGGCTTCTACTCGATGATCGTCACCGAGAAGGCCGTGCTGAGACGCCTCGTCGAGGCCGGCACCCGCATCGTGCAGATGGGATACGCGAGTGAGGGCGAGGTCGTCGACCTCGTCAACAACGCCCAGGCCGAGATCTACGCGGTCAACGGCGGAGTCGAGACCGAAGACTACGTGCCGCTTTCCGACGCCGTCACCGCGGCCGTCGACGAGATCGAGGCGGCCAAGGGGCGCGACGGCCAGATGATCGGTGTGCCCACCGGATTCGCCCAGCTCGACGCTCTCACCAACGGCTTGCACCCGGGCCAGATGATCATTCTCGCCGCCCGCCCCGCCATCGGTAAGTCCACGCTCGCGCTCGACTTCGCACGGGCGGCCGCCATTCACAACGACATGCCCGTGGTGGTCTTCTCGCTCGAAATGGGACGCAGTGAGATCGCCATGCGCCTACTGTCGGCCGAGGCATCCGTACCCCTGCAGTCCATGCGCAAGGGAACCGTGCACTCGCAGGACTGGACCACGATCGCCCAGACCCGGGGCCGCATCAACGACGCTCCGCTCTACATCGACGACTCCCCCAACATGACGCTCGTCGAGATCCGCGCCAAGTGCCGCCGACTCAAGCAACGCGTCGGCCTGAAGATGGTCATCATCGACTACCTGCAGCTCATGACCAGCGGTAAGAAGGTCGAGTCGCGCCAGCAAGAGGTCTCGGAGTTCTCGCGTGCGCTCAAGCTGCTCGCGAAAGAGATCGGCGTGCCGGTCATCGCCATCAGCCAGCTGAACCGTGGACCCGAGCAGCGTGCAGACAAGAAGCCCGCGCTTTCCGACCTGCGCGAGTCGGGTTCGCTCGAGCAAGACGCCGACATGGTGATCCTGCTGCACCGCGAAAGCGCCTACGAAAAAGACAGCCCCCGCGCCGGCGAGGCCGACCTGATCATCGCGAAGCACCGCAACGGCCCCACCGACACGCTCACCATCGGCTTCCACGGCCACTTCTCGCGCTTCGTCGACCTGCCGCCGGGGGCCTGACCCGCGGCACACAGATACGCCGCTGTCGCGTGGCGTAAAGTTGCCTATGAGCCAGTCGGAAAGAGGTCGCTCCCGTGTCTTCCCCTGACGACAAGCACGACAAGCAGGTGTACGCCGGCCGCTACTGGCCGTGGGTGCTGTTGCGTGCGCTCCCGGCGATCGTCGTCGCCGTCGTCATCACCTTCAGCCAGGACCACTCTGCCCGCCTCGGGTTCGCGATGTTCGGCGTGCTGGCCCTCCTTGGAAGCGCCGCCGTGCTGCTGGGCGCCCTGCGCGCCCTCGAGCCGGGCATCGCGCGCTGGTGCTTCGTCGTGCAGGGTCTTCTCGGCATCGTCCTCGGAGCGATCGCGCTCTTCTCCGGCTCGGCCGGGCTGCCGTTCCTCGTTTTCCTGGTGAGCGCCTTCGCCGTGCTCACCGGTTTCCTCGAGCTGTACAGCGGGCTGCGCGCGCGGGGCCGCGACGACTCGGCGCGCGACTGGTTGTTCGCCGGTGCGCTCACGGTCGTCCTCGGTGTCGTCGCGCTCGTCGTGCCGCCCGACTACAACCAGCCCTTCACCGGCCCCGACGGCGTCGAACGCGCCCTCACGGCCTCGATCATCCTCGTCGGGATCCTCGGCGCCTACGCCGCCATCCTCGGCGTCTTCCTTGTTATAGCCGGGCTCAGCCTCAAGTGGGCTCCCCGGGCGGTGGCGGCTACAGCCGCGGAAAGCGGCAGTTAAAGTGGTAAAGCCCAGCAGAAAAGACCGCACGAAGCCGGTCGAGCTCCTCGTCTTGTCGGGCGTCATGGCCGTGTTCACGGGACTTATCGCGCTGATGTCGACGCGCGACATCGTGCTCTCGCTCATCTTCTTCGGCATCGCGTTCGTCGTGGTGCTCGTGGTGCTCGCGATGCTCGTGCTCGCGGTGCGCCCCGACGGCGACGAGCTGATCGACCTCGACGAGCAGAACCACCCCGAGGGCCACTAGCTCTCCCGCCGGTTCTCGCAACTATCCGGCCGGCCGCCAAGTTCGGCATTCAGGACGAACAGCCTCCGCGTGGTGCGCGGGCGCCGGAAACTCGCGGGCGGCGCGTCGCACCGGGCCATCCGTCCTGAATCACGAACGCGCGGTCTCGCAACTCAGGCAGAATCGCGGATGCCACGGGGCGCGCTCCGGGGGATCCCCCGGAAACCGGCCCCGCGGCATCCGCGGATTTTTTCTGCCTGAGTTGCGAGAGGGGGAGCTAGTTCTCGATGAAGCCGACGAGGGCGCTGGCCAGTCCCGCGTAGCCCGCGGGGGTCAGCGTGCGCAAGCGGTCCTTGGCGTCCTGGCCGATGTCGAGGGCGTCGATGAACTCGACGAGCTCGGTCTGGCCGATGCGGCGCCCGCGGGTGAGCTCCTTGAGCATCGCGTAGGGGTCGCTGATCGACGAGCGGCCGGCCGTGATCTCGGCGCGGATGACGGTCTGGATGGCCTCGCCGAGGATCTCCCAGTTGCCGTCGAGGTCGGCGGCCAGCGTCTCGGTGTCGATGCTGAACTCGCTCAGGCCGCGGCCGAGGTTGTCCATGGCGAGCATCGAGTGGCCGATCGCGACGCCCACGTTGCGCTGCGTCGTGGAGTCGGTGAGGTCGCGCTGCAGGCGCGAGGTGACCAGGGTCTGCGACAGCGACTCGAGCAGGGCGCTCGACAGCTCGAGATTCGCCTCGGCGTTCTCGAAGCGGATCGGGTTGATCTTGTGCGGCATGGTGGATGATCCGGTGGCGCCGGCCTGCGGGATCTGGGTGAAATAGCCCATCGAGATGTAGGTCCAGATGTCGGTGCACAGGTTGTGCAGCACCCGGTTGGCGTGGCTCATGCGCTGGTAGAGCTCGGCCTGCCAGTCGTGCGACTCGATCTGGGTGGTGAGCGGGTTCCAGTCGAGGCCGAGGCCGGTGACGAACTCGCGCGAGATGGCCGGCCAGTCCTGACCGGCGTCGGCGGCCACGTGCGCGGCGAAAGTGCCGGTGGCGCCGCTGAACTTGCCGAGGTACTCGGTGCCCTCGGTCTGGGCGAAGATGCGCTCGAGGCGGTAGACGAAGACGGCGAACTCCTTGCCGACCGTCGTCGGGGTGGCGGGCTGCCCGTGCGTGTGGGCGAGCATCGGTACGTCGCGGTGCTCGACCGACAGTTCGCGCAGCTTCTCGATGATGCCGGCGAGCCGGGGCATCCAGACCTCGCGCACGGCCGAGCCGATCGTGAGCGCGTACGACAGGTTGTTGATGTCTTCGCTCGTGCAGGCGAAGTGGGTGAGTTCGGCGACGTCGTTCAGGCCGAGGTCGGCGAGCTTGTGGCGGACGAGGTACTCGACGGCCTTCACGTCGTGGCGTGTGGTGGCCTCGAGGGTCGCCAGCTCGTCGATCTCGGGCTGGCCGAAGTCGGCGGCCAGCGCCCGCAGCGAGCGGGCCTCCTCGAGCGTGAGGCGGCGCGAGCCGAAGAGCTCGTGGTCGGTGAGGTAGAGCAGCCACTCGACCTCGACGTGCACGCGCGCGCGGTTCAGCCCGGCTTCGGAGAGGAACTCACCGAGACCCGTGACGGAGGCCTTGTAGCGGCCGTCGAGCGGGCTGAGGGGTTGTTCTGGCAGTGGACTCATTTGACACCCTGAATTCCTGGTTTGATCTGGCGGAAAAGCGCCGAGCTCGCGTGTTCGATCGAGGCGAGGACCTGGTCGAAGAACGCGGCGTCGGAGTAGTACGGGTCGGGCACGTCGAGCTGGCTCGACTGGTCTTTGTCGAAGGAGAGCAGCAGCTGCACCTTCGACCGGTCGTGGTCGGTCGACGCCCACGCCTTGAGAATCCGCTCCTGGCTGTGGTCGAAGACGACGACGAGGTCGAGTTCGCCGAACCAGTCGGGGTTGAACTGCTTGGCGCGGTGTTGCGAGCCGTCGTAACCGCGGCCGGCCAGCGCGTCGAGGGTGCGTTCGTCCGAGCGCTCCCCCACGTGCCAGTCGCCGGTTCCGGCCGACATCACCGCGATGCGGCCCTCGAGGCCCGACTTCTTGATGAGGTCGGTGAACACGACCTCGGCCATCGGCGAGCGGCAGATGTTGCCGGTGCACACGAAACAGAGCCTGAAGAGCGCCGACTCGTCGAAGATGCGCTCGAAACTCATGCGCCCATTGTCGCGTAGATTCCCCTCCCCCACAGCGCGGAGAAGAGGGGCGGATGCCACGGACCGTTCTCTCCCGGCCGGGGCGGCCCTGCCGACCACCGAGTATGTACCCGTGATCCTCGATTCCGCGTCGCTCCTCGACCCCGCGCAGCTCGAGGCGCGCCACGCGCTCTCGGCCCAGCTCGCCACTCTCGCGCGCGCGCTGGCCCAGCTCGAGCGGGCCCGCGCCGGGGTGCCGCCGGGAGCCCCGAGCGACCGGTGGCGCGGTCCCGCCCAGTCGGCCTACGGCTCGAGCGTGCGCCAGCTGGGGGCGCAGCTCGACCAGGCGATCGACGCCGTCCGTTCGGCGAAGCGGTGCACGGCGCGCGCCCTCGCGACTATGGCGTCCCGTGGCTGAGGGGCGCGCGCTCGACCGGCCCTCCGACGCGATCATCGTCTCGGGCGGCGGCTCGGTGGCGGTCGCGAGCGATGCGCTCTTCGCCGACGCCCAGGCGCTCGAGGGCGTGTACGACGAGCTGCGCCGCGCGGCCGCCGGGCTCGCGGCGGCCGACACGGCGCTCGGCGACCGCCTGCTGCGGCGGGCCGACGCACCGCTCAGCGCCCTCGACGCCGAGCGGGAGATCGCCCGCTCCCTCGAGCTCGTCGCGGCCTCGGGCCAGCGGGCGTCGGCTCTCGCCTTCGTGCTCCGCGCCTCGGCCCACAGTTACGGGCTGGCCGACGACGCCGCAGCGAGGCTCGCCCAGCAGCTCGCGGCCGGCCTCGGCTATTCGATCGGCCGCCTGCTGCCGCTCGCCGTGGCGCTCATCGCACCGGCGCTGCCGTCGGTGCTCGGCGCACTGCTGGTCGCGTCGCTCATCGCGCCCAAGCAGGTCGCGGCGCTACCCGGTGCGCTCGGCACGTGGCTCGCCGACAACAACCGGCTGCTCACCAACCCGGTGACCGTGGCGCTCGTGCGCGCCGCAGTGATGAGCGTCGACGACGTGATCGGCGGGGCGCTCGGGCTCCCGAGGGCCGCCGTGCAGGCGCTCGGCGACGAGGGCGCAGGGGTCGCTGGCATCGACACGTCGGCCGGTTTCTTCACGGTCGTCGGTGCGCCGTTCGGCCTGCTCGTCGAGACGGCGGTGGCGACGCGCGCGGCGGGGCGACGCGACATCCGGGCCCCGCAGGGTCTTGCCGAGCGCCTCGACCGCGTGCCGCAGCGCGTCGAGACGGCGGCCGGGGCGCGGGGCCAGCACATCCGCATCGAGCGCTACGAGTCGCCGGGCCGCCCCGACCGGTTCGCCGTCTACATCACCGGCACCGCCGACTTCTCGCCGCGCACGGGACCGGAGGCGTTCGACCTCACGAGCAATGTCGTCGGCATGACCGAACTGCCGGCCGGCTCGGTGCGCGCCGTGCACGACGCGATGCGGCAGGAGGGCGTGACGCCCGACTCCCCCGTGCAGTTCACCGGTTTCTCGCAGGGCGGGCTGGTGGCGGCGACGCTCGCGGCCTCGGGCGACTACAACACGCAGGGCGTCGTGACGGTCGGGGCGCCCACCGCCCAGGTCTCGTTCGGCAACGACTACCCGGCGGTGCTGCTCGAGCACACCGACGACATCGTGCCGGCACTCGGCGGCAACCGCATCGACGACGACCCCGTGCTCGTGCAGCGCGAGGCCTTCGCCGGCCGCGAGACACCGACGGGCGTCGCCGTGCCCTCGCACGACCGCGAGGAGTACCGCAGAACCGCCGAACTCGCCGACGGCGCGCGCAGCGAGCACCTCGTCGACGCGATCGCCGAACTCGACGACTTCGGCCGCGGCGCGACGACGGTCACGTCGACCACCTACGTCGCCGAGCGGGTGAGGAGGTGACCTAGCGGCGACCCCGGTCGGAGCCCATGAGCGGGCGCAGGAACACGCCGAGCACCCAGCCGATGAAGCCGAGCACCAGCGCGCCCAGAACGCCCCACCAGAAGCTCTCGACCACGAGGCCGAAGCCGAGCAGCGACGAGACCCACTGAACGATGAGCAACAGCAGCGCGTTCACGACCAGCGCGAGCAGTCCGAGGGTGAGCACGTACAGCGGGAATGCCACGATGCGGATGGTGTTGCCGATCACGGCATTCACCACGCCGAAGACGACGGCGACGATCAGGTAGGTCAGCACCGTCTCGAGGGTGCCCCCGGGCGGGAACGCGTTGACGCTGATTCCGCTCACGATGAGGGTCGTGAGCCAGAGTGCGATGGCGTTGATGATCAGTCGGACCAGGAAGCGTTGCATGGTGACCACTATGCACTGGCGGCTCGCGCGGTCGCAATTAGGCTTAGTCCTCGTGAACGCACCCAGAGTACGACTCCGCCCCGAGATCGAGGGCATGCAGCCCTACCGCCAGGGCAAGGCCGCTGCCGAAGACGCCTTCAAGCTCTCGTCGAACGAGAACCCGTTCGAGCCGATCCCCGCCGTGCTCGAGGCGATCGCGTCATCCAGCGTCAACCGCTACCCCGACGGCTCGGCCATCGCGCTGCGCACCGCGCTCGCCGACCACTACGCGCTCACCCCCGAGAACGTGCACGTCGGCGCCGGCTCGGCGTCGATCCTTAGCCAGCTCATCACCGCCGCGGCCGGCCCGGGCGACGAGGTCGTCTACTCCTGGCGCAGCTTCGAGGCCTACCCGGGCTTCGTGGCGGTCGCCGGCGCGACGAGCGTGCAGGTCCCGAACACCGCGGACCACCGCCACAACCTCGACGCCATGGCCGACGCCGTGACCGACCGCACGCGCGTCGTGATCGTCTGCAGCCCCAACAACCCGACCGGTTCGGTCGTCACGGCCGACGAGTTCACCGCGTTCATGGCGCAGATCCCCGAGACGGTACTCGTGCTGCTCGACGAGGCCTACATCGAGTTCGTGACGGATGACACGGCGGTACGAGGGCCGCAGCTGCTCGCCCACTATCCGAACCTGGTCGTGCTGCGCACGTTCTCGAAGGCCTACGGCCTCGCCGGCCTGCGTGTCGGCTACGCGCTCGGCGCCGAGTACGTGCTCGACGCGGCCCGCGCCACCACCATCCCGCTGTCGGTCATCGAGCCGGCGCAGCGCGCGGCCATCGTCTCGATCGAGCACCAGGCCGAACTGCTCGAGCGGGTGGCCGGCCTCTCCGTGCTGCGTGACACCATCTGGGCGGCGCTCGTCGAACAGGGCTGGGACGTTCCGAAGCCGCACGGCAACTTCGTCTGGCTGCCCACGGGCGACATCACGGCGTGGGCTGCGGACGTCTTCTCCGACAACGGGATCGTCGTGCGTGCGCTCGGAACCGACGGGGTGCGCATCAGCATCGGCGAGCACGAATCTGTCGAGAAACTCCTAAAGGCGTCGGAAGAGGTTGTGCGCAAGCTACGAACGGCCGAGGGCTAAGCCACGTTAGATTAGTCAAATGTCTTACACCGCCGCGACGGTCCAGCTGCTCTCCCCCGAGGGCGTACTCGTCGAAAGCGACGCGTCGGCTGAGTACCTTCCCTACATCGAAGCCCTCAGCGACGACCAGCTGCGCGAGTTCCACCGTCAGATGGTGGTGATCCGCCGGTTCGACCAGGAGGCGGCGAACCTCCAGCGTCAGGGCGAACTCGGCCTCTGGGTGCCGAGCCTCGGCCAGGAGGCCGCCCAGGTCGGTTCGGCGTTCGCGTCCAGGCCGCAGGACCACATCTTCCCCTCCTACCGGGAGCACGCCGTCGCCCGCATTCGCGGCGTCGACCTCGTCGGCATCATGGGCCTGCTGCGTGGCACGACCCACGGTGGTTGGAACCCGGCAGACACCAACTTCCACCTGTACACGCTCGTGCTCGGCTCGCACACGCTGCACGCCACGGGCCGCGCGATGGCGATGACCCTCGACGGCGCCACCGGCACCGGCAACCCCGAGACCGACGCGGCCGTCATGTCCTACTTCGGCGACGGCGCCTCGAGCCAGGGCGACGTCAGCGAGGCCTTCGTCTTCGCCGCGAGCTACCAGGCCCCCGTCGTCTTCTTCCTGCAGAACAACCACTGGGCCATCTCGGTGCCGGTCGAGATCCAGTCGCGCACGCCGCTCTACCTCCGGTCGAGCGGCTTCGGCATCCCCGGCGTGCAGATCGACGGCAACGACGTGCTCGCCGGCTTTGCGGTGACCAAGCAGAACCTCGACGCCGCGCGCGGCGGCGGGGGCCCGCGGTTCATCGAGGCGCTCACCTACCGCATGGGTGCGCACACGTCCTCCGACGATCCCACCAAGTACCGCCTCGACAGCGAGGTCGACTACTGGCTGCGGCGCGATCCGATCGCCCGGTACGAGACCTGGCTGCGTTCGCGCGGCGAGGGCGACGCCTTCTTCGCCGACGTCGCGACCGAAGCCGAGGATGTGGCCTCGGACATCCGCAAGCGCACGCTCGCCCTGGGCATCCCGTCGGTCGGAAAGATGTTCGACCACGTCTATTCCGAGCCGCATCCCGTCATCGAGGCACAGCAACGGTGGCTCGCCGAATACGAAGCATCTCTGGAGAACGACGGATGACCATCGTGAACCCCACCACCACCGCCGCCTCGGTCGAGACCATGCCGATGGCCAAGGCGCTCAACGCCGGCCTGCGCAAGGCGATGCACGACGACCCGAAGGTCTTGCTCATGGGCGAAGACATCGGTCCGCTCGGTGGCGTCTTCCGCATCACCGAGGGCCTGCTGGCCGAGTTCGGCAAGCGCCGGGTCATGGACACGCCGCTCGCCGAGTCCGGAATCATCGGCACGGCGATCGGCCTCGCGATGGGCGGCTACCGCCCCGTCGTCGAGATCCAGTTCGACGGCTTCATCTTCCCCGGCTTCGACCAGATCACCACGCAGCTGGCGAAGATGACGAACCGCCACGAGGGCCAGGTCACCATGCCTCTCGTGATCCGCGTGCCCTACGGCGGACACATCGGCGCCGTCGAGCATCACCAAGAGAGCCCGGAGGCGTACTTCGCGCACACCCCCGGACTTCGTGTGGTCAGCCCGAGCACGCCGCACGACGCCTACTGGATGATCCAGGAGGCGATCGCGAGCAACGACCCCGTGATGTTCTTCGAGCCCAAGGGCCGCTACTGGCCGAAGGGCGAGGTGAACCTCGCCGCCAACACGGCACCGCTGCACTCCAGCCGCGTCGTCCGCGAGGGCACCGAGGTCACGCTCGTCGGCCACGGCGCCATGGTCAACGTGCTGCTGAACGCCGCAGAACTGGCCGCCGAGGAGGGCACGAGCGTCGAGGTCATCGACCTGCGCTCGCTCTCCCCCATCGACTACGACCCCATCGTCGCGAGCGTGCAGAAGACCGGGCGAGTCGTCGTCGCCGCCGAGGCCCAGAGCTTCGCGTCGATCAGCAGCGAGATCGCCGCCACAATCACCGAGCGCGCGTTCTACTCTCTCGAGGCACCCGTGCTGCGGGTCGCCGGATTCGACACCCCGTTCCCGCCGGCGAAACTCGAGGACATCTTCCTCCCCGACGCCGACCGCGTGCTCGAGGCCGTCGACCGCGCAATGGCTTACTAAGAAACCAGGCTCATGAGCACTTTCGAATTCCTCCTCCCCGACGCGGGCGAGGGCCTCACCGAAGCCGAGATCGTCGAGTGGAAGGTCAAGCCCGGCGACGAGGTTGCGGTCAACCAGATCCTCGTCGAGATCGAGACGGCCAAGTCGCTCGTCGAGCTGCCGTCGCCGTTCGCGGGCACGGTCACCGAGCTGCTCGTCGAGCCCGGCCAGACGGTGGACGTCGGTACCGTCATCATCCGCGCCTCCGGTGGCGCGGGCGACGCGGAAACAGGCGCTGCGGATGTCGCGGCTCCCCCGACAACGGACGACGACGCCCTCGGCGCCGTAGCCGACACGGCCAGCAGCATCTCCAGCGAGACCGCGGCCGCCGAGAAGCCCGGCGCGGTACTCGTCGGCTACGGCAGCAAGGGCGGAGCGACGTCACGCCGCCGCCGTGGCGCGGCCGCCCCAGTCGCACCGTCCGCCCCGGCCACCGTGCCGTCTGCCCGCCCCGCGTCGGTGCCCGCTGCCGCGGCATCCGCAATCATCGCGAAGCCGCCGATCCGCAAGCTCGCGAAGGACCTCGGCGTCGTCCTCGCCGACGTCACGGCCACAGGTCTGGCCGGCGAGATCACCCGCGACGACGTCATCCGCAACGCCACCCAGGCGAGCCTCTTCCGCAACATCGAGACGCCCGAGTGGTCGCCCGAGCGCGAAGAGAAGATCCCCGTGAAGGGCGTGCGCAAGGCGATCGCCGCCGCGATGACGGAGAGCGCGTTCACCGCGCCGCACGTGAGCGTCTTCGTCGACATCGACGCGACCCGCACCATGGAGTTCGTGAAGCGGCTCAAGAACTCGCCGGACTTCGCGGGCATCCGCGTTTCGCCGCTGCTGATCGCGGCGAAGGCCGTCATCTGGGCCGTGCGCCGCAACCCGATGGTGAACGCCACCTTCACCCCCGCCGAGATCACGGTGCACCACTACGTGAACCTGGGTATCGCCGCGGTCACCCCGCGCGGACTCGTCGTGCCGAACGTGAAGGACGCCAACGAGCTCTCGCTGCGCGAACTGGCCGTGGCGCTCGAGCAGCTCACGCTCACCGCGCGCGACGGCAAGACGACCTCGGCCGACATGTCCAACGGCACGATCACGATCACGAACCTCGGCTCGTTCGGCATGGACACGGGAACACCGATCCTCAACCCCGGCGAGGTCGGCATCGTGGCGCTCGGAACGATCAAGCAGAAGCCGTGGGTCGTCGACGGCGAGGTGCGGCCGCGCATGGTCACGACCGTCGGTGGCAGCTTCGACCACCGCGTGGTCGACGGCGACGTGGTCAGCCGCTTCATCGCCGACGTCGCGAGCGTGCTCGAGGAGCCGGCGCTGCTGCTCGACTGACCCTCGTCCGGCGTGTGCCATACTGTTGATAACGAATCTCATTACGTTTATCAATCTAGAAACGGCATCATGCGTCTGAACTCCCCCGCCCTCATCGGCACGATCGCGATTTCCGCACTCGCCCTGGCCGGCTGCTCGTCGAGCGCTCCGGCGGCCGAGGAGACCACCGGCCTCTCCGTCATCGCGTCGACCAACGTCTACGGCAGCATCGCCGAGGCGATCGGTGGAGACCTGATCACCGTCACGAGCCTCATCACGAGCGCCGCGCAGGACCCGCACAGCTACGAGGCCTCCGCGCAGGACCAGCTCGCGCTCTCCAAGGCCGACCTCGTCATCGAGAACGGCGGCGGCTACGACCCGTTCATCGACACCCTGCTCTCCGCGGCGTCGAGCGAGGCGTCCGTCGTGAACGCGAGCGAGGCATCCGGCCTGCTCGACCCTTCGACAGGCTCAGGGACCGAAGCCGAGACGGGGGCCGAGACCGAAGCCGAAGCCGAGACCGAGACCGACGACCACGAGGGCCACGACCACATCGAGGGCTTCAACGAGCACGTCTGGTACAGCTTCCACGGCGTCGAGCACGTCGCCGAGGCGATCGCCGAGCAGCTCTCCGCGCTCGACGCCGACAACGCCGCCGTCTACGAGGCGAACCTCGCCGACTTCACCGCCGAGATCGAGACGCTCGAGGCGACCGCGGAGGCGCTGCACGCGGACACCGAGGGACTCGGCGCCGCCATCACCGAGCCGGTGCCGCTGTACCTGCTCGAGGCGGCCGGCTTCACGAACCGCACCCCCGAAGAGTTCTCCGAGGCGATCGAAGAGGGCACGGATGTCGCGCCCGCCGTTCTCGCGGAGACCCTCGACCTGTTCGATTCCGGTTCGGTGGCCCTGCTCGCCTACAACTCGCAGACGGCGAGCTCGGAGACCGAGCAGGTGCGCGCCGCCGCGGAGGAGAACGGCGTCGCGATCGTCGAATTCACCGAGACCATGCCCGATGGCGCAGACTATGTGTCGTGGATGACCGACAACCTGAGCGCGCTCTCCGCCGCAGTGAAGTAGCGGTGGGGGACGAAACGGCGGCCCGCCCTGCGCCTGTCGAAGCGGTGCTCGAGTTCGAGAACGGCTCGCTCGGCTTCGGCGGCCGGTCGCTGTGGAGCGACCTTGACCTCACGGTGCGGCCCGGCGAGTTCCTCGCGGTGCTCGGCCCCAACGGTTCGGGCAAGACCAGCCTGCTGAAGACGATCCTCGGCCAGCAGCAGCTCGACTCGGGCTCTGTGCGGCTGAGCGGGCACCCCATCCGCCGCGGTGATCGCCGTGTCGGCTACATCCCGCAGCAGAAGCTCGTGCCGCCGGGAACCCCGCTGCGCGGACGCGACCTCGTCGCGCTCGGCGTCAACGGCCACCGGTTCGGCCCGCCGCTCCCCCGCCGCTCCGACCGCGAGCGTGTCGACGAACTGCTCGAGGCCGTCGGCGCGACGCAGTACGCCGACCAGCCGGTCGGGACCCTGTCCGGCGGCGAACAGCAGAGACTACGGGTGGGCCAGGCACTCGCCGGCGACCCCGTGCTGTTGCTCTGCGACGAGCCGCTACTCAGCCTCGACCTGCACCACCAGCGCGCCGTCTCCGAGTTGATCGACCAGCGCCGGCGCAGCCACGACACCGCGGTGGTGTTCGTCACCCACGACGTGAACCCGGTGCTCGACGTCGTCGACCGCATCCTCTACCTCGCCGGCGGCAAGTTCCGCCAGGGCACGCCGGGCGAAGTTCTGCGCTCGGACGTGCTGAGCGAGCTGTACGGCACGCCGGTCGACGTGATCCGGTCGCACGGCCGTGTCATCGTGGTCGGCGTTCCCGACGGGCACGACCACCACGACCACCACGACGAGGTCGCCGAGTGACCGCCGACGACATCTGGGGCCGCATGTTCGACTTCGCCAACTACGGCGAGCTCGTGGCCCTCGTGCAGAACTCCATCGTGGCGGCCGCCGTGCTCGGCATCGTCGGCGGGCTCATCGGCGTCTTCGTGATGCAGCGCGACATGGCTTTCGCGGTGCACGGCATCAGCGAACTGTCGTTCGCCGGGGCCGCCGGGGCGCTGCTCATCGGCGCGAACGTCGTGCTGGGCTCGCTCGTGGGCTCGCTGATCGCCGCCGTGCTGATCGGCCTGCTCGGCGCGAAAGCCCGCGACCGCAACTCGATCATCGGGGTGCTGATGCCGTTCGGGCTCGGGCTCGGCATCCTCTTCCTCGCGCTCTACCCCGGGCGAAGCGCCAACAAGTTCGGTCTGCTCACCGGGCAGATCATCTCGGTCGACATCCCCCAGCTCGGGCTGCTCGTCACCCTGTCGGTCGTTGTGCTCGTGGCCCTGCTCGTGGTCTGGCGCCCGCTCACCTTCGACAGCCTCGACGCCGACGTGGCCGCCGCCCGCGGGGTGCCGTCGCGCGCGCTCTCCCTCGGCTTTATGGTGCTGCTCGGACTCACGGTCGCGGTGTCCGTGCAGATCATCGGCTCGTTGCTCGTGCTCGCGTTGCTCGTGACGCCCGCCGCCGCCGCGCTGCGGGTCTCCTCGTCGCCGCTCCTCGTGCCGTTACTCAGCATGCTCTTCGGCTTCGTCTCCGCCGTGGGCGGGATCCTGCTCGCCCTCGGCGGATCGCTGCCGATCAGCCCGTACATCACGACGATCTCGTTCCTGATCTATGTCGTCTGCCGCATCGTGGGCGCCCGGAAGGCCGCCGGCCGGCGCGCATCCGCCCGCCTTCCACTGCAGGCCGCGAGGTAGAATCCGTCATATGAAGCGCAATACCTGGCAGCGGGAAGCCGTTCGCGAAGCCCTCGGATCATCCGAAGGTTTCGTCAGCGCCCAGGCGCTTCACTCGAACCTGAAGAACACCGGCTCGCCCATCGGGCTCGCCACCGTGTACCGGGCCCTCGCCGACCTCGCCGTCGAGGGCGAAGCTGACTCGCTGCAGCAGGAAGGCGAGAGCCTGTTCCGGGCGTGCACCCCCGGTAGCCATCACCACCACCTGATCTGCCGAAACTGCGGACTGACGGTGGAGATCGAGGCGGATGCCGTAGAACTCTGGGCGAAGAACGTTGCCGCGGAGCACGGGTTCACCGAGCCGAACCACATCGTCGACGTGTTCGGGCTCTGTGCGAACTGCACGAAGCGTGAGAACGCGTAGCGTTCACGCCCTTGACCCGGCTCGTTCCGCATGATTCCGCGGAACTCGGCTTGCTATTGGACCCTCAGACCCGTAGTGTTTATGGCTGGCTGAGTGGTATCTACACTCGCATGTGCGCCGACCCCGACTTTCCTAGGAAAAACTTAGGGTCCATGCGCGCCGACAAGTAATTCTTGGGCAGCAACGGCTCACTTCGGTGTGTCGCGGCTGCGGAGACTAATGGAGGAAATCATGGCAGCAACTTGCCAGGTGACCGGAGCCGTTCCCGGCTTTGGGCACAACATTTCGCACTCGCACCGACGCACCAAGCGTCGTTTCGACCCGAACGTACAGAAGAAGACGTACTACGTCCCTTCGCTGCGCCGCAACGTGACGCTGCAGCTTTCCGCAAAGGGCATCAAGGTTATTGACGCCCGTGGCATCGAGTCTGTCGTCAAAGACATCCTCGCTCGTGGGGTGAAGATCTAATGGCTAAGGCACAAGACGTACGTCCGATCATCAAGCTTCGTTCGACGGCAGGAACCGGTTACACCTACGTGACCAAGAAGAACCGTCGCAACGACCCCGACCGCCTCGTACTCAAGAAGTACGACCCTGTAGTGCGCAAGCACGTCGAATTCCGTGAGGAGCGCTAAACATGGCTAAGAAGAGCAAGATTGCAAAGAACGAGCAGCGCAAGGTCATCGTCGCGCGCTACGCGACGAAGCGCCTTGAGCTGAAGAAGGCCCTCGTCGACCCCGCCGGAACCGACGAGTCGCGCGAAGAGGCCCGCATCGGCCTGCAGAAGCTTCCTCGCAACGCGTCGCCCGTGCGCGTTCGTGGTCGCGACGCCATCGACGGACGTCCGCGCGGTTACCTCGCGCAGTTCGGTGTAAGCCGTGTTCGCTTCCGCGATATGGCGCACCGGGGCGAATTGCCCGGAATTACCAAGTCAAGCTGGTAGATTTCTTCCGGTTCACCGACTTTTAGTCGGTTACCACCCAACTGCACAACGTCCGAGGAGGACATTCATGGCTGACAAGTCACTAAACCGTACCGAGCTCGTCGCGGCAGTTGCCGCAGCATCTGGCCAGAGCCAGGCTGCCGTCAACGGCGTAGTCGACGCACTCTTCTCCGTACTGTCCACCTCGGTGGCCGACGGCGTGAAGGTGTCCATCCCGGGCTGGCTGGCAGTGGAGCGCACTCACCGTGCAGCTCGCGCCGGCCGCAACCCGCAGACGGGCGAAGCGATCGAGATCAAGGCGAGCTACGGCGTCAAGCTGAGCGCCGGCTCGAAGCTGAAGGCTGCAGCGAAGGACTCCAAGTAGTCGTTTGAACGTTGAGGGCGTCGACCGTGAGGTCGACGCCCTTTCTGTTTAACGCCTCGTTCAGTCGAGGATGGCGTAGGCCTCGAGTTCGATGAGCACGTCCGGCTCGAAGAGGAAGTCGACACCGATGACCGAGACGGGCGGGAGCGGCTGCGGCAGGTCGAGCTCTTCCGCCACCAGCGCGATCCCGGCCATGAAGTCGCCGAACTTCTCCGGCGCCGACTGGGCCATGAAGAACCGCAGGCGCACGACGTCGGAGAACGTGGCGCCCGCACCGGCGAGACCGAGAGCCGTGTTGCGCAGCACCTGGGCGACCTGGCCGGCGAGATCGCCGGTCGCGATGCGGTTAGCCTCGCCGTCGCGGGCGATCTGGCCGGCCACGTGCACGTGGCGGGTGCCGGTGCCGACGGCGACGTGGTTGTAGGGCACGGGCTGGAACATGTTGTCGGGGGAGAACGTCTGAACGGTCACTGGTCGATCCTTCGGTTGTGGTGAGTGGTTTCTCCTGTCTACTTGGTGTCCGAAGGGAACTTCAACGAGACTAGGTGTCATGAACGACACCAGCCATCCCGACGCCGACCTGCTGCAGGTCGACGCGCCCCACCGCGAACTGCTCGACCAGGTGCTCGACAAGTGGTCGCTGCAGGTTCTCGACGAGCTGTGCGCCCGGCCCCTGCGGTTCAACGAATTGCGTCGTGCCATCCCGGTCGTCGGGCAGAAGTCGCTCACCGCGACCCTGCGCCGCCTGGAGCGCAACGGCATGATCGAACGGGTCGTGCTGCAGTCGAGGCCGGTCGCGGTGGAGTACCGCATCGCCCCGGTCGGGAACACCCTCAACCAGCTCATCGACGCGCTCCTGCGCTGGACGACCGAGAATCTGCCCCAGGTGGAGCGGGCCCGCGAGCGGTTCGACTCCGAAACCTGAGCAGCGGAGGGCGGCATTCAGGATGACGCGGATAAACTGGCCTGATGCCACGAACCGTTCGGATAGTGGGGCCAGCGCTCCTTCTCCTCGTGGCACTCGTTTCCGTCATCGCGGCGCTGCAGTTCGGCGGGGGAGTCGCGCCTGAGCCGATCGCCGATCCGGGTCCGGTCGTGCGATTCGGTCTGCCCATCGGGAAACTCCTCGTCAACCTCGGAGCGGCGGGAACCATCGGCGCGCTGATGCTCGCCAGTTTCGGGATGAGCCGGGACAAGCCGGAATACTCGTTGGCGCTCGATATCGCCGCCGCGTCCGCTGCCGTGTGGGCCGTGGCATCCGCGGCTACCGGCTTCTTCGCCTTCATGACGATCTACCTGCAGCCGCTCTCGATCGACGACAGGTTCGGCGAGCTGCTCGCCCAGTTCCTGACGCAGCAGGAACTCGGCCAGTCGTGGCTGTACACCACCCTCATCGCGGCGGCCCTCACGGTTCTCTGCTTCGCGGTGCGCAACCACACGCTCGTCCTGGTGATGGCCGTCGGCTCGGTCATGGGGCTCATCCCGATGGCGCTGCAGGGACACGCCGGCGGCACCGCGAGCCACGACGCCGCCACGAGCGCGATCTGGTTGCACATCGTGTTCGCCGCGATCTGGCTGGGCGGGCTGCTGACCCTCGTGCTCAGCTCGCGCACGCTCGACACCGGCCGCATCGTTCCGCTGCTGGCCCGCTACTCCACCCTCGCGCTCATCAGCTTCGTCGTCGTCGCGGCGTCCGGGTATGTCAGCGCGGAGATCCGGGTCGGAACCCTCGACAACCTGCTCACCCCGTACGGCATCCTCGTGCTGGTGAAGGTGGCCGCTCTCGGTGCCCTGGGCGTGTTCGGCGTGGTGCAGCGCCGCTACCTCGTCGGCCGCATCGCCAGCACGGGGGAGCGCAAGTACTTCTGGTGGCTCGTCACCGCCGAGATCGCGTTTATGGGCCTCGCCTCGGGCGTCGCTGCCGCACTCGCCCGCACGGCCACGCCGCAGCTCGAGGTGACCGCCTCCGCCGACACCGGCGCGACGCCGGCCGAGATCCTCACCGGCGCGCCCCTGCCGCCGCCCTTCTCGTTCACGAACCTGTTCACCATCTGGAACTTCGACCTGCTCTGGGGCCTGTTCTGCGCCTTCGCCGTGTTCTTCTACCTCGCGGGCGTGTGGCGGCTGAAGAAGCGCGGCGACACCTGGCCCGCCCTGCGCACCGTGCTCTGGGTGGCGGGCATGGCCCTGCTGTTCTACATCACCAACGGTGGCGTGAACGAGTACGAGAAATACCTGTTCAGCGCGCACATGCTCGCGCACATGACCCTCGGCATGATGGTTCCGGTGCTGCTCGTGCCCGGAGCGCCCATCACCCTCGCCCTGCGCACTATCCGCAAGCGCGACGACGGCAGCCGCGGCCCGCGCGAGTGGATCATGCTCGCCACCCACTCCGCCTACTTCGGCTTCCTCTCGCGGCCGCTGGTGGCGGCCGGCATCTTCGTCGCGTCGCTCTGGGTCTTCTACTACTCGCCGCTGTTCCGCTGGGCGACCACCGACCACCTCGGCCACCAGTGGATGATCATCCACTTCCTGCTCAGCGGGTACCTGTTCGTGCAGTCGCTCATCGGCGTCGACCCGTCGCCGCACAAGGCTCCCTACCCACTCCGCCTGCTCGTGCTGCTCGCGACGATGGCCTTCCACGCGTTCTTCGGCCTCTCGCTGATGACCGGAACCGGCCTGCTGCTCGCCGACTGGTACGGCGCCATGGGCTGGGGCATCAGCGCGCTCGAAGACCAGCAGGCCGGCGGGGGCATCGCGTGGAGCGTCGGCGAGATCCCGACGGTGGCGCTCGCGATCGCCGTGGCGATCATGTGGTCGCGAAGCGACGAGCGCGACTCGAAGCGCTACGACCGCAAGGCCGACCGCGACGGCGACGCCGAACTCGAGGCCTACAACGAGATGCTCGCCGCGAGGTCGACCACTCCTACTCGTACACGGCCGTAATCAGCAGCTTGTTTCCCGGCTCGAACGTGAGCGCGTACTGCACGTCGAACGGTACGTCCTCGTCGAAGGTCGTGACCCGGCCGTCGAAGAGCGATCGCACGTCGACCACGAGGTGCGCCATCGCCGGCGTCTTCGGAACCGACCAGGTGCCCGACGGGGTGCCGGGCACGATCGTCACGAGCGGGTCGGAGACCATGCTCCACTGCGGGGTGCCGACGACACGGTTCGACAGCTGCTGGCCGAACGGGCAACCGGTGGGCATCAGCACCTCCTGCGTGGTGCACTCGCCGAGGTAGGCCGTGACGTGCTTCTGCACCTCGGCGACGAACGCCTCGTTGGCCTGGACGTCCACCGTGACATCCGAAATCTCGCCTATCTGCGTGACCGCCGCGGTGACGCTCGTCGACGCGAGGTAGGTGGACTCGTGCTTCAGCACGTAGAGCCCGGGCGCGAACACCTGGAAGGAGGCGGGCGCGTCCGGCTCTGCCGAAGAGGTGACATCGTGCCCGTTCACCTGGAAGTCCTGGTCGTGCAGCACGGTCACGGACAGCGAGTTGATGGGGCTCGTCACGAAGCGCCAACTGGGGAAGAGGCCGAAGCGGATGCCGTCGGGCGCCACCACGAATTCGGTAGTGCCGGTAGTCGACTGGGAACCGTCCGGTGCGGAGGCCGTGTACTCGACGACGACGGTGTGCCGCCCGTCGGCTTCCTCGGTGTCGCTCACCGTGCGCACGTCGTCGAGGTCGCCCATCGCGTCGGATGCCAGCAGCTCGGCCGCCGTGTCGTTGCCGCTACCCACGCCCGGCAGGGCCAGGGCGGCGGCGCTGTCGTGCCGTTGGAGGGCGTCGAGGTAGCGGCCGACGAAGCCGTGCGCGCTGTAGAGGTCGGCGTTCAGGGCGAGGACGGACGCGCCGAATCCCGCGAGCAGCAGGGCCATCACGGCCGACCAGGTGATTACGGTGCGGCGCATGGTCACATCCTAACTTTCGCTGTGGACAGGCACCTGAGCCGCCCGCGCGCAGCGGGTAGATTGGGGGAGTGAACGCGCCCTCGTTGTCCCCCGAGCAGGCGGCCGTGTTCGCCGCGATCGAGACGACGCAGGAGAACATCTTCGTCACCGGCCGCGCGGGCACTGGAAAATCGACCCTGCTCAACCACCTGTCGTGGAACACGTCGAAGCAGGTGGTCATTTGCGCGCCCACCGGCGTCGCGGCGCTCAACGTGGGCGGCCAGACGATCCACTCGCTGTTCCGGCTGCCGATCGGTGTGATCGCCGACCACGAGATCGAGCACACCGCCGAGGTGCGCAAGCTGCTGAACACGATCGACACGCTCGTGATCGACGAGGTCTCGATGGTCAACGCCGACCTGCTCGACGCCCTCGACCGCAGCCTGCGCCAGGCCCGCCAGCGCAAACGCGAGCCGTTCGGCGGCGTGCAGGTCATCCTGTTCGGCGACCCGTACCAGCTGGCCCCCGTGCCGGGCGACGCCGACGAGCGCGCCTACTTCGCCGACCAGTACCGTTCGATGTGGTTCTTCGACGCCAAGGTGTGGGACGAAGCCGACCTCAAGATCTACGAGCTCACGACGATCCACCGCCAGCACGAGGGCGAGTTCAAGTACATGCTCAACGCCGTGCGGCACGGCCGGGTCACCGCCGAGATCGCCGAACGGCTGAACACCACGGGTGCCCGGGATGCGCCGGGCGAGGGCATCATCACGCTCGCGACCACGAACGCCGCGGTGAACCGCATCAACGCGACTGCCCTGGCCCGCCTTCCCGGCAAGGTGCTCACGGCCAAGGCCGAGGTGACCGGCGAGTTCGGCGGCCGCGCCTTCCCCGCCGACGAGGCGCTCGAGTTGAAGATCGGCGCGCAGGTGATGTTTCTGCGCAACGACGCCGACCAGCGCTGGGTCAACGGGTCAGTCGGAACCGTCACCAAGATCGACCAGTTCGTGCACGTCGAGATCGACGGCGAGGTGCACCAGGTGCAGCCGGCCGTGTGGGAGAAGTACAAGTACTCGTACTCGGCCGTGACCAAGGCGCTGAAGAAAGACATCGTCGCCGAGTTCACCCAGTTCCCGCTGCGGCTGGCGTGGGCCGTCACCATCCACAAGTCGCAGGGCAAGACCTACGACCGCGCGATCGTCGACCTCGGCCAGCGCTCGTTCGCGCCCGGCCAGACCTATGTGGCCCTCAGCCGCATCAGCGCGCTCGACGGGCTCTACCTGAGCCGCAACCTGCGCCCCAGCGACATCATCGTCGACGAACACGTGCAGCGGTTCATGGAACGCGCCACGGCGGTACCGGCGATCGAAGCGTAGCTAGGCGACGGCGCTCGCCTTCGCCTCGGCCAGGTCGACGAACAGCTCGGTGTTGAACCGGTAGGCGATCATCACCTCGTCGATCACGCGTTCGCGCTCCTCTTCACTCCAGGACACGGCGTCGAGCTGCGCGCGGTAGACGTCCTTGAACTCCTTCGGCTTGGCGATCTGGTCGAAGAGGTAGAACCCGACGCCGTTGGTCTCGAAGCCGAACTGGCGCTGCATGAGCGTGCGGATGATCTGGCCGCCCGAGAGATCACCGAGGTAGCGCGTGTAGTGGTGGGCGATGAACCCGCCGCTCCAGGTCGCCGCGACGGTTCGCAGTCGGTCGACGTAGCGGGTGGTCGTCGGCAGCGGGGTGATGCGGGACCGCCAGTCGTCGCCGAGCAGGAAGCGCAGGTCGCTCTCGAGGGCGGGCAGGCGGGTGAGCTGCGGGGTGATGAACGGTGCGGCGTCCGCGTCATCCCGCATCTTCTCCGCGGCAGCCTCGAGCGCCTCGTAGATGAAGTAGTGCTGGGCGACGAGCGAGATGTAGTCGTCGCGCGACCCCTTGCCGGTCATCAGGTCGTCCATAAAATGCGCGCCCTCGCTGGCGCTGTGCCCGCCGCGTGTTCGCTCGCGGAGTGCCTGGGAGAAGGGAAGAACAACAGACACGATGGCACTCCGTACGGGTTGGTTAGGTTACCCTAATACTAGCGAGTGCGGGTGGCCGGTTCAGAACCCTTTTTCTGGGAATCGCCCTTGTCGGCACCGAGGCCCACCGCGAGCAGAACGACCGCCGTTCCGGAATGCAGCACGTTGCCCGCGCCGTTCAGGGCGAGCAGATTAGCCGGCGAGCCGACGAGGAACAGCCCCACCAGCGCGAGCAGCAGCACCACCGTGCCGATCACCGCGTTGCCCGTTCTCGCGACGCCCGCGGCGGCCAGGCCGCACGCCACGAGCGCGGCCCCGATCGCCAGGTGCACGAGGTTGTGGAAGCCGTTGACCTGCACACCGAGCAGCAGCCCGCCGTGCGGGGCGAAGAAGTCGGCACCCCAGCTCGCAGCGAAACCGACCAACCCGAGCAGCACGTAGACGGCACCGACGAGAAGCGCGACGAGGCGGTTCGGCGAGGCCGTGATCGCGCGGAGCTGACGCGGCACGACTAGTGCGGGCGGGGCTCGACGCCGAGGCGAGCGCAGGCGGTGTCGTAGAGGGCGACGATCTCGCGGCGGATCTCGGCGCGCTCGGTGATGGGCGCGGGCCACGGCACGGTGAGTTCGGCGGTCGCGTCGCCCGCCTCGTAGGTCCAGGTGCCGCCGAGGTCGTCCACGTCGCTCATGACCGCCGCCGTGGCATCCGCGGTTGCGAAGGCCCGCACGATCAGCAGATTGTCTTCCGGGTGGTCGTTGTTCATGTGGTCGATCACGGCGGACACGGTGGAGGCTTCGAAGATGGGCACGAAATCTACGGTAGCCGGTATTGCCCGAGTTGCCGCGTTCAGTCGACCAGGTGCTTGTCGAAGAACGAGGCCGTGCGGGCGAAGGCGAGCGCGGCCGAGCGGTTGTCGAGTGCGCCCGAGAGATTCGCGTTGGCGAACGAGTGCTCGGTGCCCAGGTAGACGTACTCGGTAACGGGGGTGCCGTGGTCTTCGAGACGGGCGACGAACGACTCCGGCTCGGCCCCCGGCTGGAAGTCGTCGTTCTCGGCGAGGTTGAGCAGCACCGGGCAGGGAATGATGCCGTGCTCCTCGGTGCCGAGCGTCGCGTAATAGGCGACCACCGCATCCGCATCGCCGCCCTGGGCGTGCAGCAGCGCGATCCAGCCACCCATCGAAAAGCCGATGAGGCCGACGCGGGTCGAGCCCTCGAGCCGGGATTCGGCGACGAGGTCGTCGATGGCAGCCAGAGCCGAGCCCGTGTCGAGATCGTCGCGTAGGTCGGCGGCCGTCTCGGGATCGATGGTGGCGAATCCGCCGTAGAAGTCGGGCACGACCACCCGGTAGCCCTGGCTCGCGAGTGCGGTGGCGTAGGGCTCGAGCCACGGCAGCCGTCCGTACCAGTCGTGGGCGATGACCACGAGGGGGGAACCCGGCAGGCCGTAGTAGACGGCGGCACCGGGGGAGGGAATCGGAACGAGTTCGGCCATCAGTGCCCCCTAGGGTGTTGCCATCGAGACTACCCCCGGCGCTCGACGCGCATCGGATTCTCAGGTTCGGTTCATAGGTTTGTATCGATAAGGGGAGTAATCCAACCACGGAAGCTTCGTCAGTACGGACCCGCAGACGCGTCCCGGAGCAACGGTTGTCGAGTACCTAATGGTGCGGAGCAGCGGATGAGACTTTAGATTCTGTTTCCGCTACCCCTTGGAGTACTTCACGTGAACGTGACCCCTGCCGTCTGGCTCATCACCATCGCCATCACCATCGCCTTCTTCGTCTACGAGTTCTTCGTGCACGTCCGGAAGCCGCACGAACCGAGCATCGCCGAGTCCGCGCGCTGGTCGGTGTTCTACATCAGCCTCGCGTTGCTCTTCGGAGTCGGGATCGGCCTCACCTCGGGCTGGAACTTCGGCGGCGAGTACTTCGCCGGCTACGTGACCGAGAAGGCCCTGTCGATCGACAACCTGTTCGTCTTCCTCATCATCATGAGCGGGTTCGCGGTGCCGAAGGCCTACCAGCAGAAGGTGCTGATGATCGGCATCATCATCGCCCTCGTGCTGCGCGGGGTGTTCATCGCGGTCGGAGCGACCCTCATCGAAAACGTGTCGTGGATCTTCTACATCTTCGGCGCCCTGCTGCTCGTGCTCGCCTGGCGTCAAGCCTTCGGCAACCATGAAAGCGACCCGGCCAACGGACGCCTCGTTATGTTCGCCCGCCGCATCCTGCCGATCACCGACGACTACCACCGCGACCGCATCTCGGTGAAGATCGACGGCAAGCGCTTCTTCACGCCGATGCTGCTCACCATCGTCGCTATCGGGCTCGTCGACATCGTGTTCGCGGTCGACTCGATCCCGGCCATCTACGGGCTCACCGAAGAGGCCTACATCGTGTTCACGGCGAACGCGTTCGCGCTTATGGGGCTGCGCCAGCTCTTCTTCCTCATCGGCGGACTGCTCGAGCGTCTCGTGTACCTGGCCCAGGGGCTCGCGGTGATCCTCGGCTTCATCGGCGTCAAGCTGGTGCTGCACGCCCTGCACGTGAACGAGCTCCCGTTCGTGAATGGCGGAGAGAACGTGCTGTGGGCCCCCGAGATCCCGATCTGGTTCTCGCTGCTCTTCATCGGCGCGACCATCGCCGTCGCCACGATCGCGAGCCTGCGCAAGACGCGCGACTCCGAGCCGGCCTCAGCGGTGGAGACGGGCACGCGCGAAGACGCCTAGAACTTCTTACCGAGCGCCTTCGCCTTGAGCGCATCGAATTCGCCCGCGGAGAGGATGCCCTGGTCGAGCAGGGTCTTGGCCTTGGCGATCTCGGCGGCCGGGTTCGCGAAAGAGACGGAACGCACGTACTCGTCGCTGTACTCGGGCGCCTGCTCGGGACGGGCGCGGGCCCGGTCGGCCATGCCGGCGCCCCGGGCGATCAGGTAGACGAGCGCGGTGAGAAACGGCACGAAGACCAGGAAGACCAGCCAGACCGCCTTGGCCCAGCCGCCCAGCGTCCGGTCGCGGAACAGGTCGTACACGATCCAGATGAACATGAACAGGTACGCGCCGAAGACGACCAAGAGAAACAGGTACTCGAATACACCGCCGAAAATGTCCCAGCGCATGACGCCTCCTCGCTCGATGATCCGACGGTAGTGGCGCGGGAGGCGGCCGCGATCATCAGTTGTGGGTGACCGAGTGTTACGCGGCAGGGAATGCAAAACGACACCTGCCGCGTTACCGTGTAGGCGCGTTCCGCGCCGGACCCCCACCCGTTAGGACCCCATGGATCTCTTCACCCCCGTCACCTTCGGCTCACTGAACCTCGCGAACCGGCTGGTGATGGCCCCGCTCACGCGGGTCCGCGCGGGAGACGACGGGGTGCCGACCCCGCTCATCGCCGAGTACTACGAGCAGCGCGCGAGCCTCGGGCTGATGGTGACCGAGGGCACCTTCACGAGCGACGAGGCGAAGGGCTTCACCGGCCAGCCCGGCATCGTCACCGACGAGCAGCAGGCGGGCTGGGCGCGCGTCGCCGACGCCGTGCACGCCGCCGGCGGACTGATCGCCATGCAGGTCATGCACGCCGGCCGCGTCACCCACACCGAGATCTCCGGAGCCGCCCGCAGCGTGGCGCCGAGCGCCATCGCGATCGAGGGCGAGACGCGCACCCCGAGCGGCAAGACCGCGCACCAGGTTCCCGAGGCCATCGCCCTCGACGAGCTGCCCGCGGTCGTCGAGGAGTTCGTCGCTGCCTCCCGCCGCGCGCTCGCCGCGGGAATCGACGCCGTCGAAGTGCACGCGGCCAACGGCTACCTGCTGCACGAGTTCCTCGCGCCCAGCTCGAACACCCGCACCGACGCCTACGGCGGATCGCCCGAGAACCGCATCCGCTTCGTCGTCGAGGTCGTCACCGCCGTCGTCGAAGCGGTGGGCGCCGACCGGGTGGGCCTGCGCATCTCTCCGGAACGAAACATCCAAGGCGTTATCGAAGACGATGCCGCGGATGTCGCGATCACCTACGGCCTTCTCGCGGACGCGCTTGCACCGCTCGGCCTCGCCTTCCTCGACTACATGCACCCCGAGCCCGCGGGTGCGCTCGCCCAGGACATCCGCTCGCGGGTGAACGCGCCGTTCATCGTGAACACGGGCTTCGCTTCGCCGACCACCCGTGACGAGGCGTTCGCGATCGCGTCCGCCGACCTGGCCGACGCCGTGTCGATCGGCCGTGCGGCCATCGCGAACCCCGACGTCGTGGCGCGCTGGAAGGCCGCGGCCGACGAGAACGAGCCCGACCCGTCGACCTTCTACGGCCCCGGCGCGGCCGGCTACACCGACTACCCGGCGCTGGCGGTCTAGCGCGGGTTGCTGCGGGCTGCGGGCTGCGGCGGTGCGGCGGTGTGGGCGCCATCTCGGGACGACCGCGCCACGGCGCGCTGTAGCGCTCGTCCCGAGATGGCGCCCACACGCCCCGGGGTTACGCGAGAATCATCCTGTGCGGCCGTTCCGGATCCAGATTCCCGACGCCGAGCTCGAGGAGCTGGGGCGGCGACTCGACGCGGCGCGATGGCCGGTCGCCGAGAACGAACCGGGTTGGGCATCCGGGGTTCCTCGTGGCTGGCTGGAGCGGTTGTCCGAGACGTGGCGAACGGGTTATGACTGGCGCGCCCGTGAGGCGCGGCTCAACAGCCACCCGCAGGTTCTGGTGGAGGCGGCCGGGCTCGACGTGCACGCGGTCGTGCTCGGACAATCCGAGGTTGAGCGCCCCGCAATCGTACTGACTCACGGCTGGCCGGGCACGTTCGCCGAGTACCTGGAGGTCGCCCGCCGGCTCGCCGACCCCGCGAGCTACGGCGGCGACGCGGGCGATGCCATGACCGTCGTCGTTCCGTCGCTGCCCGGGTACGGCTTCAGCGGAATCCCGGCCGAGACCGGCTGGGGGGTCGAGCGCGTCGCGGACGCGTGGGTGGAGCTGATGGCGGCGCTCGGGTTCGAACAGTTTTTCGCGGCCGGCAGCGACTGGGGGACGAGCGTGTCGGCCGAACTCGGCCGACGGCATCCGCAACGGATTTTGGGCCTGACGCTCATCCCCCCGTTGGCGCCACCCGATCCGGCGACGGCCAGCCATTCGACCGCTGCGGAGACCCGGGCGCTGGAGCGCTTGCAGACACGGGGCGCGGAAGGCAGCGCGTATTCCGCCGTGCACGCCACGCGCCCGCAGACGATCGCGTACGCCCTCGCCGACTCGCCCCTCGGCCTGCTCGCCTGGATCGGGGAGAAGTACGCCCAGTGGGCAGGTGTTCCGGGGGTTGCCGACGTGGACATCCTCGATGCGGCGTCGATCTACTGGTTCACGCGAACCGCGGGCACGTCGGCTCGGCTGTACCGGGAGAGCATCGACGACGTCAGCCGATACTTCACCGACGCGAATCCGGTGCCCATCACCGTTCCCACCGGAGCCATCATGTTCCCCGACGAGGTGCCCTGGGTGTCGAGGCGCTGGGCGGAGCGACGGTTCCCGGGCCTCCGCGTGTGGTGCGAGCCCGCTGCGGGCGGCCACTTCGGCGCCCTCGAACAGCCGGCGGCCGTGGCGGCCGGAATCGTTGCCACGGTGAGAGCCTGCCGACAAACGGGCACCTGAACCAAGCGGCCGCCGACGCGTTCGCTCGGGCGGTGTGCGCGCCATCCCGGGACAACCGCGCCACGGCGCGCAATAGCGCTCGTCCCGAGATGGCGCGCACGCTCGCCTAGCGGGACGCGCCTAGCGGGACGCGCCGAGCCAGACGACGAGCCCGACGGCCGCCACGAGAAGCACGACCGTGCCGAGATATCCGATCACGAGGCCCGCGATCGCGATACCCCGGCCGGTCTGTGTGCCGCGGGCGAGCTGGTGCAGCGCGACGTGGCCCAGCACGATCGCGACGGGCGGGACGAAGAACGCCGCGATCAGCGAGGACATCGCGAGAACGTTGGTCCGGCGGTTGTAAATGGCCGTGAGCTGAGGGTTGTTGTACACGAGTCCGAGTGTAGGAGACTCGCACTTCCGGACACTCGTGGAGCGGATGACGGGAATCGAACCCGCGCTATCAGCTTGGGAAGCTGAAGTTCTGCCATTGAACTACATCCGCGTGGGCCGCTCGCGCGGAACGGCTCGAGAGCAAGTGTAGGTGGTGGCGCTGGCCGCGGCATCCGTCTCAATAGAATGTCAGCCATGCTGCTTTCTGACAGGGACATCAAGGCCGAACTCGCCGACGGACGCATCGGTCTCGACCCGCTCGAGCTCGGGATGGTGCAGCCGTCGAGCGTCGACGTGCGGCTCGACCGGTTCTTCCGGCTGTTCGACAACCACAAGTACCCGTTCATCGACCCGGCCGAAGACCAGCCCGACCTCACGCACTTGGTCGAGGTGGAGGCTGACCAGCCGTTCATCCTGCACCCGGGCGAGTTCGTGCTCGGTTCGACCTACGAGCTGGTGACTCTGCCCGACGACATCGCCGCGCGCCTCGAGGGCAAGAGCTCGCTCGGCCGCCTCGGGCTGCTGACCCACTCCACGGCCGGCTTCGTCGACCCCGGCTTCAGCGGACACGTCACCCTCGAGCTGTCGAACGTGGCGACACTGCCGATCAAGCTGTGGCCCGGCATGAAGATCGGCCAGCTCTGCTTCATGCGCCTGACCAGCCCCGCCGAGAACCCCTACGGGTCGGGCATCTACGGTTCGCGCTACCAGGGCCAGCGCGGCCCGACGGCGAGCCGGTCGTTCCAGAACTTCGTGCACACCGACGTCTCCGACACCGAGGCCGGTCGCCCCGGCAAGTAGCCGGCGTCGTTCGCCCCGTACCAAATGCAGGAGAACTCGCCGGCGAGGGGCGCCGATCGCACCTAACGTGTGACTCGCCCCGGAATCTCCTGCATTTGGTACGCAGGGCCGGCGGATGTCGCGGGGCCGGTGCAGCCAGCTAGTAGGCGCCGTCGACCGGGGCTGCTGCTGCGGCGCCGGCCTCCTCGGCCAGCACCTGCCGCGAGCCGGAGACGCCGAGGCGGGTGGCCCCGGCGGCGATCATCGCCTGCGCGGTCTCGAACGAGCGGATTCCCCCGCTGGCCTTCACGCCCGCGCGCCCCGCGACCGTGGCCGACATCAGCGCGACGGCCTCGACCGTGGCGCCGCCCGTCGGGTGGAAGCCCGTCGACGTCTTGACGAAGTCGGCGCCCGCCGACACGGCGGCCTCGCACACGGCGACGATCTCGTCGTCGGTGAGCGCGGCCGACTCGATGATCACCTTGAGGATGCGCGGCGCCGGGATGACCGAGCGCACCGACGCGATGTCGGCCTCGACCAGGTCGAAGCGGCCGGCCTTGGCGGCTCCGACGTCGATCACCATGTCGATCTCGTCGGCGCCGAGGGCGATCGACTCCTCGGCCTCGGCGGTCTTCACCGCGGTGGTGTGCTTGCCCGACGGGAAGCCGCAGACGACGGCCAGTTTGAGCGAGGCCGGCACGGTGAGCGGCAGCATCGAGGGGGAGACGCACACCGAGAAGGTGCCGAATTCCGCGGCCTCGGCGATGAGGGCCTCGACGTCGGCGGCGGTCGCCTCGGGCTTGAGTAGCGTGTGGTCGATGATGCTGGCGATGGATGTCATTGGGTGTCCTCGGGTGTTGTGGGCGAATCAGCCGGTGCGGGCTGGGCGGAGAGCTCGTCGAGCTGCCAGACGAGCCAGGGGCTGAAGGCGAAGGGTGCGGCCGCCGCGGCGTTGCGCAGTGATTGCGGCTCGACCCACTCGAATTCGGACACTTCGTCGGCGGCGGGAGCCACGGCATCCGTCGTGTACGCCCGATAAACCGGGCAGACCTCGTTTTCGACGATCCCGGATGCGTCGACGGCGCGATAACGGAAGTCGGGCAGAACGACTTCCAGTCTCGAAATGGTGATTCCCAGTTCGCGTTCGGCGCGTCGCGCGATCGCGTCTTCCATCGACTCGCCCGGGCCGGGGTGTCCGCAGAAGGAGTTCGTCCAGACGCCTGGCCAGGTCAGCTTGCTCAATGCGCGCCGCGTAACCAGCACCTCACCGGCTTCGTTCATGACGTGGCAGGAGAACGCGAGGTGCAGCGCGGTGTCGTGCGTGTGAACGGCGACCTTGTCGGCGGTGCCGATAGGGTAACCGTCGTCAGATAGGAGGACTACCTGTTCGGTCTGGCTCATGGTCGAGGTATTCTGCTCAAATGAATGGTCCCGACCTGATTTCCGTCTCAATTGCGAGGCAGGCGCAGGTCGACGTCGTGCTCGAACGCTTCTTCAGCCTAGCCAAGAACCGCGCCGCCGCCTTCGGCGAGCAGTATGTGCAGCTGTGGACAACCCTCGAGAGCAACACGATCGGCGGCAAGAGATTCCGCCCGCGCATGGTGATGGGCGCCTACCAGTCGCTCGGAGGCACCGACCTCGAGGCCGCCGCCTACGTCGGTGCCGCGTTCGAGCTGCTGCACACCGCGCTTATCGTGCATGACGACGTGATCGACCACGACTTCGTGCGCAGGGGCGTCGCCAACATCTCCGGCAGCTACCGCGACGCCGCGCGCAAGGCGGGCAGCAGTGAGAAGGTGGCCGAGCACAGCGGCATCTCGGCCGCCGTGATCGCCGGCGACCTGGCACTGTTCAACTCCTACCGGCTGATCGACCGCAGCGGTGTCTCGGACGTGGTGCGTTCGAGGCTCCTCGAGGTGATGGATGACGCGTTGTTCGCGTCCGCCGCCGGCGAACTGATCGACGTCGACTTCTCCATCACGGCTGAGGTCCCCCGCGTCGACGACATCCTCACCATGGAGCGGCTCAAGACGGCCGTCTACTCGTTCGAGTGCCCGCTGCAGGCCGGGGCAATCCTCGCCGGGGCGTCCGAGGAGGTCATCCAGACCCTGGGCGACTTCGGCCGCGAGATCGGCATCGCCTACCAGCTCGTCGACGACCTGCTCGGGGTGTTCGGCAAGGAGGCCGAGACCGGCAAGACGACGATGGGCGACCTGCGCGAGGGCAAGCGCACGGTCATGATCTCCTACGCCACGAGCACCGCCGAGTGGGAGTCGATCGAGCCGCTGATCGGCAAGCACGACCTCACGCCCGAGGAGGCCGAGGCCGTGCGTCAGGTACTCATCGACTGCGGAGCGCGCTCGTTTGCCGAGGGACTCGCCCGCTACTACGCCAACCGCGCTCTCGCGCGGCTCGCCGAGCCGCACATCCCGCCCGCGCTGCGCATAGAGCTGCACCCCGTCGTGGATGCCGTGCTCGGACGGGTCAAGTGAGCCGCCGCGGCCTGTACGACCGCGTCGCCGAGGAAACCGCGAGTGTCGTCATCCGCCGCTACTCCACGTCGTTCGGTATGGCCGCACGGTTGCTCGGACCCGGGGTGCGGCAACACGTCGAGAACATCTACGCGCTGGTGCGGGTGGCCGACGAGATCGTCGACGGCGCCGCCGTCGAATCGGGCCTCGACCGCGCGGGCGCGGCCCGGCAGTTGAACGAACTGGAACGCGAGACCGATGCCGCGATGGCGGAGGGATTCAGCTCCAACCTCGTGGTGCACGCGTTCGCGCTCACCGCGCGCGAGACCGGATTCGGCACCGAGTACACCGCGCCGTTCTTCGAATCGATGCGTACCGACCTCACGGCGACCGAGCATGACGCGGAGAGTTTCGACCGCTACGTCTACGGCTCGGCCGAGGTCGTCGGCCTCATGTGCCTGCGCGCGTTCCTCCTGGGGCAGTCGCTGAGCGACGAGCAGAACGAGCGCTTCGTGCGCGGCGCCCGAGCCCTCGGCGCGGCCTTCCAGAAGGTCAACTTTCTGCGCGATCTCGCAGCCGATTTTGAGACGCTGGGGCGGAGCTATTTCCCCGGCGTCAGCGTCGACTCATTTACGGAAGAAGACAAGATCCGCCTCCTCGACGACATCGACAACGACCTCCGCCTTTCCGCGTCGATCATCCCCGAACTGCCGGCCTCGAGCCGCAAGGCCGTCGCGCTCGCACAGGGCCTCTTCGCCGAGCTCTCGGTGCGGCTGCGCGCCACCCCGGCCGAGCGCCTGCGCACCACGCGCATCCGCGTGCCGAACCCCGTGAAACTGCGCATCGCCACCGGCGCCGTGCTCGGCGCGAAGGCGAAGGCATGAGCCGCGTCGTCGTGATCGGGGGAGGCATCAGCGGCCTCGCCTCGGCCGCCCTGCTCGCCCGCGACGGGCACAGCGTGACGCTGCTCGAGCAGAAGGACGACCTCGGCGGCCGCGCCGGATCGTGGTCGAGCGAGGGCTTCCGCTTCGACACCGGACCGTCGTGGTTCCTTATGCCCGAGGTGTTCGACCACTTCTACAAGCTGCTCGGCAGCTCGTCCGACGAGCAGCTGCGGCTGGTAACCCTCGATCCCGGTTACCGCGTCTACTTCGAGGGCCGGGCGGAGCCGATCGACATCTCGGCCGACCGCGACGAGAACATCGAGATCTTCGAGTCGATCGAGAAGGGCGCGGGCAAAAAACTCGCCGCCTACCTCGACTCGGCGCTCGACACCTACGACATGGCGAAGAAGAAGTTCCTCTACACGACCTTCGCCGACCTTCGCCCGCTGCTGACCTCCGACGTGGTGAAGCGCACGGGCAAGCTCGCCCGACTGCTCACGATGTCGCTGTCCAGGCTCGTCGCCAAGACGGTGCGCGACGACCGTCTGCGCAAGATCCTCGGATTCCCGGCGGTGCTGCTCGGCTCGTCGCCGTACATCACGCCGAGCCTCTACCACCTGATGAGCCACCTCGACCTGAGCGACGGCGTGCTGTACCCGCTCGGCGGATTCACCCGGGTGATCGAGAGCATCGTCGACCTCGCCCGTAAAGAGGGCGTGGTCATCACGACGGGCGCATCCGTATCCCGCATCGTCGTGGTCGACGGCGTCGCGACGGGCGTCGAGTACAAGGTGGGCGGGGAGGCACTCACGCTCGACGCCGACATCGTGGTCTCGGCGGCCGACCTGCACCACACCGAGACGCGGCTGCTCGGCCCGCAGCACCAGAGCTACCCGGCCGCCCACTGGGACAAGCGTGTTCCTGGCCCGAGCGCGCTGCTGCTCTACCTGGGCGTCGAGGGCGACCTGCCCGAGCTCGAGCACCACACACTGCTGTTCACCGACCGCTGGGAGAAGGGCTTCGCCGACATCTTCGGCACGCCGAGCGCGGTGCCCGACCCCGCGTCGATCTACGTCTGCAAGCCGAGCGGCGTCGATCCGGATGTCGCGCCCGAGGGCAGCTCGAACGTGTTCGTTCTCGTCCCGATCCCCGCCGACCCGAGCATCGGCAAGGGCGGGGATGCGCGCATCGAGGCGCTCGCCGACGTGATCATCGACCAGATCGGCTCGTGGACGGGCATCCCCGACTTCGCCTCACGCATCACCGTGCGGCGAGCGGTCGGCCCCGGCGATTTCGCCGCGGACCTCAACGCCTGGCGTGGGACCGCGCTCGGCCCGGCGCACATCCTCAAGCAGAGCGCGTTCTTCCGCGAGGGCAACAAGAGCAAGAAGGTCGAGGGCCTGTACTACGCGGGCGGCTCGACCATCCCGGGAATCGGTCTGCCGATGTGCCTCATCAGCGCCGAGATCCTCGTGAAACGCCTGCGCGGCGACACCTCGACCGAGGCGCTGCCCGAACCGCTCGAGGCCACCGTCTGATGGGTCTGATCTACCTGGCCGCGCTGCTCGTGGCCCTCACCGGCATGGTCATGCTCGACCGGCGTTTCCGGCTGTACTTCTGGGCGGACGCCCGCCGGGCGACGATCGTCACGCTCGCGGGCCTGGTGTTCTTCGTCGTCTGGGACCTGTTCGGCATCGGTCTCGGGATCTTCTTCCGCGGCGAGACGGCGTTTATGACCGGTGTGCAGGTCGCGCCCGAGCTGCCGGTCGAGGAGCTGTTCTTCCTCACGCTGCTCGTCTATGTGACGATGAACCTCTACGCCGCCGCGTCACGGGTGCTGTCGCACGGGGCGGAGCGCGCATGACCTACTGGTCGCTCAACGCGTTCTTCCTCGCGGCCGTCGCGCTGGTCGCGCTCGCCGCGGTGCTGACCCGCCGCGCGCCGCGGTGGCGGGCGCTCGCACTCGCCGGCATCGTGCTGCTCGTCACGACGGCCGTCTTCGACAACGTGATGATCGGCATCGGCCTGGTCGACTACGACCCCGACCTCATCAGCGGCGCATTCGTCGGAATCGCCCCGCTCGAAGACTTCGCCTACGCCATCGCCGCGGTCGTCCTGCTGCCGTCGCTCTGGCACCTGCTCGGCCCGTCGAGTCGCGGGAGCGGCACGGGTCGCGCGAGCGGCACGGGTCGCTCGAGCGGCGCGAGCCACGCGAGGAGAGCCAATGCTTAGGGCGCTCTTCGTCTCGTCGAGACCGCTCAGCTGGATCAACACGGCGTTCCCCTTCGCAGCCGCCTATTTCATGACGGTGCGCGAGGTCGACCTCGTGTTCGTCGTGGGCACCATCTACTTCCTCATCCCGTACAACCTCGCGATGTACGGGATCAACGACGTGTTCGACTACGAGAGCGACCTGCGCAACCCGCGCAAGGGCGGTGTCGAGGGCGCGCTGCTCGACCGCAGCATGCACAAGCCCACGCTGTGGGCGGCGTTGCTCACCAACGTTCCGTTCCTGGTATTTCTCCTGGTCGTCGGTAACCCCCTTTCCTGGTTGGTGCTCGCGGTCAGCGTCTTCGCTGTCATCGCCTATTCGGCGCCGGGCCTGCGCTTCAAGGAGCGCCCGTTCGTCGACTCGATCACCTCGAGCACGCACTTCGTCTCCCCGGCAATCTACGGACTGGTGCTCGCCGGCGCGGCCTTCACGCCGCAACTGTGGATGCTTCTCGCCGCGTTCTTCCTGTGGGGGCTTGCCTCGCACGCGTTCGGTGCGGTGCAAGACGTGATCGCCGACCGCGAGGCCGATATCTCGTCGATCGCCACGGTCATCGGTGCGAAGGCGACGGTGCGGATCGCGGTGCTGGCCTACTGGTTCGCCGGTGTGCTGCTGCTGTTCACCGAATGGCCCGGGCCGCTCGCCGCGATCCTCGCGCTGCCCTACGTCGTGGTCTGCGCGCCGTTCTGGTCGATTTCGGATGACGCGGCCGAGTCGGCCAACCGCGGCTGGAAGAAGTTCCTCGCCCTCAACTTCCTCAGCGGATTCTTCGTCACCATGCTGCTCATCTGGTTCGCCTTCGTCAGCGCGTAGCGATTCCGACCGACGTCCGCGGGCTCACTCCCGCCTAACGAGCGGCGCGGTAGGCCTCCAGCGCGTCCCGCTCGTCGTCCGCGATGAGGCTGGCGTTGATCTGCGCGCCCGCCCACAGGCCTTCGCCCGCCGAGGTGATGACCTGGCCGGCGAGGTTGGTCACGTTTCCGGCGGCCCAGACGCCCGGCAGCGATGTCGCGCCGCTCGCGTCGGTCGCGACGTACAGGCCCATGCCCATCGGGTGCTCGGCCAGTTCGAGTCCGAGGTCGACGAGGAGCCCGGCCCGCACCGACACCGGCGCTCCGACGACGAGCGCCTCGAGCGCGTGAACGCTGCCGCCCGCCAGCTCGACACCGACGAGCGTGTCGTCCTCCACAACCAGCCGTTCGACCCGTCCTTCCACCACCTTGATGCCGCGCGCCGCCAGCAGTTCGAGCTGCTCGGCCTCGGGCAGGGCCTGGCCGTTGAGTAAGAGTGTGATGTCCGGGCTCCACTGTCGGAACAGCAGCGCCTGATGGAACGCCCGCGGTCCGCTCGCGAGCACGCCGATCGCCCGGTCGCGCACCTCCCAGCCGTGGCAGTACGGGCAGTGCAGAGCGTCCACGCCCCAGCGCTCGCGCAGGCCCTCGACCTCGGGCAGCTCGTCGACGAGCCCGGTCGTCACGAGCAACCGGCGCCCGGTGACCACCGATCCGGTCGACAGTCTCACGGCGAAGCCGTCATCCGTTCTCTGCACGCCGTCTGCGCGCGCGTCCACCAGCTCCGCGCCGTACGCCCGAGCCTCCTCGCGGCCGAGGCGCCGCAGTTCGGCGGGGCTCGTCCCGTCGCGCGTGAGGAAGTTGTGCACCGCGTGCGCAGGGGCGTTGCGCGGCTCGCCCGAGTCGACGACCACGACCGAGCGACGCGCACGTCCCAGCGCCACGGCCCCGCTCAGCCCGGCCGGTCCGCCGCCGATGATCACCACGTCAAATTTTGAATTCGTCATAGCTCATGGTGAATCGAAGCTGGCCGATTCGACAAGCTGCGTTGCTGGTCTGGCAAGATAGCCGCATGGATGACACGACAGACGGCGTACTCGCGGCGGTAGGACCACGGCTGCGCGCCGTACGGCAGCGGCGGGGCGTGACGCTCGCCGACCTCTCGGCGGCGACCGGCATCTCGGTGAGCACGCTCTCCCGGCTCGAGTCCGGACAGCGCCGCCCGAACCTCGAGTTGCTGCTGCCGCTCGCCCGGGCGCACGGCGTCCCGCTCGACGAGCTCGTCGGAGCGCCCGCCACGGGCGACCCGCGCATCCACATCCGGCCGATCAAGCGGCACGGGCACATCATCCTGCCGCTCTCCCGCGACGCCGGCGGCCTGCAGGCGTTCAAGCACGTGATCCCGGCGAACGCCCCTCAGGGGGAGCCGAGCCAGAAGACGCACGAGGGCTTCGAGTGGATGTACGTGATCAAGGGCAAGCTGCGGCTGGTGCTGGGCGAGCTCGACATCATCCTGCCCGCTGGCGAGGCCGCCGAGTTCGACACCCACGTGCCGCACTGGTTCGGCCGGGCCGGTGACGAGAGCGTCGAGTTCCTCAGCCTGTTCGGGCGGCAGGGCGAACGGATGCACGTACGGGCGAGCACCGAGCGGGCCTAGACGCGCGGGAGTGTGATCGCTCTCGGCTCGTTGCGCAGCAACAGCGTGAGGGCCCCGGCGCACAGCGTGCCACCCAGGGCCGAGACGGTCGGCCACAGATAGTTCTCGGGGCTGAACAAGTCGAGCGCGAGTGCGGCCGTGCCCACCGCCAGAACGCCGACGACGACCGCCGAGGTGAAACCGATGATCACGGCCCAACTATCCCCGGCGCGTGACCGCACTGCGAATGCCCTGCCGATGCGGAAGGCGGCGAAAGCGAGGAGCGCCATGATGACCGAAACAGCGAACATGAACACGACCGCAAACATCAGAGCCAGTTCGTAGAACGGCTCGCCGACGTACGACGCCATCGAGAACGCTCCGGCGATGCATCCGGAGATGACCCCCGCGACCAGCATGGCGGCGAGAAGCGTCTTCACGCCTCGAACCCGAGGTTGCGGGCGACGCGTTCGAGAACCCCGACCGTCGTGAGGTACTCCTGCTCGGAGACTCCCTCGGTGCTGCGGGTGCGCTGATCCGCGACAACGACCTCGAGCCGCGCGAGCGCCGCCGCGCCACGCTCGGTCAGTTCATAGCCGGTCGGGGTGGCGTTGACCCATGCGCTCTCGATGAGTTCGGTCAGGTGCTCTACGGATGACTCGGCTGGCGAGTCATCCGTAGCCGCCTGTAAAAACGGCGCCACCTCGGCGTCGAGCTGCTCGACGCTGGCCGGACCGGACGCGAGCACGTTCAGCAGCTGCCACTGGCGCCGCGTGATTCCGTGCTCGTCGAGGGTGAGGGCGAACTGCTCGTCGATCAGGCGGTCGACGAGTTTGAGCCAGAATCCAATCGGGCGACGATCACTCATGCAGCGACCATACGCTGAGGCCACCGCGCGGGGGAAGGCTCAACGTCCCGCGTACCAAATGCAGGAGATCTGCGGCGCGAGGGCCGTGCTTCCGCGCCGATGTGTGACTCGACGCGGTTTCTCCTGCATTTGGTACGGGGTGGGGCGGGTACGCGCGGGTGGGGCTCAGTACTGGAAGCCGAGCTCCTCGGGGTAGTCGCCGAGCGCCGTGAGCTGGGTCGCGGCGGCCTGGAGGTGGGCGAGGGTGAGGCCGAGGGTGCCGGGTCCGAAGCTGACGCGGGAGACGCCGAGGTCGGCGAGGCGCCTGAGCGGAACGGAGCCCGGGTTCGAGATCACGGAGACCTTGCCGTCGATCTCGGCGAGGGCGCGCTTGACCAGCTCTTCGGTGCCCAGTCCGAGCACGAACACGACGTCGGCGCCGGCGCCGAGGTAGGAGTTGGCGCGGGCGATCGCGTCGTCCCACTCGCCTCCGCCAGCCAGCGTGTCGACGCGCGCGTTGATCACGAGCGGCACGCCCGAGGCCTCGGCCGCGCGGCGCACCGCGGCGACGCGCTCGGTGGCGACCTCGATCGGGAAGGTCGGGGCTTTGGGCGCACCGACGCTGTCCTCGATGTTGAGACCGGCGGCGCCGGCCTCGATCAGGCGGGCGATGTTGGCCTCCAGCCCCGCGATGTCTGCCGAGTAGCCCTTCTCGAAGTCGACCGAGACGGGGATGTCGACGGCGGCGCTGACGAGGCGCGCGGTCTCGATGGCCTGGTCGACGGTGAGTCCCTCCCCGTCGTCGACGCCGTGGGCGAAGGAGACGGCGTGGCTCGCCGTGGCGAGAGCCTTCACGCCGGGGGCCCCGGCGACGATGCGGGCGGTCACCGCGTCCCAGACGTTGGTGACGATGAGCGGCGTTCCGGGAACGTGCAGCGAGCGGAGGAGTTCGGCCTTGGCGGCGGTTGTCGTAGTCATGCCCCCAGCTAACCCCGCGAACCTGACCGTGTCTCGCGGGTTACGGACGGTGACGTCGGCCCGCCGCGAGTCGCGCTCGCCGAGTCATCCGCCCCTCGAACCTGCCAAATGAAGGAGATTTACCCGGCGAGGCGTCTGCATCCCACCCAACCTGTGACTCGCACCCTGTTTCTCCTTCATTTGGCAGGAGAGCGGGGCTAGGAGGCCTTCGGGGCGACGCGCACGAAGAGCATCAGCACGAGGCCGACCGCGAGCACCAGCACGATGCCCAGGATGCCCCAGTACTGGAAGCCGAACAGCGCGATGAGCAGCGCCCAGAGGCCGGGGGAGAGGAAGCTGGCCGCGCGTCCCGTGGTGGCGTAGAGGCCGAAGATCTCGCCCTCGCGGCCGGCAGGGGTGACCCGCGCGAGCAGCGAGCGGCTCGCCGACTGTGCCGGGCCCACGAACGCGCAGAGCAGCAGGCCGAACACCCAGAACAGGCTCTTACCGGCGTCGTGGAAGAGGAAGGTGGCCGAACCGGCGATCACGAGACCGGTGAGGGAGAACAGGATGACGGCGCGCGGTCCGAAGCGGTCGTCGAAACGGCCGGAGACGATGGTGCTGACGCCGGCGACGAGGTTGGCGGCGACTCCGAAGATCAGCACCTCGTTGCTCGTGAACGCGAAGGTGCCGGTGGCGATGATGGCGCCGAACGCGAAGACGCCCGCGAGCCCGTCGCGGTAGACGGCGCTCGCGACGAGGAACCAGAAGGTGTCGCGGCTCTCGACCCAGAGGCGCTTGATGTCTTTCGCCAGCAGCACGTAGCTGCGGAAGAAGTTGACCTTCTCGCGCGAACCCCGCCCCTCGATCTCGGGCACGTTGAGGATGATCGGGATGACGAACACGATCGTCCAGACCGCGCAGCCGAGGGCGATGACGCGGTAGGCCATGCCGTTGTCGGTCGACATTCCGAACCACTCGAGCTGCGTGAGCACCACGACGATCACCAACGCCACGATCCCGCCGATGTAGCCGAGGCCCCAGCCGAGCCCGCTCACCTTGCCGACGGTCTTCTTGGTGGAGACCTGCACGAGCATGGCGTTGTAGCTGACGTTCGCGATCTCCTGGAAGACGCTGCCGATCGCCACGAGCGCGGCGCCGAGCACGAAGAACGCGGGGGCGGCCTGCACGAAGAACAGCAGCGCCATGCAGACCACGACGACCGCGGTGTTCACGAGCAACCAGAACTTGCGGCGGCCCGACGCGTCGGAACGCTGGCCCATGACGGGGGCGAGCACCGCGACGAGCAGGCCGGCGATGAAGATCGCGAAGCCGAACTGGCCCGAGAGGGCGTCGATCGCGAGGATGCGGGCGGTGTCGTCTTCGGGGAGGGCGGCCAGTTCCGGGGAGATGAAGGCGTCGGATGTCAGGTAGAGAGCCGTGAACACGAAGGTGAGGATTACCGTGTTGAAGGGCTGCGTCGCCCAGTCCCAGAGCGCCCAGGAGACCACCTGCTTGCGCGGGATGACCTTGCCCTCCTGCAGGTCGAGGCCCACGGCGGCAATGGCGCCGGTGTTGGCCAAGGTCGGCACCGACGGAGTGGTGGCCGACGTGTCATCCGGGGTCTTCTCGATCATGGTCACAGGGTAGTGCGCGGGAGGAAACATTCGGTGTCGCCATGCCTTGGCTGAGAGTTGAGCCTGAGTGGCTCAAGTTTCGGGCTATCGACTTGACAAACTTTTCTCGTGCTTTCAAACTTGATACAGCGCGGCTCAACTACGAATGGGCACTGAAGCGTAAGAAGTTTTGACAAGAGGAGAGAGCACATGGCTCGTGCAGTAGGAATCGACCTGGGAACGACCAACTCGGTCGTCGCAGTTCTCGAGGGTGGAGAACCCACCGTTATCGCAAACGCGGAAGGCTTCCGCACGACCCCGTCTGTCGTCGCCTTCACCAAGGACAACGACGTGCTGGTCGGCGAGACCGCCAAGCGCCAGAACGTCACCAACGTCGACCGCACCATTTCCAGCGTCAAGCGCCACATGGGCACGACCTGGACCGTCGACATCGACGGCAAGAAGTACACGCCGCAGGAGATCTCGGCCCGTATTCTCGCCAAGCTCAAGCGCGACGCCGAGCAGTACCTCGGAGAGCCCGTGACCGACGCCGTCGTCACCGTTCCCGCGTACTTCAACGACGCCGAGCGCCAGGCCACGAAGGACGCCGGCGAGATCGCCGGCCTCAACGTGCTGCGCATCATCAACGAGCCGACCGCCGCGGCTCTCGCCTACGGCCTCGACAAGGGCAAGGAAGACGAGCTCATCCTGGTCTTCGACCTCGGTGGCGGAACCTTCGACGTCTCGCTGCTCGAAGTGGGCAAGGACGACGACTTCTCGACCATTCAGGTTCGCTCGACCGCCGGTGACAACCGCCTCGGTGGAGACGACTGGGACCAGCGCGTCGTCGACTACCTCATCACCAAGTTCAAGGAGACCACCGGCGTCGACGTCTCCAACGACAAGATCGCCAAGCAGCGCCTGAAGGAAGCAGCCGAGCAGGCCAAGAAGGAACTGTCCTCCTCGACCAGCACCTCGATCCAGCTCCCCTACCTCTCGCTCACCGAGAACGGCCCTGCCAACCTCGACGAGACCCTGAGCCGCGCGAAGTTCGAGGAACTCACCAAGGACCTGCTCGAGCGCACCCGCAAGCCGTTCCAGGACGTCATCAAGGAGGCCGGAGTTTCGGTCGCCGACGTGTCGCACGTCGTGCTCGTCGGTGGTTCCACCCGCATGCCCGCCGTCGTCGACCTGGTGAAGAGCCTCACCGGAGGCAAGGAGCCGAACAAGGGCGTCAACCCCGACGAGGTCGTAGCCGTGGGCGCAGCCCTGCAGGCCGGCGTCCTCAAGGGCGAGCGCAAGGACGTTCTGCTCATCGACGTCACGCCCCTGAGCCTCGGTATCGAGACCAAGGGTGGCATCATGACGAAGCTGATCGAGCGCAACACCGCGATCCCGACCAAGCGCAGCGAGACCTTCACGACGGCCGACGACAACCAGCCGTCCGTCGCGATCCAGGTCTTCCAGGGCGAGCGCGACTTCACCCGCGACAACAAGAACCTCGGAACCTTCGAGCTTCAGGGCATCGCACCCGCGCCCCGCGGAATCCCGCAGGTCGAGGTGACCTTCGACATCGACGCCAACGGCATCGTGCAGGTTCACGCGAAGGACAAGGGCACCGGCAAGGAGCAGTCAATCACCATCACCGGTGGCTCGTCGCTCTCGAAGGACGACATCGAGCGCATGGTGCGCGAGGGCGAAGAGCACGCAGCAGAGGACAAGGCCCGCCGCGAGGCAGCCGAGATCCGCAACACTGCCGAGCAGCTCGCGTACTCGACCGACAAGCTGCTCGTCGACAACGCCGACAAGCTGCCCGACGAGGTCAAGACCACGGTCCAGGCCGATGTCGACGCCCTCAAGACGGCGCTCGCCGGAGACGACGAGGCGGCAGTGAAGACCGCGTTCGACACGCTCGCCGCGAGCCAGTCGAAGATCGGCGAGGCCCTGTACTCGCAGAGCGAGACCGCGGGTGCCACCCCCGGTGCCGACGAGACGCCCGAAGAGCCGACTCCGACGAACAGCGACGAAGACATCGTCGACGCTGAGGTTGTCGAAGACGAGCCCGAGACCAAGAAGTAAGAAGACACATGTCTCCCGATAAGAACAAGCGGGACGACAACGAGAAGCCGGAGGCCGCCAAGGCCTCCGGCTCCCCGGAGTCGTCCGAAGAAACTCCCGTCGTAGACGGCGAAGAGGTCGTCGTCGAGCCCGAAGCTGCGGATGTCACGGTGGAAACCGAGACCCTCAGCGAGGAAGACGCCGCGCTGCTCGACCTCGCGGCCGTCGACCTGGTCTCCGAGATGCGCAGCGACATGCTGCGCGCTCAGGCCGAGCTCGTGAACTTCCGAACCCGCGTCGAGCGTGACCGTGTCGCCAACCGTGAATCGGTCATCGCCGAGGTCATCCGCTCGCTGCTCCCCGCACTCGACGACCTGACCCGTGCCGAGAAGCACGGCGACCTCGTGGGCAGCCCCCTCGAGCTCGTCGCCGCGAAGCTCCACGCCGCGTTCGAGCGTTACGGACTGCGCTCGGTCGGTGAGAAGGGCGAGGTCTTCGACCCGCACTTCCACGAAGCCGTAGTGCAGCTCCCCACGCCGGGTGCCACCGCGCAGACCGTCGCCGACGTCATCGAGCCCGGCTATGCCCTGGGCGAGCGCCTGATCCGCGCCGCCAAGGTCGCGGTATCCGTCCCAGAGTAGGCGGAGCACCGTGGCTAGTCAGGACTGGTTCGATAAGGACTTCTACAAGATCCTCGGAGTGTCGAAAGACATCTCGCAGGCGGATCTGAAGAAGCACTATCGCAAGCTGGCCCGTCAGTATCACCCGGACTCCAACCCGGGCGACACCAAGGCAGAGGCGAAGTTCAAGGAGATCAGCGAGGCCAATTCGGTCCTCGCCGACCCCGAGACGCGCAAAGAGTACGACCAGATCCGGGCCATGGGCTCCGGGGCGCGGTTCACCGCACCCCGGCAGCCCGGCGCCAACGGCGGTTTCGAAGACGTCTTCGGCGGCATGTTCGGGCAGGGCGGCGGCGGTCGCCGTCAGGGCGCCCAGGGCACGAGCTTCGAAGACCTGCTCGGCGGTATGTTCGGCGGCCAGGACACGGGATTCGGCTCGTCGACCGGCGGCTTCCGCGGGGCGGGCGGTCCCACGAGGGGCCGCGACTTCAGCGCGACGACGACGCTCGACTTCCTCACCGCCATCCGTGGCGAGACGATCAAGCTGCAGCCGGCCGACGGACCCTCGATCAACGTCAAGGTGCCCGCCGGTGTGAGCGACGGTCAGAGGATCCGGTTGAAGGGAAAGGGCGAGCCCAGCCCCGACGGCGGTGCGCCGGGAGATCTCGTTCTCACGGTGACGGTTCGTCCGCATCCGGTCTTCGAACGCGACGGCCTCAACCTGCGCGTCGACGTGCCCGTGACGTTCGTCGAGGCGACCCTCGGCGCGACGATCGAGGTGCCGACGCTCGGCGGGGAACCGGTGCGCCTCAAGGTCGCTCCGGGAACGCCGAGCGGGCGCGTGCTGCGGGTCAAGGGCCGCGGCGTCACCACCGCGAAGGGCTCGGGCGACCTGCTCGCCACCGTGCAGGTCGCGGTGCCGAGCCACCTCAGTGGTGACGCGCGCAGCCTGCTCGAGGCCTTCGCCGACGCGATGCCTGCCGAAAACCCCCGCGCCGAACTGATAGCGAAAGCGCGCGGCTAATGGTTGACGAGAACTCCCCCGTCTTCGCGATCGCCGTGGCGGCGGAGCTCGCCGCGATGCACCCGCAGACGTTGCGGCAGTACGACCGCCTCGGGCTCGTGAGCCCGAGGCGGACGGCGGGCAAGTCCCGCCGGTATTCCATGCGGGATATCGTGCAGCTGCGGGAGATCGCGGCGCTCAGCGCCGAGGGACTCAACCTCGAGGGCATCCGCCGCATCCTGCAGCTGGAGAACCAGGTCGTGGCGCTGTCCAGCCGCGTGCAGGAACTCGAGCATGCCCTCGCCGAGGAGCTGCTCAACCGCTCGGGCCGCCGCGTCTTCGCGGCCGGTGCCGCCGGCGACGTCGTGTCGCTGCGTGCAGGAACCCGAGCGCACCGCGCCAACGAACTAGTGGTGTGGAGACCGTGACCGCTATGAAGAACGACTTCGATTTCGACGCCCTGCGTCGCTTCCCCGACGTGGAGGCCCCCAACCTCTTCGCGTACGACCCCAGCGACAAGCTCATCCTCGCCGAGGCGGCCGAGGCGCTCGCCGCGACGACGCCCGGCCAGGTGGCCGTGGTCGGCGACGACTACGGCGCCCTCACCCTCGGCGCCGCGTACGCCCACGGGCTCACCGGCATCCGGGTGCACCAGGACGCGCTCTCGGGCGAACTCGCCCTCGGATTCAACGCCCGGGAAGAGAACATGGGCGACGTCTACGAGAACTTCCCGCTCGACGAGGAGCTGCTGACCGGCGCGACCGTGGTGCTGCTGCAGCTTCCCCGCTCCCTCGAGGAGCTCGCCGACGTCGCGTCCGCGATCGCCCGTCACGCCGACCCGTCGGTCGTCGTCTTCTCGGCCGGCCGCATCAAGCACATGACCCTCGCCATGAACGAGGTGTTCGCGAAGTACTTCGAGCGCGTCGACGTGACCCGGGCGCAGCAGAAGTCGCGAGGACTCATCGCGCGCGGCCCCCGCGACCAGGCCGACGCCGTCGTCCCGCGCACCCAGTACCACGCCGACCTCGACCTGCACGTCGTCGCCACCGGCTCGGTGTTCGCCGGGACCAAGGTCGACATCGGCACGCGCGCACTGCTCGCGGTACTCGACCAGATCGATCCGTCCGCGCAGACCGCCATCGACCTGGGCGCCGGAACCGGGATTCTCGCGGCGACGCTCGCGAAGATGCGACCCGGCCTCGCCGTGATCGCGACGGACCAGTCGGCCGCTGCCGTCGCATCCGCCACCGCCACCATGAAGGCGAACGGCCTCGAAAACCGGGTGACCGTGGTGCGCGACGACGGACTCTCCTCGCAGCCCGACGAGAGCGCCGACGTCATCGTGGTGAACCCGCCCTTCCACATCGGCGGTGCCGTGCACGCGGGAGCCGCGATCAACCTGCTCGGCGACGTCTACCGGGTGCTCAAGCCCGGCGGCCAGCTCTGGGCCGTCTACAACACGCATCTCGCCTACCGCGCGGAGATGGGCCGCATGGTCGGACCGACCACACCCATCAGCCGAAACGATAAATTCACGGTAACCCTGGCCGAGAAACCGCTCACCGAGACCTGAATGAAAGCGCAGGAATCATGGCAAACCTCCAAGGTGCACCCGGCACCGACGAAGACCAGAAGACCGCTCTGCAGCGCTACGGCGTCGATCTCACCGCCATCGCGCGCAGCGGCAAGCTCGACCCGGTAATCGGCCGCGACGCCGAGATCCGCCGGGTGAGCCAGGTGCTCACCAGACGCACCAAGAACAACCCGGTGCTGATCGGCGAGCCCGGCGTCGGCAAGACGGCCGTGGTCGAGGGGCTCGCGCAGCGCATCGTCGCGGGCGACGTCGCCGACTCGCTCAAGGGCAAGCGGCTCGTCTCGCTCGACCTCGCAGCCCTCGTGGCCGGCGCCAAGTACCGCGGCGAGTTCGAGGAGCGGCTCAAGGCGGTTCTGGCCGAGATCAACGCGGCCGACGGCGAGATCATCACCTTCATCGACGAGCTGCACACGCTGATGGGCGCCGGCGGCGGTGAGGGTTCCGTCGCGGCATCCAACATGCTCAAGCCCATGCTCGCCCGCGGCGAGCTGCGCCTCATCGGCGCGACCACCCTCGACGAATACCGCCAGTACATCGAGAAGGACGCCGCGCTCGAGCGTCGCTTCCAGCAGGTCTTCGTGGGCGAGCCCAGCGTCGAAGACACCATCGCGATCCTGCGCGGCCTGCGCGGCCGGTACGAGGCGCACCACCAGATCACCATCGAAGACGGAGCGCTCGTCGCCGCCGCCGCCCTGTCGCACCGCTATATCTCGGGACGCAAGCTGCCCGACAAGGCGATCGACCTGATCGACGAGGCCGCCTCCCGCCTGCGCATGGAGATCGACTCCTCGCCCGTCGAGATCGACGAGTTGCGCCGCAGCGTCGACCGGTTGAAGCTCGAAGAACTCGCCCTCAAGCGGGAGAAGGATGACGCGTCGAAGGCCAGGCTCGAGAAGCTGCGAGCCGACCTGCGCGAGCGCGAGACCACCCTGCAGGGCCTCCAGTCGCGCTGGGAGACGGAACGCGCGTCGATCAACCGTGTCGGCGAGCTGAAGAAGCGTCTCGACAACCTCGAAACCGAGTCCGACCGTGCACAGCGCGAGGGCAACCTGGAGCGGGCCTCGCGCCTGCTCTACGGCGAGATCCCCGAGGTGAAGCGCGCGCTGGAAGAGGCGGAACGTGCCGAAGAGGGCGGCCCGCGGATGGTCAGCGAGCAGGTCACGGCGGAGGACATTGCCGAGGTCATCGCCGCGTGGACCGGCGTGCCCGTCGGCAAGCTGCTGCAGGGCGAGACCGAGCGCCTGCTCGGCCTCGAGGGCGAGCTCGGCAAGCGGCTCATCGGCCAGAAGGACGCCGTGCGGGCGGTCAGCGAGGCCGTCCGCCGCACGCGCGCCGGGGTCTCCGACCCCGACCGGCCCACCGGAACGTTTATGTTCCTGGGCCCGACCGGCGTCGGCAAGACCGAGCTCGCGAAGGCGCTCGCCGAGTACCTCTTCGACGACGAGAAGGCCCTCGTGCGCATCGACATGAGCGAGTACGGCGAGAAGTTCTCGGTCTCCCGCCTCGTCGGTGCCCCTCCCGGCTACATCGGCTACGAGCAGGGCGGCCAGCTCACCGAAGCCGTACGCCGCCGCCCGTACTCGGTGATCCTGCTCGACGAGGTCGAGAAGGCGCACCCCGAGGTCTTCGACCTACTGCTGCAGGTGCTCGACGACGGCCGGCTCACCGACGGCCAGGGCCGCACGGTCGACTTCCGCAACGTGATTCTGATCCTGACCAGCAACCTGGGCAGCCAGTACCTCGTCGACCAGACCCTCGACTGGGAGACGAAGGAACAGGCCGTGAACGCGCTCGTACGGCAGTCGTTCAAGCCCGAGTTCCTCAACCGGCTCGACGACATCGTCATCTTCTCGCCGCTGTCGGAGATCGACCTCGCACAGATCGTGGAGCTCTACGTCGACCGTCTGGGCCGACGGCTCGGCGACCGCCGCCTCGAGCTGGCCGTGACGCCGAACGCGCGACTCTGGCTAGCCGAGCGCGGATACGACCCGATCTACGGCGCGCGCCCGCTGCGTCGCCTGATGCAACACCAGATCGACGACAAGCTCGCGCGGTCGCTGCTCGGCGGCGAGATCCGCGACGGCGACACCGTGCTGGTCGACGTCGCGCCCGATGGCGAGGGCCTCAGCGTCAGCAAGGTCGCGCAGTAGCGATTGACCCGCGTTAGTGCGGGTGTGGCGGGTGTGAGAGCGGCATCACCCGCCACAACTGCACTTCCGCCGTAACCCGGCGCCGCGGACGGCGGCGCGGCTAGGCCTGGCCGAGCCAGCCCGGCCGCACGAAGCCGGTCTCGTAGGCGAACACCGCCGCCTGCACCCGGCTCTGCGTCTGCGTCTTGACCAGGATGTTGCTCAGGTGCGTCTTGACCGTCGCCTCGCTCAGGAAGAGTTCCGCCGCGATGGCCGCGTTGCTCAGCCCGCGAGCCACCGAGGCGAGCACCTCCTGCTCGCGGTCGCTCAGGGCGGCCAACAGGTCGCGGCCGACACCGGTGTCGGCGGGCGCCGCGGGTTCCGCGCGCAGCCGGTGCTCGAGCAGCGAGCGGGTCATGCCGGGATCGATCAGGGAGTCGCCGCGCATCGCCGCCCGAACCGAGGTGGCGAGCAGATCGCCGCCGGCGTCCTTCAGCAGAAACCCGCTTGCCCCCGCGCGGATGCTGTCGAGCAGATACTCCTCGTCGTCGAACGTCGTGATGATCACGACGGCCTTTGCCGTGCCCGCGGCCATGATGCGCCTGGTCGCCTCGACACCGTTGAGCCGCGGCATCCGAACGTCCATCAGAACCACGTCGGGCCGCAGGTGCGCGGCCTTCGCGACGGCCTCCTCGCCGTCGGCGGCCTCGTCGACCACGGTGATGTCGGCCTCGCTGTCGAGCATGGTGCGCAGGCCCGCTCGCACGATCTGCTGGTCGTCGACCACCAGCACGCGCGTCGAGGGGCCCAGGATGTCGGTGGTCACGAGACCGAGTCTGCCATCGCCGACCGCGGCAGGCGGGCCACGGTGCGCCAGCCGTGCTCGATCCGCACCGATTCGAGGGTGCCGTCGAGGGCCTCGGCGCGCTCGCGCATGCCCTGGATGCCGGAACCGCCGTCACCCACCCCCAACAGCCGGCGGCCGACGATGGCGTCGGGGCCCTCGCCGCTGCCGTTGTCGCACACGGTGAGTTCGATCGAGCCGGCATAGGGCGCGAGCGTCACCTTCACGTCGTTCGCGTCGGAGTGGATCATCACGTTCGTCAGCGCCTCCTGCGTGATCTGCAGCACGGCGGTCTCGGCGTCCGGGCTGAGCCGCACGGCGGGCGAGAGCGTCGTGGTGACGGTGAGCCCGGTGTCGCGCACGCGCGCGACGAGCTCGGCCATCGCGGCTTCGAAGGGCAGCGCGGCCGCCTCGTGCGGCCCGTCGGCCCGCAGCACCTTCACCGCGCGCCGCATGGCGGTGAGTGCTTCCTGCCCGTTCGTGATGACCGAGCGCACCGCCGGACGCAGCTTCTCGGGGTGGGCATCGGCGACGTGCTCGGCGGCTTGGGCGTTGATGACCATGGCGCTCACGTGGTGGGCCACGACGTCGTGGATGTCACGGGCGATGCGTGTGCGCTCCTGCGACGCGATGCGCTCGATGTCGGCGTTGCGCAGCGCCTGCAGTTCTTCGTTGCGCTCGTGCAGTTTCGCGGCGGTGGTCGACTGCCGGTGCGAGAACGTGCCGACGAGCAGCGCCGACAGCACGACGACTCCCGACAGGATGCGGGTAGACGGGTCGGTGAGATCGTAGATCGCGAACGGGTAGACGAGCGACAGGTCCGAGGTCAACCAGCTGTAGGTGAGCGCCGGCACGATCGTGTACAGCGCGAAGAAGGCGGTGAGCGGTGCCGCGACGAACAGGCTGAGGCCCCGCGCCGTGGCAAAGTAGCCGGCGAGCACGAGCGGGATCATCCGGATCTCCGGCTGGTCGAAGTACCAGGGCGGGAAGATCGTGATGAGCCCGATCCCGATCAGCCCGGGGAGGGGGAACTCCCGGCAGACGAGGATGGCGACGGCGGCGATCGCCCCGACCGCCACGTAGTTGCCGACGTTGTACGGGTACCACCCGAGCTGCAGCGCGGCGGAGATCGTCACCGACCAGACGGCGAAGAACAGCACGGCCTGAATAGCCGGCATCCTGAGCCGGCCGAGTCGTGCGCGCATGCGTTGCCCCCTGTTCCGCTCTCAGTCAACGGCATCCGCGCTCGCCGTGCATCGCCCTTTAGGCGGGGCGCTCTCAGCCGTACGGCTGAGCTACACCGCGAGTTCGCGGCTGATCGCGGCCACGAACGTGTCGATGTCCTGCTCGGTGGTGTCGAACGACGCCATCCAGCGGACCTCGTTAGCCGCGGCATCCCAGTCGTAGAAACGGAACGATTCACGCAGCGTGTCGGCCACGCCCGCCGGCAGCACGGCGAAGACCGCGTTCGCGTCGGTCGCCTGGCTGAAGCTCAGGCCGCTGATGGTGCCCGCGGCGATCTCCGCTTCGAGGGCCGCGCGCAGGCGGGCGGCCATCGCGTTGGCATGACCGGCGGAGCGCAGGTAGAGGTCGTCGGCGAGCAGCGCGATCAGCTGGGCAGACACGAAGCGCATCTTCGAGGCGAGCTGCATGTTGAGCTTGCGCAGGTAGGTGAGGCCCTCGGATGATTCGGGGTTCAGCACCACGACGGCCTCGCCGTACAGCAGGCCGTTCTTTGTCCCCCCGAAGCTGAGGATGTCGACGCCGGCGTCGGTCGTGAACTCGCGGAGGGGGACGCCGAGCGCCGCGGCGGCGTTCGAGATGCGCGCGCCGTCGAGGTGCACCTTCATGCCGAGCGAGTGGGCGTGGTCGCTGATCGCGCGGATCTCGTCGACCGAGTAGAGGGTGCCGAGTTCGGTGGTGTTGGTGATGCTCACGGCGAGCGGCTGGGCGCGGTGTTCGTCGCCCCATCCCCAGGCCTCGAGGTCGATGAGCTCGGGGGTGAGCTTGCCGTCGGGCACCTCGACGGTGAGCAGCTTGAGGCCGCTGACGCGCTCGGGTGCTCCGCCCTCGTCGGTGTTGATGTGCGCGGTCTTCGCGCTCACCACCGCGCCCCAGCGGGGAAGCAGCGAGGTGAGAGCGGTGACGTTGGCGCCGGTGCCGTTGAACACGGGGAAGGTCTCGGCCTGTTCGCCGAAGTGCGACTTCATGACCAGCTGCAGCTCGGCGGTGTAGACGTCTTCGCCGTAGGCCACCTGGTGGCCGCCGTTGGCTTCGGCGATGGCCGCCAGCACCTCGGGGTGGATCCCCGCGTAGTTGTCGGAAGCGAAGCCGCGGGAGGAGGTGTCGTGGAGTTGGGTCACGTGTCCATTGTCCCGTACGCGGGAGCGCCGGTTGGGTAAGGCCGCAGGCGGCCCTACCCAACCACCAAAGGCGCTACGCCTTCAGCGCGTCCTTCAGCTTCACGGGGGCTCCCATACGCAGCAGGCCGTTCTCGTAGATGCGCGAGCCGACCGCGATGATCGCGAGCGTCGACGCGAGAAGGATCACGAGCGAGAGCAGCGGCTCCCACCACTCGGCGAGCCCGAGGAAGACGCGCAGCGGCATGCCGACGGGTGCCGAGAACGGCACGTACGACATGATCGCGAGCACGAACGGGTTGTCGTAGAAGAAGACCACCGCGAAGTACGGCACCATCAGCAGCGTCGTGATCGGGGTGATGGTGGTGTTCATGTCCTCCTGGCGGGAGACGAGCGCGCCCGCCGCGGCGAACATGGCCGCGAGCATCACGAACCCGGCCGCGAAGAACACGATGAACCAGATGATCGACGGCCCGATCTCGCCGAGGAGGATGTTCTGGCCGGTGGCGAGCAGTCCGATGCCGGCGAACAGGGCGATCAGCACGATCTGGCCGAAGGCGAGGATGCTGCTGCCCACGATCTTGCCGGCCAGCAGAGCGCGTACGGGGATGGTGGCCATCAGGATCTCGACGATCCGGGTCTGCTTCTCCTCGACGACGCTCTGGGCGATCATCATGCCGAAGGTGAGAGCCGACGAGAGGAAGAGCGCGCCGAAGGCGAGCGCGACGAGGTAGACGATGCCCGGATTCTGGTCGGACGGTTCCAGGATTTCGATCTGGGGGGCGGCGCTGAGCAGCGCGACCACCGAGCTCGGCTCCTCGTCGAGCGCGATCACGGTGAGGCCGACCGCGCCCTCGGAGGGGATGACCGCCGCCTCGACCGACTCGTCGCGCACGAGTTCCTCGGCTTCCTCGACGGTGGCGGCCTCGGTCACCTCGAACGACTTGGTGGCCTCCACCTTGCTGATCGCCGTGCCCACCGCCGCGATCTTCGGCAGCGACTGGTTGGCGCCGAAAATACTCATCGCCACGATCGAGCCGAGAACGAGCAGAAGCAGGATGCCCGTGGAAACCATGAACGACTTGCTGCGCAGACGCATGCGGATCTCGCGCTCGGCCACGAGCCAGGTGGCGGGCAGCAACGTCGGGGTCGTGTACCTGGTCACTGGATGACCTCCTTGAAGATCTGAGAGAGAGACGGGAGTTGGGGAGCGAAGCGCTCGACGGTGGAGGTGGCGATCGCACGCTGCAGCACGCGCTGGGCGGTGGAGTCGGAGTCGACGTCGAACAGCGCGTAGCCGCCCGCGAAGTCGAGCACGCTCACGCCGGGTTCGTCGCGCAGCCAGCCGACGTCGCCGCCCACCTGCAGCTCGAACCGCGGGAGGGTGTGCTGGGCGCGCAGCCCCTCGCGCGACCCGCTCGCTCGGATCTCGCCGTCGGCGATGACGACGAGGTCGTCGCAGAGCCGCTCGACGATGTCGAGCTGGTGCGACGAGAAGATCACCGGCGCACCGGTCGCGGCGAAGTCCTTGAGCACGTTCAGAACGACCTCGACCGCGATCGGGTCGAGGCCCGAGAACGGCTCGTCGAGCACGAGCACCTCCGGGTCGTGAACGAGCGCGGCCGCGATCTGCGCGCGCTGCTGGTTGCCGAGCGAGAGGCTTTCGACGGTGTCGTCCATGCGCTCGCCGAGACCGAGCCGCTCCAGCAGGCTCTCGGTGTTGGTCTTGGCCTGCGCCGGGCTCATTCCGTGCAGCCGGCCGAGGTAGACGATCTGTTCGGCGATCTTCATCTTCGGGTAGAGGCCGCGTTCCTCGGGCATGTAGCCGAAGCGGGTGCGCTGCTCGGCGGTGAGCGGCGCGCCGTCGAGGGTCACGTTTCCGGAGTCCGCGGCCAGTACGCCGAGGATGACGCGCATGGTCGTGGTCTTACCGGCGCCGTTGCCGCCGACGAAGCCGGTCATGCGGCCGCCGGCCACCGTGAACGAGACGTCGCGCAGCACGCGGCGCTCGCCGAACGACCGGTTGATCGAGTGCAGTTCGAGCATGTGTACCTCCTTGGGTTATTACTCAAGTTACGGGGAGGGACGGCCCCGGGGCATCCGCCTGACGGCGGGTTTATGCCCTCATCCGCGCGGGGGAACCGCCCCGCCGCGCACCGCGATGCCGTTCTCGTAGGCGAACACGACGGCCTGGATGCGGTCGCGCACGCCGAGCTTCGCGAGCACGTTCGACACGTGCGTCTTCACGGTGGCCTCGCCGACGAACAGCTCGGCGGCGATCTCGGCGTTCGAGCGACCGAGGGCGATCTGTGCGAGCACCTCGGTCTCGCGCTCGGTCAGGTCGGGCAGGTCGACCGCGTCGGCACGACCGCTCGGCGGCGGCGGTGTTGCGCGCCCGAACCGCTCGATCACGCGGCGCGTGACGCTCGGCGAGAGCAACGCGTCGCCGCGGGCCAGCACCTGCACGGCCTCGACGAGGTTCTCGGGGGAGGCCGTCTTCAGCAGGAAGCCGCTCGCCCCCGCGGTCAACGCGGCGAACAGGTAGTCGTCGCGATCGAAGGTGGTGAGTACGAGCACCTGGCTGGTCACCGACGGGTCGGCGACGATCAGGCCGGTTGCTTCGAGGCCGTCCATGCCGGGCATCTGCACGTCCATGCAGATCACGTCGGGGTCCAGCTCGTGGGCGAGCCGCACGCCGTCCGCGCCGTTGGCGGCCTCGCCCACGACCTCGATGCCCGGTTCGCTGTTGAGGATGATGCGGAAGCCCGCGCGCACGAGCTCCTGGTCGTCGACGAGGAGCACCCGGGTCATGACTCCACCTGCACGATGCGGGCGCGCACGAGGTAACCACCGCGGGCACGCGGGCCGACCTCGAGCTGTCCGCCCACCGCGGCAACCCGCTCGCGCATGCCGACGTGGCCGTGACCGGGGCCGGCGGAGCGCAGGCCCGTGCCCTGCCCCGTGTCGGTGACCTCGAGCTCGACGCCGGAGTCGAGGTAGCGCAGCCGCACGTCGGCCGTCGCCCGCGGGCCGGCGTGCTTGCGCACGTTGGTGAGCGCCTCCTGCGTCACGCGGTACAGCGTGAAACCGACCAGGGAGGTTACGGGCCGTGGTTCGCCCACGACCTGCAGGGCGGCGGGCACTCCGGCCGCGGTGCACTCCTCGACGAGGTCGCCGAGCTGGTCGAGGCCCCGCGTCGAGGAGCTCTGGCTCGCGTCATCCGAATCGCTCTCGCGAAGCGTCGTGAGCAGGCGGTGCAGTTCGTCGACGGCGCTGCGGGCGCTCGACTCGATGGTGGCGAGGGATTCGGATGCCTGGGCCGGGTCGGTCTGGATGACGCGCCTCGCCGCGCCGGCCTGCACGCCCATGACCGAGACGTGGTGGGCGACGACGTCGTGCAGCTCGCGGGCGATGCGCACCCGGTCGAGCGCGACGGCCTGCTCGGCGCTGCGTTCGCGCTCGGCGGCGAGTTCCGCCGTGCGGTCCTCGAGTTCGGCACGCTCGCGGGCGCTGCGGAAGGCCGTGTACCCGAAGTAGTAGGCGCCGCCGAAGTAGAGCAGGTTGGTGAGCACGTTGATCACGGCCCACGACGCGAAGGCGCTGAAGACGCCCGAGCGGGAGAAGCCGGGAAGCGTGTCGGGGTCGTCGACGGTGAGCACCAGCTGCACGCCGATCCAGACGAACATGCCGATGATGATCAGGATGCGGGTGATGGTGGCCGCGCGCCGGTGGCGGCTCCAGGCGCCTACCGAGTAGATCGCGATGAACAGCGTGATGCTCGCGAACAGCATCTCGGGCACGTGGAAGGCCGGGGTGAGGAAGAACGCGACCGAGACCACCACGGCGACGACCTGGGGGTAGCGGCGGCGCCAGGCGAGGGGCACCGTGAGGGCGGCGATCATGATCGCGCTCAACCACAGGGGCGCGGGGTGCAGCGTCGGGTCGGCGTCGAGATCGAGGTAGAGCCCGGTGCGGGTGTAGAGCAGGGCGCTCACCGTGGTGCCGACGAAGAGCAGGGCCGCGCCGATCGCGTCGCGTCGGAACCCCTCGCGCCCCGGGCGGGGTCTCAGCCAGTCGTCGGTCACGGGTCAACGCTACCGACGGCGGGCGCGGGCGGCATCCGTCGCGAGGGGGAGCCGCGCCCGGCGTACCAAATGCAGGAGATTTCTGCGGGACGGGCCGCGCATCGGCGTCAACCTGTGACTCGACATGATTTCTCCTGCATTTGGTACGGAACGGAGGGCTACGCGTCGGCCGTGATGCCCGCCGTCGACTCGATGACCGCCGCCATCTTCTTGCTCAGCGCTTCGTAGAACATCGACAGGGGAAACTCGTCGTCCATCACGGCGTCGGTCAACCCGCGCGGCGGACCGTCGAGCGGCAGCTCGCGCACGGCCCAGCGCGAGGCCGGGTGGGGCGTGAGCGTCGTCGAGACCAGGTCGTAGGCCGCGAGCCAATGCGCCGTCTTCGGCCGGTCGATGCTCTTCCAGTAGAGGTCGTTGATCTCATCGGAGAGCGCGATGACGACGTCCTGGACGTCGTCCCAGTCGATCGTGAGCGCGGTGTCGGTCCAGTGCAGGACGTGGTGCTGGTGCATCCACGCGAACAGCAGCTGACCGCCGAGCCCGTCGTAGTTGCGCACGCGGCTGCCGGTAATCGCGAACCGGAAGATCCGGTCGAAGATCACGGCGTACTGCACGAGCTTCGCGCGGTCGTGGGCCACGTCGGTCGCTTCCTCCGCGCGCTCGATGCGCACCGCCTCGCGGAACGCAGTCAGGTCGCACCGCAGCTCCTCCAGCGAGTAGAGGAAATACGGCATGCGCTGCTTGATCATGAACGGGTCGAACGGCAGGTCGCCGCGCATGTGCGTGCGGTCGTGAATGAGATCCCACATGACGAACGTCTGCTCGGTCAGCGTCTGGTCGTCGAGCAGCCGCAACGCGTCATCCGGAAGTTCGAGCTTCGTGATTTCGGATGCCGCGCGAACGACCCGACGGAACCTGGCGGCCTCGCGGTCGGCGAAGATGGCACCCCACGTGAAGGTCGGTACCTCGCGCATCGCGACGCTCTCGGGGAAGAGCACGGCCGAGTTGGTGTCGTAGCCGGCGGTGAAATCGATGAAGCGCACGGGAACGAACAGCTTGTTCGAGTAATCGCCCGCCTCGAGCTCGGCCACGAACTCGGGCCAGATCACCTCGATCAGCACGGCCTCGACGAGGCGGCTCGTCGACCCGTTCTGCGTGTACATCGGGAAGACGACCAGGTGGCGCAGGCCGTCGACGCGGTCGAGCTGCGGCCGGAAGGCCTGCAGCGAGTCGAGGAAGTCGGGCACACCGAAGCCCTCGGCCGCCCAGCGCTCGAAGTCCCGCGAGACGGCCTCGAGGTAGGCGGCGTCGTGCGGCAGCGCGTTTCGGAAATTCAGGACCTCGCGCGCGATCGTCTCGGCGAAGCCGCGGGCCGCCGGGTGGTCGGCCGCCTCGGGAACGCTGCCATCCTGAATTTGCAGAGCCTGAAGCGCGGATGCCGCGGCCTTGATGTTCAGCCACGCGGCGCTCTCGGCGAGCGAGCGGTCCTCCACGACCTCGGGTTCTCCGACGATTGCTTCTGACATCGTGGTGTGGGACATGGGTGAACCTCCGATCCGCGTGAGCGAGTGTCTGGGGCGCACGGATGGAGCGCCTCGATCGAGCCTATCGACGGGTCAACCGCGGTTGGTTGTGTCTCGCGCGGGAAAGTTGCACCCGGAGGGCCGGTTGACGCAAGAATCCGTCATCCCGCGGGTGTCGCGCCCTGCGCCTACACTCGGGGGATGTCCAGCGCGCGAGAACTCGAAGACGCGCTCGCCGCGGTGGCGAACCCCGACCAGGCTCGCGAGCTGCAGCGGTTCTTCAAGACCCGAAAGGGCCAGTACGGCGCGGGCGACGTATTCATCGGCGTGCGCGTTCCCGAGGTGCGCCAGATCGCCAAGCGGTTCGCCGACCTGTCGCCCGCCGACCTGAACGACCTGCTCGACAGCGCCGTGCACGAGCACCGGTTCGCCGCGCTCGCGGTGATGGTCGCGCAGTTCCAGGCGGCGAGCAAGGCGGGCGACGAGGGGGAGCGGGAACGCCTCGTCGAGTTCTACCTGTCGGCCATGCGCCGCGGACGGATCAACAACTGGGACCTCGTCGATTCGTCGGCCGAGTACATCCTCGGCGAGTACCTCTACGACAAGCCGCGCGACCAGCTCGCCCGCCTCGCGAAGAGCGGCATCGTCTGGCAGCGGCGCATCGCGATTCTGTCGACGTTCGCCTTCATCAAGCACGGCGACGCCTCGACGACGCTCGAGGTGGCGGAGGTGCTGCTCGAGGACCAGCACGACCTGATCCAGAAAGCCGTCGGCTGGATGCTGCGAGAGGTCGGCAAGAGAGTGGACCGCGAGCTGCTGGTCGGGTTCATAGAGACGAACGCGAAGCGGATGTCGCGTGTGACGCTCGGTTATGCCACCGAGCATTTCGAGCACAGCGAGCGCGTCTACTACCGCTCGCTCAACTAGCTCTCAACCTGCCCTACCCGCAGCCGACGCGATTCCGGCGAAATGAGGGCGCCGCGGGCGCCTCATTCCGCCGGAAACGGCTCGGGAAGAGGCAGGCGGGGGTTGTACGCGATACTTGACGGGTGTCGGGGGTATTGGTCGGGTTCGCCATTATCGGCGCCGTGATCCTCATCGGATACGTCGTCGGTCGCGCCGGCGTGCTCGGCGACCACGCCCCCTTCGTGATCAGCCGCATCGTGTTCTTCGTGCTCTCGCCCGCCCTGCTCTTCACCGTGCTAGCCGACGCCGACATCCACCAGCTGTTCTCGTCGATGCTCGCGGTCTCGGCGATCGCCGCGCTGCTGGCGTGCCTGCTGTTTTTGGGCGTCGCGCTGCTCGTCTTCCGCCGAAAGCTCCCCGAGGCGATCATCGGCTCCGTGTCATCCGGATACGTCAACGCGAACAACATCGGCATTCCGGTCGCGTTCTACGTGCTCGGCGACACCGCCCTGTCGGCGCCGGTCATCCTGCTGCAGTTGCTCGTGCTCACGCCCATCACGCTCACCATCCTCGACATCACCACCAGCGGAACGACCTCGGTCAAGCGCATCATCATGACGCCGCTGACCAACCCGGTAATCATCGGGTCGGCCCTCGGCGTCATCGTCTCGGCGACCGGACTCGACGTGCCCGATGCGGTCATGGAGCCGTTCCGCATCGTGGGGGCCGCCGCCGTTCCCCTCGTGCTCATCGGGTTCGGCATGTCGCTGCACGGTCAGAGGCTGCTCGCTCCCGGGTCCGGGCGGCGCGACATCCTGCTGGCGTCGGCCATCAAGCTCGCGCTCATGCCGATCATCGCCTGGGTTTTCGGGCGGTTCGTCTTCGGGCTCGACCACGACCAGCTGTTCGCGGCCGTGGTTCTCGCCGGCCTGCCGACCGCCCAGAACGTCTTCGTTTACGCGCAGCGGTACGAGCGCGGGGTCACCCTGGCGCGCGACACGGTGCTGATCACGACGGTGGGTTCGGTGCCGGTGCTCGTTCTCGTGGCCTTGCTGCTCAAATAGGCGCGGCGTGTCGGTATTCCCCGGCTGTCGCTATCGAGGTCGGCGGCACCTTAGTATTGACGGCAGAACCGCCGCTTAGCGAGTGTTTGTAACAAAATACGGTGTTCTGACTACCGGTCGACACCAGCTGTACCCCTTTTGCGCGAGCAACTATCAAAGAATTGGCTAAAGTTGCCATGTGTTCGATTCCATGCGTCCCCCAGTTGTGCAGGTGAGTGATGTCCGTTAGCGCGACTGATGAGTTGGCAGCCTGGAAGGCGGCCGCGGTAGCCCGTGGCTACTCGTACCAATCCCACATCCGCGGCCCGCTGCTGCGTGGACTGCTCTTCCGCACCGGCGACAGCGTCGTGGCGACCTCCCTCGTGAGCGCGCTGCAGGCCTCGACCCCCTTCTTCGCCGGCAGCGTGAACGGCCGCTACAAGATCGACGAGCAGGATTCGCGCAGCGTCTCCTCCTCTTTCGTCGCCATTCCGCTCGCCCGCAAGGTGCCGAACGCCGTTCTGCTCGGCGAGGGTGTCGACGTGCTCCGCTCCGCCGGTATCGCGCTGCAGAGCCGCCAGAAGCTCTCGATCGACGACCACTTCGAGGGTCCCTTCACGCTGTACAGCCACGGCGGCCACGAGCGCGAGGCGCTCGAGATCTTCACGCCCGAGTTCCTGGGCCTCCTCACCGAGACCACCGACGGCTGCGACGTCGAGCTCATCGACACGTGGATGTTCGTCTACAGCCGCCCCGGACGCTTCGGCTCCGAAGAGGCCCTGCAGAACGTCGAGCGCATCACCAAGCACGTGAAGCTCAACGTGCTGCCGTACATCGAGCCGGAGACGCCCGTCGGCTCGCCGTTGGCTGAGCCGTACGAGGCGCCGACAGAAGATGCGGATGCCGCGGCTCGACTCGCGGCGCGCGAGGAGCGCGAGGCCCGTGCCGGGGCGATTGCCACCGGTCGCCGCACCCTCGACGCCCGCAACCGTGAGATCGGCCGCCTCGTCGGAGTGGGCATCGGCTCGTTCCTGCTCGGTGCCGCCGCCTGGTGGGCGCTCGGCGAGACGCTGCTTTCGGTCTAGCCCGGCACCGCGGGCGGCCCGCCCGCGGTCTCAGCCGACGTCGTCGGGGTTCGAGCCGGTGCGTTCGCCGGTCTCGAGCGCCGCGATGGCGGCGAGGTCCGTCTCATCCAACTCGAAATCGAAGACCCGCGAGTTCTCGCGGATGCGTTCGATCGAGTTGGACTTGGGGATCACGACCAGGCCCTGCTGAACGTGCCAGCGCAGCACGACCTGTGCGCTCGACCTGCCGTGCTTCTCGCCGATCGCCTCGAGCGTCGGCTCGCCGAGCACGCGGCCGCGGGCCAGCGGCGACCACGACTCGGTCACGATGCCGTGACCGGCGTCGAAGTCGCGCAGCTCGCGCTGCTGCAGCCACGGCTGGATCTCGACCTGGTTGATCACCGGTGTTTCGACCGAGTGGGCGATCAGGTTCTCGAGGTGCGCGGCCGTGAAGTTGCTGACCCCGATCGAGCGGGCCCGGCCGTCGCGCTTCAGCGTCTCGAGCGCGCGCCAGGTCTCGAGGTATTTGTTCTGCTTCGGCGCTGGCCAGTGGATCAGGTAGAGGTCGACGTAGTCCATGCCGAGCAGCTCGAGGCTCGCGTCGAAGGCGCGCAGGGTCTCGTCGTAGCCGTGGTCGTCGTTCCACACCTTGGTCGTGACGAAGAGCTCGTCGCGCGGGATTCCCGAAGCCCGCACACCCGCGCCCACGCCGGCCTCGTTGAAGTACAGCTTGGCGGTGTCGACGTGACGGTAGCCGGCATCGATGGCGCCCTCGACGATTCGGGCGGCCGTGTCATCCTCGACCTTGTACACCCCCAGTCCCAGCTGCGGGATCCGACGCCCGTCGGCGAGCGTGATCAACGGTGAGAACGGGGGAGTCGTCATGGTTCCAGTATTGCGGGTGTTTATCCGCGACGGCATGGCGGTACATTGTTGCCACCACCTGCAGACGGGAGACCAGCATGTCGTTCCAGGCCTATCTCGACACGATCGAGGACAAGACCGGTCTCACGCCCAGGCAGCTGGTCGCCATCGCCTCGGAGCGCGGTCTCGACACCGCACCGGTGAAGGCCGGCCCGATCGTCGATTGGCTGAAGGACGACTACGGACTCGGGCGCGGCCACGCGATGGCACTCGTGCACGTGATCAAGAACGGCGCCACGATCAGCGACAAGCACGTCGGCACGGAGGGCACCCACAGTGACGAGTCGTCCGAGCTGTGGCTCGACGGCAAGGCCTCCAACCCGCTCGCGAAGAAGTAGCCCGATTAAGGGCGCTCGCGCCCTACCTAGCCCGCGACCGAGCGCAGGCGCTCCGCGACGAGCCGGTCGGCCGCCTCGACCGAGGTGACGCCGCTGCGCTCCGACTCGTCGAAGACCTCGCCGAGGGTGCGCTCGATCGCGTCGATGCGGGCGAACACCTCGTCGTCGGTAGACCGCTCGTCGCCGAGCCGGATGACGCCGCCCGCGTTCACGAGATAGTCGGGCGCGTACAGGATGCCGCGTGCCCGCAGCTGCGCGTCGCCGTCGCTCTCCGCCAATTGGTTGTTCGCGGGGCCACACACGGCGGTCGCGGCGAGCTCGGCGATGACGGCGGGCGACAGCATGCCGCCGACGCCGGCGGGCACGAACACGTCGGCCGGCACGCGGTGCGCCTCGTCGGGCGCGACCCAGGTGGCGCCGAGTTCGGCGGCGAACTGGCTGCGTGCCGGGTTGAAGTCGGTGACGGTGAGCACGGCGCCCTCGTGCGCGAGGCGGCTGGCGAGGCGGGATCCGACCTGCCCGAGGCCCGCGACCGTGATGCGGCGGCCGTCGACCGACGCGCTGCCGGTGGCGCGACGCAGGGTCTCGCGCAGTCCCGCGTAGACGCCGCGGGCGGTGTACTCGGCCGGGTCGCCGTGGCCGCCGGTCTCGGTGGGCAGTCCCACCACGTGCGCCGTGCGCTCGGCGATGATCGCCATGTCGGCCGAGGTGGTGGCCACGTCTTCGGCGGTGCGGTAGCTGCCGCCGAGCGATTCGACCAGGTCGCCCAGGTCGAGGAACGCGTCACGCCGGGCGGCGCCCTCGAGAACCGTTCCGGCCGGCAGCATGATGACCGATTTGCCGCCGCCGGCGTCGAGCCCGGCCAGGGCGTTCTTGCTCGTCATACCGCGCGAGAGGCGCAGCGCGTCGGCGAGCCCGTCGGCCCACGAGTCGTACGACCACAGTCGGCAGCCGCCGAGTGCCGGGCCGAGCGTCGTGCTGTGCACCGCGACGACCATCGAGAGGCCCGAGCGCGTGCCGGTGGCGGCGACGACGGTCTCGTGGTCGAAGGAGAGGGGTGTCGTGGTGGCGGTGCGGACGGGAAGAACTGCGGTCATCGTCGATCGATTCTGTGGATGTGCGCGAGCGGGCGGTATTGAGGCCCATTCCAGCATCTTCCGTCGTGAGCGACAAGAGTTGGCTCCGGCGCTAAGCGATCTGTTCAACGAACGGCACGAATACCGGCATACACTGGCCAGCATGACCGCTCTGGACGCGACCGACCGCAGAATTCTCGCCGCCCTCGATGACGATCCACGAGCATCCGTTCAACTGCTGGCCCTGAACCTGCGGCTCGCCCGGGGCACCGTGCACGCGCGCCTCGACCGCATGGCCCGCGAGGGCGTCATGCGCAAGAACTCTGTGCGGCTGTCGCCGACGGCGCTCGGGTATCCGATGCGGGCGCTCGTGACCGCCGAGGTCGACCAAGACCAGTTCGACGAGATGATGGCCGACATGGCCGGCATCGCCGAGGTGATCGAGTGCGTCGGCCTCGCGGGCGAGAACGACCTGATGATCCAGATAGTGGCCCGCGACGCCGACCACGTGTACGACATCACGAAGCGCATCAAGGGCTGCCGCGGCATCAACCGCACGGCGACGTCGATCGTGCTGCGCGAGCTGCTCGGGTACAGATTCGAGCATCTCTTACGAGACGCGCCCCTACCGGGCTAGCGTGGCCGCATGCAGAAGAGACGGTTTGTGCCGTGGGCCCTCATCGCGGGGCTCGTGGTCGGGATAGTTGTCGCGGGCCCGGTGAATGCCGGCTGGCACATGGTGTGGATCGGGCTGGTCGTCGGCGGCGTCGTCGACCTGCTGCGGTTCACGCTCGCGGGCAGCCGAGGCGGCGACCGAGCGGGCTCCGGTGACGGTGGTGGGGGCGGGGGAACGCCCTTCGTCTACGGCGACGGGGGTGGGCACCACCACGGCGACCACGGCCACGGCGGCGGCTTCGACGGGGGCGGCGGAGGCGGTGGAGGCGACTGACGCCCACAGGACGAATCGGCGCTGACGCACGCTCAACAGGATGAACTCCCGGGTTGGGAGGCCGGCGTCATGTTGACGACGGTTTCGACGAGCTCAACCGGCGGGGATGAGAGCTAGAAGATCATCGGGCGGTCGTCGTCGTCGCCCAGCACGTCGTCGAGTTCGACCAGCACCGGCACGTGGTCGCTCGGTGCCTCGCCCTTGCGCTCGTTGCGGTGGATGCTCGCCGCGATCACCAGGTCGGCGAACGACTGCGAGCCAAGGATGAAGTCGATGCGCAGGCCCTCGTTGCGTGGGAAGCGCAGCTGCTTGTAGTCCCAGTAGGTGTAGCCCTCTGGCACGAACGGCCGCACCGTGTCGACCAGGCCGATGTCGGCGAACGCGGCGAAAGCGGCCCGTTCCTCCGGCGAGACGTGGGTGGACTGGCCGACGACGATCGTCGGATCGCCATTGTCCTCGTCGGTGGGGATGATGTTGAAGTCGCCCATCAGCGCTAGCGGGGCGCCGTAGTTGGCGGCGAGCCAGCGCGCGGTCTCTTCCTTGAGCTTGGCGAGCCAGTCGAGCTTGTAGACGAGGTGGGGGTCGTCGAGCGAGCGTCCGTTCGGCACGTACAGGCTCCACAGGCGCACGCCGTCGACGGTCACCCCGATCGCGCGTGCCTCGATCGGCTGGTCTGGTCCTTCCGCACCCTTCAGGAAGCCGGGCTGTCCCTCGAACTGCGTCACGACATCCGTCATCGGAAGCCTGGACGCGAAGGCGACGCCGTTCCACTGGTTCAGCCCGGTGAGCTGCACGTCGTAGCCGGCCGCCGTGAACTTCTCGTACGGGAACTGCTCGGGCTTGCACTTGATTTCCTGCATCGCGAGCACGTCGACGTCTTCGCGCACCATCCAGTCGACGGTGCGGTCGACGCGGGCACGGATCGAGTTCACATTCCAGGTGGCTACACGCATGCCCCCAACGCTACCGTTCGACCACGGCCGTGAGGCTCAGTAGTCTTGAGCCTGTGACTGACGCGCGTACCCAACTCATCGAGTTCATCAAGGCTGACGCCGTATTCCACGGAGACTTCACCCTCACGAGCGGCAAGAAGGCCACGTACTACGTGGACATGCGCCGCGTGAGCCTCGACCACCGCGTCGCCCCGCTGATCGGACAGGTCATGGTCGACCTCATCTCCGAGATTCCGGATGTCACGGCCGTCGGTGGTCTCACCATGGGCGCGGACCCGATCGCGTCCGCCGTGATGCACCAGGGCATCGCCATGGGCCACAACTACGACTCCTTCGTCGTGCGCAAAGAGCCTAAGGACCACGGCCGCGGCCGCCAGGTGGAGGGCCCCGACCTCGACGGCAAGCGCGTCGTCGTGCTCGAAGACACCTCGACCACGGGCGGATCGCCGCTCAAGGCCATCGAGGCGCTGCTGAAGGTCGGCGCGATCATCGCCGGCGTCGCCGTGGTCGTCGACCGCAACACCGGTGCCAAAGAGATCATCGAGGACGCCGGCTACCCCTACTACTCGGCCATCGGCTTGGGTGACCTCGGGCTCGAATGAGCGACGACGAGAAGACCCGGGGCGAGGGGTTCACCTGGGGACTTCGGCCCGGGGGAGAGCCGAAAGAGCCGAAAGATCCGGATGCCACGGAGCCTGAGGCGAAACCGGTCATGCCGCTCGATCTCGGCCATTTCCTCGCTCTCAACCAGACCGAGATGATCGCGGCGGCCACCGAGCCCGACCCGATGACCGACCCGATCCGCCTCCCCGTCGACGACAGCGTCGACGACGGCGAGCCGACGGCTGCCTTCGACTTCCGCGCGCCGCCGCCCCCGCCTGTCGACCCGCTCCAGGCTCCGGTGTACCACGCGGGCCACGCGCTGCCGTGGGAACAGCCGCCCGCCTTCGACCCCGCCCTCGACGGCGCCACCGAAGTCCTCGGCCCCGAGGCCGTGGGTATGGACACCCCGGCGGGGGAGTCCGCTCCCACCTCCGCGATCGACGCGCTGTTCGGCGAGGGCAAGTTTCACGAGTACACCGACGCTCCCGTTTCCGTCGTCATCCCCGTCACGTCGCACGAACTCGTCACCATCGCGCCGCCGGCCCCGCCGAAGCGGCCGAAGGGCCCGCGTGCGCCGATGGCGAAGAGCCAGAAGGTGCTCGTCGGCATCGCCGCCGCCCTGGTGGCCGCGCTCGCGCTCGCCGGACTCTTCTTCATCGGCACCCGGCTCAGCGAGGCGCCCCCCGTCGCCGAAGCCACGCCCGCGCCCTCCGCGCCCGCCGGCCCCGCTTCGAGCGCGTCGGCCGAGGCGCCGGTCGCTCCGGTCGCCGCCCTCGGCCCGGTCGCTCCCGGCGTGCACGAGTGGAAAGACCTGCTCGGCACCGAATGCCTCGACCCCTTCGTCTCTGCGTGGGAGAGCGAGTACACGGTCGTGGACTGCGCCGCCCCGCACGGCGGCCAGCTCGTCTACCGCGGCCGCTTCGACGACTCGGCCCTCGACGCTTTCCCCGGTCTCGAGCCGCTGCAGGCGCGCATGAACCTGCTCTGCTCCAGCCCCGAGAACATCGACTACGCGGCCGCCAGTGAGTTCGACGACATCCAGATCTCGTCGAGTTTCGCGGGGACCGAGGAGGACTGGGCGAGCGGCAACCGCAACTACTTCTGCTTCGTCAGCCGCTCGTCGGGCGATCCGCTGACGATGGGCGTCGCGATGCCCCCGCGGGCTCCCGCCGTGATCCCCGTCGTTCCGTCGCAGGAACCGTGATCTCGGCTCGCGGGTCAGCCAACGGCGGCGGCTAGATCTCGTCGGATTCGACGGGTTCGGGGTTCACGAGGTCGGCGACACTGTCGAGGATCTCGTCGGGGCGGAACGGGTAGCGGTCGATCTCGGCCTGGTCGCTGATGCCGGTGAGCACCAGAATCGTGTGCAGGCCAGCCTCGATGCCGGCGACGATGTCGGTGTCCATGCGGTCGCCGATCATGCCCGTGTTCTCGGAGTGGGCGCCGATCTTGTTCATCGCCGACCGGAACATCATGGGGTTCGGCTTGCCGACCACGTAGGGCTCTTTGCCCGTTGCCTTGGTGATGAGGGCGGCGACGGCCCCGGTCGCGGGGAGCGGTCCGTCGGCACTGGGCCCCGTGGCATCCGGATTCGTCACAATGAATTTTGACCCCGCGCCGATGAGGCGGATGGCCTTGGTGATCGCCTCGAACGAATAGTTGCGCGTCTCACCGACGACCACGTAGTCGGGCTGCGACTCGGTCATGATGAAGCCGGCCTCGTGCAGCGCGGTGGTGAGGCCGGCCTCGCCGATCACGAAGGCGCTGCCGCCCGGCAGCTGGCTGGCAAGGAAGTCGGCCGTAGCGAGCGCGGAGGTCCAGATGCGGTCTTCCGGAACGTCGAGCCCCGAGGCCCTGAGGCGCGCGCTCAGGTCGCGCGGGGTAAAGATCGAGTTGTTGGTGAGCACGAGGTAGGGCTTGCCCTCGTCGCGCCACTGCTGCAGCAATTCGGCCGCCCCGGGAACAGGATGGTTCTCGTGCACGAGAACGCCGTCCATATCGGTGAGCCAGCACTCGATTTCGCCGCGGTTATTCATGCGGCAATAGTACCGAGATAGCGCCCGCGCCCAGCCTCTTCTCGATGATTGCCAGCGCGGCCGGATTCTGTTCGACCAGAACGAAGCGACGGCCGAGCTTCTGCGCGACGGCCCCGGTCGTGCCGCTGCCGGCGAAGAAGTCGAGCACCCAGTCGCCGGGGGCGCTCGAGGCGTGGATGATGCGGCGCAGGATGCCCTCGGGCTTCTGCGTGGCGTAGCCGGTCTTCTCCTTGCCCGTGGGCGAGACGATCGTGTGCCACCAGACATCGGTCGGGAGTTTGCCCAGTGCTACCTTCTCGGGCGTCACGAGGCCGGGCGCCATGTACGGTTCACGGTCGACCTCGGCGTTGTCGAAGAAGTAGGTCTTGGGGTTCTTCACGTAGACGAGGATTGTGTCGTGCTTGGCCGGCCACTTGTTCTTGGCCCTGGCGCCGTAGTCGTAGGCCCAGATGATCTCGTTGAGAAAGTGCTCGCGGCCGAAGAGCGCGTCGAGCACGACCTTGGCGTAGTGGACCTCGCGGAAGTCGAGGTGCAGGTAGAGGGTGCCGCGGTCGTCGAGCAGGCGCCAGGCCTCTTCGAGCCGGGGCTCCAGGAAGTCCCAGTAGTCGGCGAACGAGTCGTCGTAGCTGTAGAGCAGTCCCTTGACGGTCTCGTAGCTGCGGCCTTGGAACCCCTTGCGGGTGCCCTCGGCCGAGCGCACCGTCGTCATGGTCTGCCTCGCCTGTACCCGTCCGGTGTTGAACGGTGGGTCTATGTAGATCAGGCGGAACGATTCATCCGGCAACTGCGCGAGCGCCGGCAGGTTGTCGCCGTGCACCAGGAGGTTCGGGCCGTCAGATTGCCAGCCCAGTTTCTCCATGATGAGAGATTAACATCGCGCCGACGGCTAGATGAGCGACGGCCGGGTCACCGCGACGACGGTGACGTCGTCGGTGCGGCGCAGGGTCTGGCAGAGGTCGGTGATCCGGTTGACGATTTCGACCGCACCCTTGCTCTCCAGCGCGATGTCGACGATCGGATCGATCGAAGCCAGCGTGCCATCGAGCAGGTCAAGGAGTCCGTCTGTGAACGTCACGAGAGTATCGCCGTGTTCGAGCAGTGCGTGTCCGGCGTGAAATTCGACGTCGGCGGCGATTCCCAGCGGAAGGCCGGTGGAGACGAGGCGCTCGTGCGAGCCGTCTGGGCGTACCAGTACGGTGAGGCCATGTCCGGCGTCGGCGAAATCGAGGTCGCCCGTCGTGAGGTCGATACGAGCGAGAAAAACCGTCGCGAAGGTCGAGGTGGCGGTGAAATCGTCGAGCAGCAGCTCGTTGGTGCGGCGCAGCACGTCGGAGGGGGCGCCGTCGCCGAGCGCGTTGATGGTGGCGCGAACTGTTGCGGCTACGATTGCGGCTCCGACTCCTTTGCCCATGACGTCGGCCAGGACGACGCTCACTATCGAGCCCTTTCGTGACCACGAGTGGAAGTCGCCACCCACGTGGTGGAAGGGGATGCTGACGCCGGCGACCTCCGCGTCGGTGGCTGTCTCCGGCCCGACGGGCATCAGGCTGCGTTGCACGAGGCCGGCTTGATCTCGTTCGACGTTGTCTATCAACTCGCGCTCCACCCATATGGCCATCTCGTCGAGCAGGTGTTCCTGTTCGGCGTCAAACGATCGCGGTTCAGTGTCGACGAGGCAGATCGTGCCGACTCGCGCTCCATTGCCCGCGGTGAGGGGCCTGCCCGCGTAGAAACGAATATGGCGTTCGCCGGTGACGGTCGAGCGTTCGGCGAAGCGATCATCGAGCGTGGCGTCGCGAACCACGAGGTTGTCTGGCGACTGGATCGTCACGTCGCAGAACGATTGGTCGCGCGGAGAGATCGGATTGGCGCCCGGCAGTTGGGGAGACTTTGTGAACTGGATGGTCTCGCCGATCAGGTTGATCTCGGCAATCGGCACATCGAACACCTCGCGCGCCAATCGGGTGATGCGGTCGAAACGCTCCTCGGGTGGGGTGTGCATCAACTCGAGTCCGAGCAACGTCTCCAGGCGGCCCTCTTCGCTGACCGTCATGACTTTTCCCTCTCTCGCATTTTCTCGATCATCCACAGGTTCTCGCCTTGACGTCGTTCATAGTGAAACGCGTCGACCAACCGCTGGATGAACGCGATACCGCGACCTGACTCTGCGAATTCGCCGGGCATATCGCGGTCCGCAAGGTCAACCTCGCTCGGCGCGGATACATCGGCGAGACTGCCTCGGATGCGGTCGGGGTCTACTGCGATGCTAAGGGTTCCCACTACCCCGTTTCCGCCATTCGAGTGCTGGATGACGTTCGCGGCGAGTTCGATCAGGGCCGTTTCGAACTTCAGCCTATCCATCGCGTCGAGTTCGGGGGAAGCTGCCCAGACCCGCTGGATGTAGTCGTGCACCGTGTCGAGGTCGTCGGGCGGGCAGCGCAGCGCCAGTGGCTCAGTCACGGTATGCGTCTTCCGGAGAGACGTAGGAGGTGAGGATGCGGTCCAGGTTCGAGAGTTGCAACACCATCGTCACCTGCTCCGAGGGGGCAGCGATCCGGAGGTCGCCGCCGGCCTGCCGGGCCGTTTTCAGGCAACCGACCAGCGCCCCGAGGCCTGAGGAGTCCATGAAGTCCACGCCCGAGAGGTCGACGACCACGCGCGGTCGGCCCTTAGAGATCGCGTCCGTGACCGCTTCTCTGAGCAGCGGCGCGGAGACCATGTTAAGCCGGCCCTCTCCTCGAATGACGGTCACGAGTTCGTCTATGGTCCTGGTTTCGAACTCCATTAGCTGCCTTTCGAGTGGGGCACGTAGCCCTTATAGGTGATCGCGGGGAAGATTACGCTCAGAACGACGAGGTCGAAGACTGCCCACGCTAGGTTAACCGCTGTGCCGACGAGCTCTGCGTCATTCACGAGCGCGTTGATCAAGCCAACCACGATCGCGATTACGAGCAGCGCCATAACGACCAGCTGCGGGCGTACAAGTGACCACTGTCGCTCGGTCGTCAATCGTCGGGTCTTCGGGGTCACCGCGAAACCGAGAGGAATGCGCAGCACCACGTTAGTGAACGCTGTCGTGCAGGCGGAGATCCACACCGGGAAGAGAGCGAGGCTGTATTGCTGTCCTCGCCAGGTTGGAATGCCGCGCCCGGCGACAAGGAAGAGAAGCTGGTTGACCGCCATGAACGGGATGAAACGCGCGAAGAAGTCGAGGGCAAGGCTGTTCACCGGCAGGATGCCTGCGATCAGGAAGATGATCGGGGCGGCGAAATACACGATGGCCGCGAAGCCGCCGAGATAGGACCACATGGTGGAAAAGTACATCAAGCGCTGTGCTGCGTTCATACCGCGCTGCAGCAGCGGGTTTTCCTTCAGGAACACTTGCATTGTGCCTTGGCCCCAGCGCAGCCGTTGAGTGAGCATGGTGCCGACGTCTTCGGGCGCGAGCCCGTCGGCGAGCAGCTCATTGTGGAACACGGTCTTCCAGCCGAGGCCGTGCAGGCGCATCGAGGTCGCCATGTCTTCGGTGACCGAGATGGTGGCGAGCGGCATCACCGGCTGAGCCTCATCGCCGCGGTCGATGCCGACGCGCCGTAACACCGCCTGCACTTCTTCGAGCGCACTGAGCGGGCTGGGGTCGCGGTCGGAGATCTGGGTGAGTAGCGCGCCGTCGTCCGACTGGAGGGCGTCGTCAGCGCCGTGCCTTCCGCGCGCGGGGTCGACTTGGAGAGAGGCGAGGTCGACGGCCACGATCGATGACGTGGCGGAGTCCACCTTGCGGTGGAGGTCGTAGGTCAACTCACCGATCGGAGCGCCTGCGGCGAGGCTCGACCTGGCGACGGCGACAGCCTCGGTCACGGTGTCGAGCGCGGTGCGCACGGCGGGCTCGGCGTTCGCCGGGTGGTTGCGCGCCGCGCGCAGTACCTGGGCGGCATTGCGAAGCGCGATCGAGACGGAGCGGTCGATCTCGCGCACGTAGCCGACGATGCCCAGCTGCATGAGGGCCTCGCGGCGCAGAACCGCGTTAGATCCGCAGAAGAACGCGGCGTTCCAGCCGTCCTTGCCCTGCTGGATGGGTCCGTAGAACAAGGGCGCCTGGCTGCCGAGCGGATCCCGGTCGGACACGTTGGAGAAGACCTGCGGGGTCTGGACGAGCGATACGGCGTCGTCGGTGAAGTAGCCGAGAGTGCGGTCGAGAATCTCCGGCCGCGGGATCATGTCGGCGTCGAGGATGAGGATGAACTCTCCCTCGGTGTCCACGAGCGCGTTGTTGATGTTGCCGGCCTTGGCGTGGCGTTGGAATCCGGCCCACTCCGAGCCGCGCGAGATGTAGCCGATGCCCTCGGCCTGCGCCGCGAGCTTCAGGTCGTCGCGGGCACCGTCGTCGAGAATCCAGGTTTTGTGCGGGTAACGGATGTCGCGTGCGGCTCGCCCCGTGGTCAGCACGAGTTCGACCGGCTCGTTGTATGTGGCGATGAACACGTCGACCGTGCGGCCGTCCGGTGCCTCCGGCGGGGCAGGCCGCGGTTTCGCACGCCAGATGGTGAGCCCGAACAGGCACACGTCGATGAGGCTGTAGGTCTCGGCCAGCACGAGGGGCACGGCGATCCACCACGCGTCCCAGTTGAGCGACACGAGCCAGCGCCAGACGATGTAGTTGGCTCCGAGCACGGCAGTCGCCAGGATCAGAATGCGGAGCAGCACCATGCGGGTCATCGGGCCGACCTCCTTTGAGCGAGGAGGGCGAGGGCTCCGCGCATGGCGAGCACGGTAGCCGCGATGATCACGACGGCGGGAAGCGGCGAGTCGCGAATGCCTGGCACGCTCACGACCACAACTCCTGCGGCGACGAGCAACATGGTCGAGGCTATGGTGCTGCGGCCGAGTGCCGACAGCAGCCAGCCGAAGACAGCGTGGAGGGGCCGCCACGCGACGGTGAGCAGCCCGTAGGTCACAATGATGAACACGACCGCCACGACGGCGCGCAGCGGGCCGGGGGCAGAGGGTTCGAACAGCCAACCGGTGTCGGTGCCCGCGAATCGGGCGAGCAGGTCGGGGTACGACGTAGTCACGTTCCCCGTGAACCACGGCAACGCGATGATGGACGCCGCGATGGCGGCGAGCACGGCAAAGACCCAACGCCCGACCCGGCCGCGGAACCGGGCAACGAGTTCGCGCCGGTAGTAGCCTCCGAGGAGGCCGAGCACGAAGATGAACTGCCAGCCGAGCGCGGGCAGGCTGGCTTCGGCCCGGGTGGGCAGGATGCGCAGTTGCGTGACGAGTTCGATCACATAGAGCGCGGCGCTGACGAACAGCACAAGGAACCACTTGCCCCGGCCTAGCGCCCACAGCGCCGCGGGTGCAACGACGAAGAGACCGACGAGCACGCCAATCACATCGAGCGGCCACGGCCCTAGGCGGAGGAGCAGGATGTCGAGCACGATGTTCGGGTCGAGCGGGTAACCGATCGTCACGTCGGCGGCGTCGACGGGCGGCGGTGCGAACAACGACCCGCGAGCCGCGTGCGAGGAAAGGGCGGTGAGGGGCGCCGTGGAAACCCACGGCACCAATGTCAGAGCGAGCAGGGCTGCCGTCGCGGCGACGACGGCGAGGTAGTGCGCCCGGCCGCTCTTCCAGATGCGTAGGACCGACTCGCCGACGGCACCCCCCGCGAACCGTGGCCGATACAGCATTCCCATAACCGCTCCCTCGGTGGCGACGAGGAAGGCGATCGCGGAAAGAGTGCCGGTGGACTCGAACAGGACGGCCGTTGGTCGCGTGAGCTGCACGACCATCTCCGCCGTGAGGAAGACGATAGCGATGCCGCGCAGAATGTCGATGCGCCCGTCACGGGCGCTCGGCCCGTCGTACCCGAGGGCGGCGGTGCGCTGTCGACTGGCAGTCGCGAGCATCTCCGTCCCCCTGTTCCCCCGGAGTGACATGACATTTCGTAGCGACATGAAAGGTTCTCAATCGCGTCCGACGATTGTATGCCGGAATCGGCCGAAATCCCATGGTTGGCCAGCGCTGACGCAACGAGTGGGTACCGGCGTCGTACTACTGTCGACAGGTGGCCGATAACAACGACAACCCCTCCGTCGAATTGACGACCAACGGGGTGGGGCCGTGGCGTGGCGACCTGCCGGACGGCGACCACTGGGACCCCGAACTGCTGGCCAACGGCGACTCGCGCAACGTGATCGACCGCTACCGCTACTGGACGATGGCCGCGATCGTGGCCGATCTCGACGAGCACCGGCACGGCTTCCACGTCGCCATCGAGAACTGGCAGCACGACATGAACATCGGGTCGATCGTGCGCAGCGCCAACGCGTTCGCCGCCGATACCGTGCACATCATCGGCCGCCGCCGCTGGAACAAGCGGGGCGCCATGGTCACCGACAGGTACCAGCACGTTATGAATCATCCGGATGTCGCGGCCTTCGTTTTATGGGCCCGCGAGGCACACCTGCCCATCGTCGCCATCGACAACATGGAGGGCGCCGTGCTGATCGAGACCTTCGACTTCCCCGAGCGGTGCGTGCTGCTGTTCGGACAGGAGGGGCCAGGGCTTACGTCAGAGGCGCTCGCCGCCAGCGACGTGCAGGTGGAGATCAGCCAGTTCGGCTCGACCCGGAGCCTCAACGCCTCCGCCGCGGCCGCGGTCGCGATGCACGCCTGGGTCACCCAGCACGTCGCCTTCGGTCGCTGAGCCCGTCGAAGCGACCCTTCGACAGGCCCAGGGACCGGTCTGGCTAGGCGCCGATCGGGCTCGGGCGCAGCTCGCGCAGGGTGCGGAACCGTCCCTGCTTGAGCGCGCCGAGCGCCGAGGCAGCGAGCGAGATCAGCAGCCACGCCGCGAGCGGCAGCACCGTCGCCCAGAAGGCGGCCGGGGATCCGCCGTACATCAGCTGCCGCACGCCGTCGACGGCGTGGCTCATCGGCAGGCCCTGGTGGATGAACGCGAGCGGCGCGGGCAGCGTCTGCCAGGGGAACGTGCCGCCGGCGGTCACCAGCTGCACCACCATCAGAATGAGGCCGATGAACTGGCCGACACTGCCGAGCCACACGTTCAACGCCAGGATGATCGACGCGAACGTGATCGAGATGAACGCGAGGAAGCCGAGCAGGGCGAGCGGGTTCGCCGAGTCCATGCCGAGGCCGAAGGTGACGATCGCGAACAGCGCGGCGACCTGCAGCACGCCGAGCAGCGCGGGGGTGAGCCAGCCGGCGAGTGCCGTGCGCACCGGTCGGCGCACTGCGGTCAGCGCACGGCGCGACAGCGGCCGCACGAGCAGGAACAGCGCGTACATTCCGATCCACGCGGCGAGCGTGATGAAGAACGGGGCTAGGCCTGCGCCGTAGTTCTCCGCCTCGGTGAGCGACGTGCGCTTCACGAGCACGGGGTCGGCGATCGCGGCCGCGGCCTTGGAGCGTTCGGCGTCGGTGGATCCCGGGATCTTGACGACGGCGTCGCCGAGCGAGGTGCTCAGCTCGCTCGAGCCGGAGGCGAGCGAGGCGACGCCGGTCGAGAGGTCGGTTGCGCCGGTCGAGAGCTGTGCGGTTCCGGTCGCGAGACTTGATGCGCCGGATGCTGCGGACTTCGCGCCGCTCGCGAGGGTCGCCGCTCCCGTCGCCGCCGTGTGCACGGCGTTCGCCAGTACGGGGGCCTGAGCGTTGAGCGTGTTGGTTCCGGCGGAGACCTGCGCCGCGCCCGACGAGAGGGTGGTGAGCCCGGGGGCGATCTTGGTGACACCGCTGCTGACGCCGGCCGTGAGGGCGGCCACCTGTCCGAGCTTCGTCTGGATGCTCTGGCTCTCGTCGGGCGTGACGATGCCGTCGGCGAACGCGGCCGTCGCCTCGGTCTGCACCGCTGCGGAGAGCTGGCTGGCCTGGGCGGCCGGCGTGAGGAGGGCGGCCTCCCCGGTCGCCGCCTGGCTCGCCCCCGAGGCCACGGAAGCCGCGCCGGTGGCGAGCGTCGCCGTGGCCGACGGCAGGGCCGCGGCCGACTTGTCGAGCTGAGTGAGCCCCGAGCTGAGCTTGCTCGCGCCGCTCGACAGCGACGCGTTTCCGGTGCTGAGACTGGCGGCGCCCGAGGCCGCGCTCGCGGCACCCTCGGCGAGGGTCGACGCGCCCGTGGCCGCCGTGGCCGCACCGTCGGACAGCTGCTTGGCGCCGTCGGCGGCGTCGATGAGCCCCTCGCGCACCTGCTCGAGCGAATCGAGCAGCGTTCCGGCCGCCTCCTCGCCGAGCTGTTCCGCGACCTTGACCCGCACGGCCTCCGCAGCGCGCTCGGCGAGCGTCGAGCTCAGGTAGCTGTTGGTGTCGCTCGTCGTGAGCGCGAGCTTCGCGGCCGTCGGGTCGTCGCCGCCCGCCGAAACCAGATCGGTGGAGAAGTTCTTCGGGAAGGTGAGCCCGAAGTCGTACTTCCCCGAGACAATGCCCGCCTTGGCCTGCGCGGCGCTGACCTCGACCCAGCCGAAGTCCATGCCGTCGAGCAGTTCGTCCGCGGCATCCTGCCCGTAGTTGACGGCCTCACCGTCGTCGTTCGTCGCCCCCGTATCGTCCACCACCAGGGCCGCGGGAATCTGGTCGAGTCGGCTGTAGGGGTCTTGGTTGCCCCACAAGTAGAGGCCGCCGTAAACGAGGGGCACCGTCATGAGGGCGACGAGCGAGAGGATGCCCATCTTGCTCGAGGTGAGCCGCGCGAGCTCGGTGCGGACGAGGGTGATGATCATGACTGGCTTTCTTCGGTCGCTGAGGTTGTCGAAGCGGCCTCGAGTGAATCGGGGATCGGCAGCAACGCGTCGCGCGCGCCGTAGGAGAGGAGGATGCCGCGGGTGGCGGCGTCGGTGACGACGGCGATGGTGACGCCGCGCCGGGCGATGGCGGCGAGGTTCTCGTACCACTCGGCCGGATCGCCGCCGTGGCGCTCGGGCGAGGTCACGATGAGCGCCTCGACGCCCGGGCGCAGCAGCGCGAGTTCGCTGAACATGCGGGTGCGGCGTGCGGGAGGCAGGGCGCGCACCGGCACGGCACCGTACTCGCCGATGCCGGCGCTGTCGAGGAAGTCCCGCACGGCCCGGCGCGACGAGGGCAGCGCGGCGAACGAGAACTCTTCGGCCACGATGCTCGCGAGGCTGAGCCCCGCCGTCGGCTCGGCGACCACGGGGGTGTCGACCAGGGCGGTGCTCCTGCGCAGTTCGTCGAGGTCGTCGCTGCCGTCGATCGTGACGCGGCCGGAGTCCGGCTTGATGCGCCCGCCGAGCAGCAGCGAGACGAGCAGGGGGCGTTCGGCGGTTTCGACGGCGAGCACCGAGACCTCGCCGTCGGCGATGGTGATGCTGAGCGGAGGGACGGAGGCGCCGAGGCCCTCGCCGATCGCCGCCGATTCGAGTGCGATGCGCATCAGGATGCCGCCTTCCAGGCGAGTTCGGGGTGGGAATCGACGAAGCGGTTCGCGTCTTTCCAGCCCAGGCCGATACTGCCGAGGGTGGAGAGGATGACGAGCCGGTGTCCGTCTGCTTCGGGGAGCGGATGTTCCGTGGACTCCTCGAGCACCGAGAACATAGCGTCCTCCATGAGGCGGGCGAGCCGCTCGGCCGAGATGTCGTCGCGGATGGTGCCGTCGTCGCGGCCGGTGTGGATGGCGTCGAGCACGCCGCGACGCAGCGGCTCGAGCGCCTCGTCGATGTGGTGCTTGAGGCCGCTGCGCACGGTGAAGACGGTCATCACGCGCACGTCTTCCACCTCGTGCCAGAGCCGCGACGCGATCAGGGCAAGGCGCACGAGCGGGTCGGGGTGGGTGACCGCCTCGAGTGCGGCGGCGACACGGCGCGATCCGACCGAGACCAGTTCGCGCAGCAGGTCGTCGCGGCTCGCGAAGTGCCCGTAGACCGAGCGGCGGCTCAAACCCGCCTCGGCCGCGATCGTTTCGAGCGGGGCATCCGGATTCTGATTCAGCACCACCTTCGCGGCGTCGATGAGTGCGGCGCGGTTCTGCGTCGCGTCGCGCCGGGGGGTGCGGGTGGTGGTGTCGGTCACTCGTTCGATTGTAATAACTTGCACAGCGTTGTGCAAGATCGTGTTCACGCGGCTGGCGGTTAGAATTGGGTCTAATCCCGTTCAAACGAGAGGCATCCCATGCCAGCTATCGTCATCATTGGCGCCCAGTGGGGCGATGAGGGCAAGGGCAAGGCCACCGACCTGCTCGGCAGCCGCATCGACTACGTCGTGAAATTCAACGGCGGAAACAACGCCGGCCACACCGTCGTCATCGACGGCGACAAGTACGCGCTGCACCTGCTGCCGTCCGGCATCCTGAGCGAGGGCGTCATCCCCGTCATCTCGAACGGCGTCGTCATCGACATCGAGGTGCTGTTCGAAGAGCTCGACGCGCTGATCGCCCGCGGCGTCGACGTCTCGCGCCTGCTGATCAGCTCGAACGCGCACGTCATCACCCAGTACCACCGCACACTCGACAAGGTCACCGAGCGCTTCCTCGGCAAGCGCCAGATCGGCACCACCGGCCGCGGCATTGGACCGGCCTACGCCGACAAGATCAACCGCGTCGGAATCCGCATCCAAGACCTGTTCGACGAGAACATCCTGCGCCAGAAGGTGGAGGGTGCGCTGCACCAGAAGAACCACCTGCTGGTGAAGATCTACAACCGCCGCGCCATCGAGGTCGACGAGATCGTCAGCAACCTGCTGTCGTACGCCGAGCGTCTGCGTCCCATGGTCGCCGACACGGCGCTGGTCCTCAACGACGCGCTCGACGCGCAGAAGATCGTTCTGTTCGAGGGCGGCCAGGCGACGATGCTGGATGTCGACCACGGCACGTACCCGTTCGTCACCTCCTCGAATTCCACCTCCGGCGGAGCGTCGACCGGCTCGGGCATCGGACCGAACCGCATCGACCGCGTGATCGGCATCGTCAAGGCGTACACGACGCGCGTCGGAGCCGGCCCGTTCCCCACCGAGCTGCACGGCGAAGACGGCGAGTGGCTGCGCCAGAAGGGCTTCGAGTTCGGCACCACCACCGGCCGCCCCCGTCGCACCGGCTGGTACGACGCTCCGATCGCCCGCTATTCGGCGCGTATCAACGGCGTCACCGACTTCGTGATGACCAAGCTCGACGTGCTCTCAGGGCTCGAGAAGATCCCCGTGTGCGTCGCGTACTCCGTCGACGGAGTGCGGGTCGACGAGGTTCCGGCGTCGCAGAGCGACTTCCACCACGCCGTGCCGATCTACGAGGAGTTCGACGGCTGGCAGGAAGACATCACCGGCGCGCGCAACTTCGAAGACCTGCCGCAGAAGGCGCAGGACTACGTTCTCGCCATCGAGGCCATCAGCGGCGCGCGCATCTCGGCGATCGGTGTCGGCCCCGGCCGTGAGGCGATCGTCGTGCGGCACGACCTGATTAACTGACGCAATACCACGCGATCCTGAGCGACGCTTGACCCTGACGCACAGCTACGAGGAGTCGACTGCAGTAATGGAAATCGCATACACGGCCATCGCCCACGCAACCGGAGGCGGCCGCGACGGCCACGTCCGTTCGGAGGACGACCTTCTCGACCTCGACACCCGCCCGCCCAAGGAGATGGGCGGCAACGGCGAGGGAACCAACCCCGAGCAGCTTTTCGCCGCGGGCTACGCCGCCTGCTTCCTCAGCGCGATCCACGCCGTAGGCAGGAAGCTGAAGATCGACACCAAGGACTCCGCGGTGTCGTCGAGCGTCGGCATCGGCTCGAACGGCGAGGGCGGATTCGGCCTCGAGGTCGAACTGCACGTCTACACGCCGAACGTGCCCGTCGAACAGCGCCAGGAGCTGGCCGACGCCGCACACCAGGTCTGCCCGTACTCGAACGCGACCCGCGGCAACATCGAGGTCACGATCACGCTGGTCGACTAGTCGACCCTGCCGGTCCCTGAGCTTCTCCGGTCCCTGAGCTTGTCGAAGGGAGCCCTGCCCGTCAGGCCCTTCGACAAGCTCAGGGACCGTACAGTTGGCGCATGACCGCCGTCCGTCCGCCCCGCACCCCGCTCGTCGGCGACTTCGTCCGTCTCGATCCCCTGCTGAAGACAGACGTACCCGACCTGTTCACGGCCATCGGGCATCCGCTCGTCTTTTCCGGCGGATTCGGCGGCGGGCCGGAGGGTTACCCCGACAACCTCGCCGACTTCACCGCGTTCGCCGACTCCTACTTCGCGTGGGAGCGCAGCAACGTGCACGCCGTGCGCCTGGTCGGCGGCGAGAACGACGGCCTGCTCGTCGGCACGTCGACGCTCGGCGATTTCGACCTCGATCTCGAGCACGCCCACATCGGCTGGACCGCCTACGACCCGCGCGTCTGGGGTACTGCCGTCAACGCCGAGGCGAAGCTGCTGCTGCTCGGGGCCGCGTTCGACAACGGGTTCGGCCGCGTGAAGCTACAGGCCGACGTGCTCAACGAGCGGTCCCGCGCCGCGATCAGCAAGATCGGCGCGCAGTTCGAGGGGATCGTTCGCCGCGACCGCCGTCGCGCAGACGGCACCTGGCGCGACTCGGCCATCTTCTCGGTCGTCGTCGACGAGTGGCCCGCGGTGCGCGCCGGCCTCGAGTCGCGATTGGCAGCTTATGGCGCAGAACCCGTCCGTTTGCGTGCGGCGCCCGACGGAGGCTGAGGGTATCGTCCATACGTGCCGTCGACGACAACCCCCACCCGCAACCTCTCCATAGTTCTGCAGTTCGTGGGCATGGGGCTCGTCTGGGGCGCCAGCTTCCTGTTTATGAAGATCGCCCTCGACGGCGTCTCGTTCTACCAGGTGGCCTGGTCGCGCCTGGTTCTCGGCGGCCTCACCCTCGGCGTGATCGTGCTGGTCACCCGCCAGCGGCTGCCGCGCGAGCGGGTGGTCTACCTGCACTTCCTTGTGATCGCGTTCACTAACTGCGTCATCCCGCACCTCGCTTTCGCGTGGGCGGAGCAGTACGTGTCGTCGGGCCTCGCGAGCATCTACAACGCCGTCACCCCGATCACCACGGCGCTCATGGTGACGCTCGCCTTCCACGTCGAGAAGCTGAACCGCGGGCAGGTGCTCGGCATCGGCATCGGCATCGCCGGCGTCATCGTGATCATCGCCCCGTGGCAGCACGCCGCGTTCACCGGCGACCTTGCCGGGCAGCTCGCCTGCCTGCTCGCCGCCACCTGCTACGGCTTCAGCTTCGGCTACACCCGCCGGTTCCTCAGCCACCGCCCGATCCCGGGCACGAGCTTCGCATTCCTCAACATCGGGGTCGCCGGGGCGATCATGCTGCTCCTCACCCCGGTCATCGCCTGGCAGCCGGTCGTCCTCGACACCGGTATCGTCGCGAGCCTGCTGACCCTCGGTGTGCTCGGCACCGGCGTCGCGTACATCTGGAACATCAACGTGTTGCGCGCGTGGGGTCCGACCAACGCGTCGACCGTCACCTACATCACACCGGTCGTGGGAGTCCTGCTCGGCGTGCTCGTTCTGGGCGAGACCTTCTCCCTCAACCAGCCCGCCGGAGCCGCTCTCGTGTTCGTCGGCATTCTCTTCACGCAGCAGCGCATCCGTCTGTCTCGTCGAACTCTGGTCACCCAGTAGTCTCGAACAATGGCAGACGACGAGACAGGTTCGGCCGAGCTCACGGGGCTTCGCCAGAGCATCGACAACATTGACGCGGCCCTCGTGCATCTGCTCGCCGAGCGCTTCAAGTTCACCCAGCAGGTCGGCCGGCTCAAGGCCGCGACCGGCATGGCCGCGTCCGATCCCGAGCGCGAGAAGGTGCAGATCGCCCGCCTGCGCGCCCTCGCCGAGGAGAGCCACCTCGACCCCGCCTTCGCCGAGAAGTTTCTGAACTTCATCGTCGCCGAAGTCATCCACCACCACCAGTCGATTGCGTCGACCGGTGCGATCGCGACGACCGACCTCATCGACGACCTCCCCGACGGCCTCTCCACCGACACCGACCCGATCGACGCATGACCTGGCACCCCGGCCGGCTGCCCGATAGGCGCGGCCGGGTCTACGTCGTCACCGGCGGCAATGCCGGACTCGGCTATTTCACCGCCGAACAGCTCGCCTCCACCGGAGCGCACGTCGTTCTCGCTTCGCGCGACGGAAAGAAGGCGGATGCTGCGATCCGATCGATCCGCGCGCGTCTCGGCCGCGCATCCCTCGACCGCATCACCGTCGACCTGTCGTCGCTCGAATCGGCCGAGACGGCCGGCCGCGCGATCGCCGACTTCGACCGGCTCGACGGTCTCGTGCTCAACGCCGGAACCGTCACCGGGTCACGCGACCGCCAGGAGACCGACGACGGCCTCGAACTCGTGCTCGCGACCAACTACGTGGGGCACTTCGCGCTCACGGCCCGCGCTTGGCCGATCCTCGCCCGCACGCCCGAGAGCCGGGTCGTCGGGCTCGGCAGCCTGTCGACCGAGCTGGTACGGCTCGACCCCGCCGACCTGCTGAGCGAGCGCAGGTACGGCTTCTTCCGCGCCTACGCGTTCTCGAAGCACGCGATCCACGGCTTCACCCTCGAGCTCGACCGTCGCTCGCGGGCGGCGTCGGCCGGGGTCGCCGGCGTGCTCGCTCACCCCGGCTACGCGGTCGACGGGCTTACCCCCCAGCGCCCCGGCATTGCGTCGCGCGGTGCGGGCGACCGGCTCTACGGCGCGTCGATCGCCGTGGGTGCGCAGGGCAAGAACCGCGGCGCCGCGTCGACCGTGCGGGCCCTGCTCGACCCCACCGTGGTCGGCGGCGAGTACGTCGGGCCGGAGTTCCTCACCCGGGGGCGTCCCGTGCTGCAGCGGCCCGTCGTCTCGAGCGCCTCGCCCGAGTTCGGCGCGTACCTCTGGGCGCAGAGCGAACTGTGGACGGGTATCCCCTTCGACGTAGCCGCCAGCTGAGCCCGCCGAAACTAACGCCGGTTGAGTAGGTCGCTCAGCGACCGTATCGAAACCCCCGCACGGATCATCAGATTGCGTCATTTGGGGCATTTAAGTCTCTCGACTGCCCCAAACGGCGCAACAAGCGCGACCTCCGGCGGGGTCAGCTCGTCAGTACCCGACGATCGCGCCGAACGCGTCGGCGAGCGTTCCGCGGTGCGCCTGCTGCAGTTCCGCGATCGACGCGGTGAATTCGCCCTGAACCTCGAGCTCGCCCGAGTTGTCGGTGACGCCGATGCGCAGCACCGGGTAGCCGCGTCCCTCGCACAGGCCCTGGAAGCGCACGTCGTCTTCGCGCGGAACCGACACCAGCACCCGGCCGCTCGATTCGCTGAAGAGTGCCGTGGCCGCATCCACACCGTCTCGCTGCATGATCTCGGTGAGCCAGACGCGCGCGCCAACGCCGAAGCGCAGAACGGCCTCGGCGAGGGCCTGCGCGAGGCCGCCGTCGGCAAGGTCGTGCGCCGAGGCGATGAGGCTCTGCTCGCCGCCCGCCGCGATCAGCTGGGCAAGGCGCATCTCGGCGGCGAGGTCGACCGCCGGCGGGCGCCCGCCGAGGTGGTTGTGGATCGTGCCGGCCCAGGCCGAGCCGTCGAGCTCGAGCGCCGTGGTGCCGAGCAGGTAGATGTTGTTGCCCTCGTCCTGCCAGCCGCTGGGGATGCGCTTGGCGACGTCGTCCATCACGCCGAGCACGGCGATGACGGGGGTCGGGTGGATCGGCACGTCGCCGGTCTGGTTGTAGAACGAAACGTTGCCGCCGGTCACCGGGATGTCGAGCTCGAGGCACGCGTCGCTCAGCGCCTCGACGGTCTGGGCGAACTGCCACATGACCTCGGGGTTCTCGGGACTGCCGAAGTTGAGGCAGTCGCTGACGGCGACCGGCGTCGCGCCGGTGACGGCCACGTTGCGGTACGCCTCGGCGAGGGCGAGCTTGGCTCCCTGGGCCGGGTCGAGCTGGCAGTAGCGTCCGTTGGCGTCGGTCGCGACCGCGAAGCCGAGGCCGCTCTCCTCGTCGATGCGCACCATGCCGCCGTCGTCGGGGAAGCTCAGGGCGGTGTTGCCCATCACGTAGCGGTCGTACTGGTTGGTGATCCAGCTCTTGTCGGCGAGGTTCGGGCTGGCGAGCAGCTCGAGCGTCTGGCTCTTCAGCTCGTCGCCGGATGTCGGGCGCGCGAGTGTCGCGGCGGTGTCGGCCTGCAGCGCATCGATCCAGGTCGGGTAGGCGACGGGGCGGTCGTACACCGGGCCGTCGACCGCGACCGTGCGGGGCAGAACGTTGACGATCTCCTCGCCGTTCCAGTTGATGATCAGGCGGCCGGTGTCGGTGACCTCGCCGAGCACGCTGGTCTCGACGTCCCACTTCTCGACGACCTTCAGGAAGCCCTCGAGCTTCTCGGGCGTCACGATCGCCATCATGCGCTCCTGGCTCTCCGACATCAGAATCTCTTCCGCGGTCATCGACGGGTCGCGCAGCAGCACCTTTTCGAGCTCGATGAACATGCCGCCGTCGCCGTTGGAGGCGAGCTCGCTGGTCGCGCACGAGATTCCGGCCGCACCGAGGTCCTGGATGCCCTCGACGAGCTTCTGCTGGAACAGCTCGAGGCAGCACTCGATGAGCACCTTCTCGGCGAAGGGGTCGCCGACCTGTACGGCCGGTCGCTTGGTCGGGCCGGACGCGTCGAAGGTGTCGGACGCCAGAATGGATGCTCCGCCGATGCCGTCGGCGCCGGTGCGGGCGCCGAACAGCACGACCTTGTTGCCCACGCCGCGCGCGTTGGCGAGGTGCAGGTCTTCGTGGCGGAGCACGCCAACGGCCAGCGCGTTCACGAGCGGGTTGGCCTGGTACACGGAGTCGAAGTAGGTCTCGCCGCCGATGTTCGGAAGTCCGAGGCAGTTGCCGTAGTGGCTGATGCCGGCGACGACGCCGTGCACGACGCGGGCCGTGTCGGGGTGGTCGATAGCGCCGAAGCGCAGGGCGTCCATCACGGCGACCGGGCGGGCGCCCATCGAGATGATGTCGCGCACGATGCCGCCGACGCCGGTCGCGGCGCCCTGGAACGGCTCGATGAAGCTCGGGTGGTTGTGGCTCTCGATCTTGAACGTGACCGCCCAGCCCTCGCCCACGTCGACGACGCCGGCGTTCTCGCCCATACCCACCATGAGGTTCTTCTTCATGGTCGGGCTGACCTTCTGGCCGAACTGGCGCAGGTAGTTCTTGCTCGACTTGTACGAGCAGTGCTCGCTCCACATCACCGAGTACATCGCGAGCTCGCCGCTCGTGGGACGCCGCCCGAGGATCTCGCGGATCGCGAGGTACTCGTCCTCCTTCAACCCGAGGGCGCCGTACGGCTGCTCCTTCTCGGGGGTGGCGATAGCGTTCGAGACGGTGTCGGCGACGCCTCTGGAGGGGGTGGTAACGGTCACGATTGAGAACTCCCAGAGTTGACGGATGCCGGAAGCCCCCAGTCTACCGGCGGCAGGGCCGGGGTGCTGGGCGGGGGCGGCAGGCCCGCCCCCGCCGCGTCCGCCCGCCGCCCCTCCGGCGGTTTTGGTCGCTAGATGCTCTAAGTCGCCCGGCCATCGAGCATCTGGCGACCAAAAGTGCGCTCAGCCGGGCCAGCCGGCGGCACGCAGCGCGCGCCCGACCCGGTCGACCGCCTCGCGCGGGCGGCCGAAGAGCTGGCCCTTGCGGATGCGCACCGTCGCGTAGCCCGCCCGGTGGAAGTTCTCGATGCGGGTCTCGTCACGGTCGTATTGCGCGCTGCTGGTGCGGTGCTGCTCGCCGTCGAACTCGCTGATCACCTTCCACTCTCGGAAGAGCTGGTCGGCGCGCCCGAGCCACGTGCCGGCGTCGTCGTAGATGTCGACGCCCACCTCGGGTTCGGGCAGCCCGGCCCGCACGAGCAGCAGCCGCAGGTGCGTCTCCGGTCGCGACTCGACGCCCTCCCGGACGTGCTCGATCGCGGATGCCGCGGCCCGCGCACCCCATCCGGAGCTGCCCTCGACCGCCGCCCTCAGCTCGGCGATCGTGGCGTACGGGCGCTCGTCCGAGGGGTCCAGCACGAGAGGGTCGAGCACGAGGTGGTCACCGACCGCGACCAAGTCGTCGAGCCCGAGCGGCCTTCCCAGCGAGATCCAGGTGCTCGCCGGTTCACCGATGGGCAGGCCGAACCGATCGAGAATGCGCGAGGTGGCCGGCGCCTGGTGCCCGGTGATTCCAGCGCTTCGTGGGGCGCGCCCCGGCGAGAGCGTCGCGACGTCGAGCGGCTCGGCGTCGGTGAACGGGGCAGGCAGCGGAGCTTTCCAGAGCCGGGCGGCGGTCGTGTGGCTGAAGAACTGGCCAGGGCGCAGCAGCGGAGCGTATGACCGGCACCGGGCGATGAGCGCCGCAAACTCTTCGGCGGCCCGTGTGCTCGGGAAGACGCCGAACCGCGACAGTTCGACCTGTCCGGCCGCGTCGAAGCGCACCCCGCGGTACGGGGCTTCAAGGTCGCGGGCGCGTAGCCGACCCGCCGTGATCCCGGCCGCGCGAGCCGCCCCGACCGCGAACGGCCGCTCGCGCCATTGCGGCGGAAGTTTCTTACGGCTGGCCATGCCCCAGCCTGCTCCGGCTCGGCAGCATCCGCGGATCTTCTCCACAGCTCACGGGCCAGCGCAACTTTTGGTCGCCAGTTGCGCGATCTGAACGAACATCGAGCATCTAGCGACCAAAACGCGCCCCAGGCCCCGCGCCCCAGGTGCCACCCGCGTCGGCCGCCGGGCGCCCGCCCAGCCGCCCCCGCTACCCTTGAGGCTCGACGCTCGACGGTGTGCGTGACCCAAACACCTAGGAGAGATTCATGTTCGACTGGCATTCCTGGCTCGGCCTCGCGGCGTCCGTGGCCATCGCGCTCGCCGCGGCGTTCGTCGTCGCGGTGATCACCAAGCTCATCGTCGTCGCGGCGACGAAGCGGCGCGAGTGGCCGCGCGCGCTCACCAGCAAGGCGCGCCACCCCTACCGCCTGCTGCTCGCCGTGATCGCCACGTGGGCCGCGATCAACTTCAGCATGCCGGGCATGGACTGGGTCGACCACGCGTTCCTCATCGCCCTCATCGCGGTCGGTGCCTGGTTCATCGGCGCCATCGTCAGCTTCGGCATCGGGCTCGGCATGGGCCGGTACCGCATCGACGTGCCCGACAACCGGGTCGCCCGCCGCATCCAGACCCAGCTCGCCATCGTGCGCCGCCTCGCGTTCGCCGTGATCGTGATCGTCGCGGCCGGCTCGATCCTGCTGACTTTCCCCGGCGTGCAGGCTGTCGGCGCGAGCGTGCTGGCGAGCGCCGGCATCGTCTCGATCGTCGCGGGCCTCGCCGCCCAGTCGACCCTCGCGAACGTCTTCGCGGGCGTGCAGTTGGCCTTCAGCGATGCCATCCGCGTCGACGACGTCGTGATCGCCGAGGGCGAGTGGGGCCGCATCGAGGAGGTCACGCTCACCTACGTGGTCGTGCACATCTGGGACGACCGCCGTATGGTCCTCCCCTCCACCTACTTCACGTCGACACCGTTCGAGAACTGGACGCGCTCCGGCTCCGAGCTGCTCGGCTCGGTCGAGATCGACCTCGACTGGCGCGTCAGCCCGGTGGCCATGCGCGCCGAGCTCGACAGGATCCTCGCCCGCACCAACATCTGGGACGGCCGCGCGAGCGTGCTGCAGGTCACCGACGCGACCGGCGGATTCGTGCGTGTGCGGATTCTGGTGACGGCCGTGGATGCGCCCACCCTGTTCGACCTCCGCTGCTTCATCCGCGAGGAGATGGTCGAGTGGCTGCAGACCCAGGACCCCGCGGCGATTCCCCGCACGCGCGTGCAGATGGTGCAGTCCGAGCAGCGCGCCGAGAGCGCCCCGACCAGCGAGACCCACACCGACCAGATCGGCCTCTTCACCGGGAGCGCACAGGCCGAAGAGCGCGCCAGCCTGCTCACGTCGTCGATCCCGATCATCGAGACCGACGGCAGGCGCGACTAGCCGCTACGAGCCGGGCGGCCCGACAACGAGCAGCGCCACGAATACGCCGCCGACGACGACGACCATCAGCACCACGAACAGCGCGGTGTTGGCCAGGGCCCAGCGCAGCAGCCGGTTCACGGCACTGCCGTCGCCCGGGTGGCCGGTGGCGACCCGGCGCCAGTCGCCGTCGAGGTGTCCGTGCCGTTCGAGCCAGCGCTCGGCCGGGATCGTCGCGTAGGGAACGACCGCGCTCGCGAGGGCCAGCAGCGTGACGGGCGGGCTCCAGCGCTGGTTGACGGACAGAATGACGGATGCTGCGGCGAACGCCAGGAACGCGAAACCGTGCAGCCCTCCGCCGATGCTTACCCCGACGTCGGTCAGCACGAACACGTACTTGAGCAGCATCCCCGCGATGAGCAGGGTCCAGGTGACCGCCTCCGCGAGGGCCAGGGCGCGGAACAGCGCGCGCGGCGTTATAAGTGGTCCGTGACGTCGATGGCGTAGTGCAGCTCGTCGACCAGGCCGCCCTTGAACGGCCGGTCGCGCACGAGCTCGCCGCGCGTCATGCCGAGCTTCTCGAGCAGCGCGGCCGACGCGGCGTTGCGGGCGTCGAGGGTGGCCGTGACCCGCGTCAACGCCAGTTCGCCGAACGCGAGCGACAGCATGGTGCTGGCCGCCTCGTAGCCGTAGCCCGCGCGCTGGAACCCGGCGTGCAGGGCGAAACCGATCTCGCCCTCCGTCTCGGACACGCACTTGAGCACGACCTCGCCGATCACCTGGCCGGTCTCGGCGAGCTCGACGGCCAGCACGAGCCACTGCCCCTCGCTGTCGACGCGCGCCTGCGGAACTTTGGCGAGCAGCGCGAACCGCGTCTCGTCGATCGACCGCACCGGCCACGGCAGGTAGCGCACGACCTCGGGGTCGGAGTGGAACTGCAGCAGGTCGTCGAGGTCGTCAGCGGTGTGGGCACGCAGCAGCAGCCGAGGCGTGCTGATCGGCAGGACGGGCGTCCATGGCAGGGGCACGGTCAGACCGAGGCGAGTGCTCGGATCGCGGAGGTGAAGATGGCGAGACCGTCGACGCCGGAGCGCATTGCGGCCGCGGTGTCGGGGCCGAAGCCGGCCTCGACGGCGTGCTCGGGGTGCGGCATGAGGCCGACGACGTTTCCGCGCTCGTTGCTGATGCCGGCGATGTCGTTGATCGAGCCGTTCGGGTTGACGCCGAGGTAGCGGAAGACGACCTGGCCTTCGCCCTCGAGCCGGTTGATCGTGTCGGCGTCGGCGATGAAGCCGCCCTCGCCGTTCTTGAGCGGGATGGTGATCTCGGCGCCGGTCGCGAAGTCGTTGGTCCACGCGGTGGAGGTGTTCTCGACGCGCAGGCCCTGGTCGCGGCAGATGAAGTTGCCGTGGTCGTTGCGGATCAGGCCGCCCGCGAGCAGGTGCGCCTCGGCGAGCATCTGGAAGCCGTTGCAGATGCCGAGCACGGGCATTCCGGCGTTCGCGGCGTCGATGACCTCGGCCATGATCGGGGAGTGCGCGGCTATCGCGCCGCAGCGCAGGTAGTCGCCGTAGCTGAAGCCGCCCGGCAAAACGAGGGCGTCGACGCCGTGCAGGTCGTGGTCGCCGTGCCAGAGTGCGACGGGCTTGGCACCGGCGAGACGCACGGCGCGCTGGGCGTCGCGGTCGTCGAGCGACCCAGGGAAGGTGATGACGCCGACGCGCATTACTGCGCCACCTCGATCGACACCACGTCTTCGATGACCGAGTTGGAGAACATCTCGTCGGCGTAGGTCTGCACCTCGGCGAGCAGCGCGTCGGTCACCTCGCCCTCGACGGTGAGCTCGAAGCGCTTGCCGATGCGCACCTCGGAGACGGTGGTGTTTCCCAGGCGGTGCAGGGCGCCGGTGACGGCCTTCCCCTGGGGATCGAGCAGAACGGCCTTGGGCATGACCTCGACGACGATTGTGGGCACCAGTAACTCCAAGGATTTCGCGCGTGGGTTGACGGGTACGAGTCTACCCGAGGGTGGCGGGCGCCGTCAGAGTTGGCCGCGGGCGACGGCGTCGCCGACCGCGAAGTCCGCCCAGTCGCGGTAGCCGATGGCGCTCGGGTGGAACAGGTCGCTCGCGAAGAACCCCTCCGTGTACGGCGGGGGCGGTGGCGACATAAACGCGCCAGGGGTCGCGGCCACGATCGCCCGCGCCTCCGCCTCGAGGCTGCGCGAGTGCAAATACAGGTTGAACCGCAGCGGGTTCGGCAGCAGCACGAAGCGGAAGAAGGCCGGCAGCGACGACATCAGGATGGTCGCCTCCGGGTTCGCGGCGCGCAGGCGTGCGAGCAGAGACCGGATGTCACGCCCGAACGCCGCGCGCGACCGGACACCGAGTGCGTCGTTCGCGCCGATCGTCAGGAACACCACGTCGTAGCTGTCGGCCGTGGCGGCGTCGATGTAGTCGCTCAGCAGATCCTTGGCCGTGGCGCCGTTCTTGCCGACCGCCGTCCACTGCACGCCGCGCCCGTAGTGGAGGGAGAGCGAGCGGGCGAGGTTGCCCGGCAGCGCCTCGTGCTGCGAGTCGACGCCGACACCGGCCGCTGTGGAGTCGCCCAGCACGAGCAGCCGCAGCGGGGCATCGCCCGAGCGGGAGGTGGGGGCATCGAGCGACCCAGACCATGGGCTCGCAGCATCCGCGAGCCTGGGTGTGTCGCGGCGAAGCCGGCGACCCTGCACCAGCAGAACCGGCGCGACCGGGAGCATCGCCACTCGGCTCAGTCGCTGCAGTAGGGGCACGGACCAATCGTAGGCGCGTCGGTAAACTCGCAGGCATGGATACCGCAGGCCTCACCGAATTTCTCGCGCAGCAACAGTTCTCGGGCGTCGTGCTCGTGCGCAGGGGCGCGACCACGGTCTTCGAATCGGCGACCGGCCTCGCCAGCCGCACCACCGAGGCGCCCATCACCATGGACACCCGCTTCGACACCGCCTCGATCACAAAACTGTTCACGAGCGTGGGCGTGCTGCAGCAGGTCGCCGCGGGAAACCTCGACCTCGAGACATCCATCCACCACTACGTCGACCTCGCGGGGACGCGCATCCCGATCGAGGTGAACCTGCTCAACCTGCTCACCCACACGAGCGGCCTGGCCGACGACGTCGACGAGGAGAACGGCGACGACTACGCCGAATTCTGGGCCGCGCTGCCCGTGCAGGAGTTCTTGGAGACGGCGGACTTCCTGCCGCTGTTCGTGAACAAGGAGCCGCTGGCCGACCCGGGCGACGAGGTCGCGTTCATCAACGTCGGCTACATCCTCGCGGGGCTCGCGCTCGAGCGGGTCACCGGTGTTCCCTACCGCCAGTACATCCGCGACGAGGTCTTCGCGCCGGCCGGCATGACCGCCTCCGACTTCTTCGACCGGCGCGAGGGCGTGCCTGGTGTCGCCGAGGGATGGGACCGCACCGAGAACGGGGAGTGGGAGCACAACCTGCTCGCCTACCCGCCGATCGGCACCCCCGACGGCGGCGCGCACTCGACCGCCGGCGACCTCGTGAAATTCTTCGAGGCCGTGCGCGGCGGCGTGCTGCTCAATAAGGAGTACACGGACGAGTTCCTGCTGCCGCAGGTCGAGCTCGACGAGGAGACGGCCTACGGGTTCGGTCTCGAGTTCGACCTCGACGAGGAGGGCTCGGTGCGGTCGTACTTCCAGGACGGCATCAACGCCGGGGCAAGCGGCATCCTGCGGCACTACGTCGAGGAGGGCCTCGACGTCGTCGTGCTCTCCAACTCGGAGGACGGCGCGTGGGACGTCATCACCGAGCTCGACGACCGGGTCGCCTAGCCCGCGGCCGCCACCCGGCGGTTATGCGCCACGAAGACCAGCAGCGGTGAGGCGGTCGTTGCGAATACGAGCAAGATGACGAAGGCTCCGAGCGTCGAGTAGAGGCTTAACGAACCCCAGATCGCAAGGGCGCCGCCCACTCCGCGCCATAACGGCGCGGTCTTTGGCTGGTTCGGGATGCGGCCGGCCCAGGGAATCTTCGCCTTGGTGTTAGCCCGTGTGATCTGCCGCGCGGAGATGAACCCGAGCGCCGTGCCGACTATGACCAAGGCGATCGCGAAGACATCGAGCATGCGCCCATCCTGCGCGGTCGCACGCCCCACGGCAAACTCAGCCGGCGGCGCTCACCGTGATCAGGTTGCTCCACGGGTCGTCGAAGCTCACGGTCTTGCCGTCGTCCCGGATCGGCACGCCGAAGTGGGTCAGTCGTTCGGTGAGCGCGCCCACGTCGTCGGCGCCGGGAACCCGGATGTCGACCTGCGCCAGCCCGAGGGCCAGTTGTCGGGGCCCCGCGCCTTTCGAGTTCCAGGTGTTCATCGCCATGTGGTGGTGGTAGCCGCCGGCGCTCACGAACAGCGCGCTGTCGCCGAACCTCGTCGTCGTCTCGAAGCCGAGCCGGTCCACGTAGAACTCGCGGGCCGTCTCGACGTCTCCGACCTGCAGGTGCACGTGCCCCACCTGAGCGCCGCCGATGAGCGGCTGCGACACCGCCCGCTCGGTGAGGTTCTGCTGCAGGAACTCGTTCGGGTCGAGGTAGAGCGTCGACATCTCGATGCTGCCGTGCGACCAGCTCCAGTTGCTGCGGTCGCGGTCCCAGTACAGCTCGACGCCGTTGTTCTCGGGGTCGGTGAAGTAGAAGGCCTTGCTCACGAGGTGGTCGGAGCTGCCGGTGAAGGTGTTCGGGTGCTTCTGCGCGACCGAATAGACGGATGCCGCCAGCGCCTCCTCGGTCTCGAAGAGAATCGCGGTGTGGAAGAGCCCGGCGTCTCGCGGGCTCGCGTTGCGCAATTCGGGCGCGTGCATGAGGACCATCACGGCGGTCGTCCCCCGGCCGAGCACGGTCACGTCGCCGTCGGCGCTCAGCACCTGCAGGGCGACGGCGTCGCGGTAGTAGGCGGTCATCGCGTCGAGGTCGGCGACCCGCAGCGTCACCGCGCCCATCGATGTGTCCGCCGCGAGGAGGTTCTGGTAGCTGGTCATGGGACGCCCTTCCGTCACCAGCCTACAACTTAGTTGACGCGACAACTATTCCCGGAAGGCGGCGGTGGCCCGCTGTTCTGGGCAACGGGCCACCACCGAAAGGGATTCGGAGCGGTGCGTCAATCGGATGGGTGACTACTCGCAGCTCTCGCAGAGCGTGTCGGTGGCCGGGTCGGATGCGACGAGCGTCTTCTCGAAACACAGCGAGTCGTCGGAGTCGGCGTAGTACCCGTACCTGTCGATCGGGGTGAAGCCCTCGCGCGTGTAGAAACGGATCGCGTCCGGCTGGGCGGTGCCGGTCTCGAGCACGAGGCGCGACCACCCGCTCTCGAGGCCGAAGCGCTCGAGCCGGTTCAGCACGGCGGTCGAGACACCCGAGCCGCGGGCGGAGGGGGCCACGAACATCCGCTTGATCTCTCCGTGCGATTCGTCGATGCGGCGCAGACCGCCACATCCGACCGGTGTTCCGTCGTCGGAGTAGGCCACGTAGAACGCGGTGATGTCGTCGGCCGTGGGCGCGGGGCCGGGCTCGGAGTCGTCGGTGCCGTAGCGCTCGGCGATCTCGACCCGCTGGGCCGCGCGCAGGGCGACGGCGCCCGCATCGTCCCAGTCGACCTCGCGCACGATCATTTGCCGGTCAGTCTCTCGATGAGTTCGCGGTAGCGCGCTGCGGTCTGCGCGACGATCTCGGCCGGCAGCGTGGGCGGGGTGCCGGTCTGATCCCAGTTCGTCTTCAGCCAGTTGCGCACGATCTGCTTGTCGAAGCTCTCCAGCCGGCGCGGGCCGCCCGCCTCGTACAGCTCCGCGTCCCAGAACCGGCTCGAGTCGCTCGTGAGCACCTCGTCGCCGAGGGTCAACTCGCCGGTCCCGGGGTCGGCGCCGAACTCGAACTTGGTGTCGGCCAGGATGATGCCGCGGCCCTCCGCGATCGCCGACGCGCGCGTGAAGATGTCGAGGCTCGCGTCGCGAAGGGCGGATGCGACCTCCGCTCCGACGAGCTCCACCGTGCGCTCGAAGGTGATGTTCTCGTCGTGTTCGCCCATCGGGGCCTTCCACGCTGGGGTGTAGATCGGCTCGGGCAGGCGGTCGCCGTCGTTCAGCCCGGCGGGCAGCGCGACGCCGCAGACGCTCTGGGACTGCTGGTATTCCAGCCAGCCGCTGCCGCTGAGGTAGCCGCGCACGACGCACTCCACCGGGTACATGTCGAGCGTCTTGGCGAGCATCGCGCGCTGGGCGACGGCCTCGGGCAGGTCGCCCGTCGACGCGCGGGCCAGGTGGTTCGGCACGCCGTAAAGCTGCTCGAACCACCAGCGGCTGAGCGTCGTGAGCAGCTCGCCCTTGCCCGGGATGCCCGGCTCGAGCACGTGGTCGAACGCGCTCACGCGGTCGCTCGCCACCATCAACACTTCGCCGGGGTGATCGGGCGAGGTGTACAGCTCGCGCACCTTGCCGGAATAGAGGAGGGTCCATCCGGGGAGAGCTGCAGCATCCGTCATGCCCCCATTAAACCGCACCCGCCCCGTGCCAAATGCAGGAGATTTCGCGCGCGAGGGCCGTGGATCCGTGCCGACGTGTGACTCGACCGGATTTCTCCTGCATTTGGTACATGGAGCCCGTCGAGCGGGGCCGCGCGCCGGGGCTACTGCGCTACGCGGGCGGCGATGTCGGTGCGGTAGTGGCTGCCCTCGAGGCGGATGTGCCCGAGCGCCTGGTACGCCCGGTCGCGCGCGATCGCGAAGGTCGCGCCGGTGGCCACGACGCTGAGCACGCGTCCGCCGGTCGCGATGAACTTGCCGTCGAGCTTCGCGGTCGCGGCGTGCGTGATGTGCACGCCGTCGATTGCGGATGCCGCGTCGAGGCCGGTGATTTCCCGGCCGGTGACAGGCGAGTCGGGGTAGCCCTCGCTGGCGAGCACCACGGTCACGGCCACGTCGCCCGAGAATTTGGGGTAGGGGAGGCGGCCGAGACCGCCGGTCGCCGCCGCGTAGAGCAAACCGCTCAAGGGGGTTACCAGACGGGGCAGCACGGCTTGGGTCTCAGGGTCGCCGAAGCGGGCGTTGAATTCGATGACCCGCGTGCCCTGCTTGGTGAGGATGAGGCCGCAGTAGAGCAGCCCGACGAACGGCGTGTTCTCGGCGGCGAGCTGGCGGATCGTGGGCAGCGCGACCGAGGTGATGACGTCGTCGACGAACTCCTCGCTCAGCCAGGGCAGGGGCGAGTAGGCGCCCATGCCGCCGGTGTTCGGACCCTCGTCGTGATCGTAGGCGCGCTTGTAGTCCTGCGCGGGTTCGAGCGGCACGACGCTCTCGCCGTCGCTGAGCAGGAACAGCGACACCTCTTGCCCGGCGAGGAACTCCTCCACCAGCACGTCGCCGTGCTGCAGCCAGTAGTCGGCGTGGGCGACCGCGGCGTTGCGGTCGGGGGTGACGAGCACGCCCTTGCCCGCGGCCAGTCCGTCGGCCTTGATCACGTAGGGGGCGCCGTATTCGTCGATCGCGGCGACCGCCTGCTCGTGGCTCGTGGCGCGTACGGCCCGCCCGGTGGGAACGCCCGCGGCGTCCATGATGCGCTTCGCGAAGGTCTTGCTTCCCTCGAGGGCGGCGGCGGCCTTGTTCGGGCCGAAGACCGGGATGCCGGCCGCGCGCAGCTTGTCGGCCACGCCGGAGACGAGCGGCGCCTCGGGCCCGATGACCACGAGTTCGATGCCGTTGTCGGCGGCGTAGTCGCGCACGATCGAGCCGTTCGTCGGGTCGAGGGCGACCACCTCGACGACGGCGGCGATGCCCGCGTTGCCGGGAGCGGCGGTGATCTCATGCCCCGCGTTCTCACTCAACAGGGACGTGATGATGGCGTGCTCACGCGCGCCGGAGCCGAGAACTAGGATTCGCACCCGCTCAGCGTACCGGGCTGGCCCGGGTAGCGTTGAGTACATGGCCAGGGCTCGCATCGACAGCGGAATCGGCGCCGCGGCGGTTCGCACAGCCGTCGCCGGCACGGATGTTTCACGTGACACACTGGCGACCGCCGTGCGCTATCTGCTGCAGGAGCTCTCGGAACAGGCCGAGGGCAACACGGTCGAGGTGCGGGTTCCGCCGTTCGGGGCGGTGCAGTGCATCGAGGGACCGCGGCACACACGCGGAACGCCGCCGAATGTTGTCGAGACGGATGCTGCTACGTGGCTGGCACTGGCGACGGGGTCACTCGGCTGGGCCGACGCGCTCGCCGCGGGCAAGGTGCACGCCTCGGGGCAGCGCGCCGACCTCAGCGACTACCTCCCGGTTACGGCTGCGACAATAGGCACATGAGCACTGCCCCCAGCGACGACAACGACGCCGCGAACGAGACCGAGGTGCGCATCCGCCGCGCCCCCAAGTACCCCGCGTTCATGATCGTCGGCGGCGGAATCGGCGCCATCATCACCTTCATCCTCACGGCGAGCTTCCCGGTCGACCCCCAGGTCGGGTTCGGCGCCCTGTTCGGATACTTCGCGCTGTACGGCGTCACCGGGGGCGTTCTCGTCGGAGCGCTGCTCGCGCTGCTGTTCGACCGCGTGCTGCTGCGTCGCTCGCGGCCCGCGACGGTCGTCACCGAGTTCACCGACCCCGATCTCGCCGAGGCCGAGCGCCTGGAAGACGAGCGCTACGCCGCCGAGGACGCCGCCGAGGATGCCGCGGCTGCTGCTGCTGCTGCCACGCCGCCCGCAGGCCAGCCCGCTGAGCCCCGCGCCGCTGCCGCCACCTCCCCTGAGCCCGTCGAGGGGTCGCAGCCCCCGAAGCCCGACCCCGCCGACTAACGGTCGACGGCTCAGCGCGAGGCGCATCCGCCCGCCCTCTGCGCACGTTTGGTCGTTAGTTGCTGCATTTAGGCCGCCCGAACCGCATTACGCGACCAAAACCTTCGGATGATCCCGCGCACGCGCGCTCGACCTGTCGCAAACGGGGCAACCGCGGCGCGGGTCACCCCGTTTCGTGACACCTCGACCGCCGAGCCGGTCGGCCCATCTTTTGGTCGCTAGTTGCGGTGTCCCAGCCGCCCGAACCGCATTACGCGACCAAAACCTGCGGATGATCCCGCGCACGCGCGCTCGACCTGTCGCAAACGGGGCAACCGCGGCGCGGGTCACCCCGTTTCGTGACAACTCGACCGCCGACGAGCACGCGCGCCCGGCACGAGCGTGCCGGCGCGAGGCGCATCCGCCCCACCGCCCCGTGCCACATGCAGGAGATTTCGTACCCGAGGCCCCGCGATCCGCGTAAACCTGTGACTCGACGCTGCATCTCCTGCATTTGGCACAGGGGGAGCAACAGAGGGCGGGCGAGGAGCGGCCCGTCCTAGCTCAGCTGGTTCGCCTCGACCCAGGCGAGGTACTCCGGCGTGACCGTACCCGTGACGTAGTCGCCCGTGAAGCAACTCATCTCGAGGGCGGTGACGTCCGAGCCCTCGAGAATGGCGGCCTGCATGTCGGCGACCTCCTGGTAGATCAGGTAGTCGGCGCCCAGCTCGGTCGCGATCTCGGGGATCTTGCGGTTGTGTGCGACGAGCTCCTGGCGCGACGGCATGTTGATGCCGTACACGTGCGGGAAGCGCACGGGCGGCGCGGCCGAGGTGAACGTGACCTTGTTGGCGCCGGCGTCGCGGGCCATCTGCACGATCTCCTTCGACGTGGTGCCGCGCACGATCGAGTCGTCGACGATGAGGATGTTCTTGCCCCGGAACTCGCTGCCCATCGCGTTCAGCTTCTGCTTCACGCTCTTCTTGCGCTCTTCCTGGCCGGGCATGATGAACGTGCGGCCCACGTAGCGGTTCTTGTAGAACCCCTCGCGGTATTCGATGCCGAGCTTCTGCGCGACCTGCATAGCGGCGGGGCGCGATGAGTCGGGGATGGGCATAACGACGTCGATGTCGCCCATCGGGGTGTACTGCGCGATCGTGTCGGCGAGGCGGTCGCCCAGGCGCAGGCGCGCGTCGTAGACCGAGATGCCGTTCATGATCGAGTCGGGGCGCGCGAGGTAGACGTACTCGAACGAGCACGGGATCAGCCGCGGGTTCGCCGCGCACTGCTTCGACACCATCTCGCCGCCGCGGGTGATGAACACCGCTTCGCCGGGCGCGACGTCGCGTACGACCTCGTAGCCGCCGCTTTCGAGAACGAGAGATTCGGATGCCACGATCCATTCGTCCCCGACGAGACCCGCTGACCGCTTACCCAGGATCAGCGGGCGAATGCCGAACGGGTCGCGGAAGGCGAGCAGTCCGTGTCCGGCGATGAGGGCGATGGCGGCGTAGGAGCCTTCGACGCGTTCGTGCACGCGGGAGACGGCGTTGAACACCTGGTCGGCGTCGAGGTCGGCGCCCGACACCTCGGCCTGCAGCTCGTGCGCGAGCACATTCACCAGCAGCTCGGTGTCGGATGTGGTGTTGAGGTGACGGCGGTCGACGTCGAACAGTTCGCGGGTGAGCTCACGGGTGTTGGTGAGGTTGCCGTTGTGGATGAGCGTGATGCCGTAGGGCGCGTTCACGTAGAACGGCTGGGCCTCCTGCTCGTTGGCGGCGTTGCCTTTCGTGGCGTACCGCACGTGGCCGATTCCCATGTTGCCGAGCAGGCCGCGCATGTCGCGGGTGCGGTAGGCCTCGCGCACCTGCCCCTTGGCCTTGGTGCTGTAGAAGGTACTGCCGTCGGCCGTCGAGATGCCCGTCGAGTCCTGGCCGCGGTGCTGCAAGAGCAGCAGAGCGTCGTAGACCTGTTGGTTAGCCGGCTGGGAGGAAACGATGCCAACAATGCCGCACATGCGGAATGAGCTCCAGACCGTAGAGTTGGGGGGATATATACAGTCTTTCACGTTGCGGATGGGATCTCTGGCATGAGTAACAAGTACGCGGAGGCCGGAGTCGACACGGCGGCCGGTGACCTGGCCGTCGAGCTCATGAAGTCCGCGGTCTCCGCGACGCACGGCCCGTCTGTGGTCGGGGGTTTTGGCGGATTCGCCGGCCTCTTCGACGTCTCGTTTCTCAAGCAGTACGACCGCCCGCTGCTCGCCACATCGACCGACGGCGTCGGAACGAAAGTCGCCATCGCGCAGGCTCTCGACAAGCACGACACCATCGGACAGGACCTCGTGGGCATGGTCGTCGACGACATCGTCGTGGTCGGCGCCCGCCCGTTGTTCATGACCGACTACATCGCCTGCGGCCGGGTCGTGCCCGCGCGCATCGCCGACATCGTCAAGGGCATTGCGCTCGCCTGCTCCGAGACGGGCACCGCGCTGGTCGGCGGCGAGACCGCCGAGCACCCCGGACTTCTGGGGCCGGATGACTACGATGTGGCGGGTGCGGCCGTCGGTGTGGTCGAGGCGTCGAAGGCCCTCGGCCCGGAGTTGGTGGTCGACGGCGACGTGGTCGTCGCGATCGCGTCATCCGGCCTGCACAGCAACGGGTTCTCTCTCGTGCGCCACATCCTGAGCGGCGCGGGCGTCGGCTACACCGACAACTCGGCCGACCTCGGCTCTTGGGGCGAGGCCCTGCTCGTGCCGACCCGGCTCTACACGACGCCGCTGCTCGGCGTGATCGACGAGCTGCCCGGCGCGATCCACTCGCTGAGCCACGTCACCGGCGGGGGCATCGCCGCCAACCTCGCCCGCGTGCTGCCGATCGGCTCGTGGGTCGACCTCGAGCGCGCGACCTGGTCGCCCGATCCCGTCTTCCGCGTGCTCGCCGACCTCGGGTCGATGACGCTCGAGGAGACCGAGGGCACGTGGAACCTCGGCATCGGCATGTTCGCCGTGGTCGCCGCGGATCAGGCCGCCGCGGTCATTGCGTCGATCGAGGCGGCGGGCATCCCCGCGTGGGAGGCCGGCCGGGTCGGCTTCGGCGAGCGTTCACTCGCCGGCTTCGAGCAGGGGGCGAAGGGTGTTAACGGCGGCGCGGTGCGCCTGAGCGGTTCGTACCGAAACTGAAACGGTCGCTGAGCTTGTCGAAGCGAATGCCCGATAAGTATCGGGACGCTTAGACAAGCTCAGCGACCGTTGCGGTTACGCGCTGCGCGCAGCGTCGTCGTCTTCGGCCTGGTAGCTGCCGGGAACGTATTCGTCGTCGTCGTCTTCCTGGTCGTCCTCGGCAACCGCGACGCCCGAGCCGGCAACGTATTCGGGCCAGGCTGCGAGGTCCTCGTCGAGTCGGGGGTCTCCGGAAGTGCCGAGCTCCTTTTGAAGAGCTCCGTAGTTGGTGTCAGGACTGAAGTACTTCAGGTCACGTGCGACCTTGGTGTGCTTCGCCTTTTGACGGCCTCGCCCCATGCGTGACCCCCTCATGAATCAGTCCGAAGGGAACCGTGTAGGTTCCGGGAATTTGCGAACAGCGATTGAACGAAAAGTAGTTGGCAGTTTAGCACGCAGGGTCAGCGGGTAACGTTGTCGGGTGACCTCTGACAGCACCGACACATCCGTCGTCGTTATCGGTGGTGGCCAGGCGGGACTCTCCGTCTCCTACTACCTGAAGCGACTTGGTCTCGACCCCGGAAACGAGTTCGTGGTGCTCGACCGCGGCCCGGGCTCGGGCGGCGCCTGGCAATTCCGCTGGGACGCGCTGCGCATCGGTTCCGCTCACCGCATCAACGACCTTCCCGGTCTCGACGCACTCGGGCTCAGCTTCGAGACCGCCGACCGCACGCAACCGGCCAAAGACGTCGTCGCCGACTACTACGAGCGGTACGAGCGCTTCTACGATTTCCAGGTCGTGCGCCCCGCCGCCGTCACCCAGGTCGTGAACGCGGGCGACCGCATGCTGGTCACCTTCTCCGACGGCGAGGGCGAACAGACCGTGTCGACCGACGTCGTCATCAACGCCACCGGCACCTGGGGTTCCCCCTTCATCCCGTGGTACCCGGGTCGCGATAGCTTCGCGGGACGTCACGTCCACACCGCCGAATATGCGGATGCCGCGGACTTCGCCGGTAAAAACGTCGTGGTTGTGGGCGGCGGAACGTCTGCGATCGGATTCCTGCTCGAGCTCGAGTCGGTCGCCGCCGAGACGACGTGGGTCAGCCGCCGCCCGATCGAGTTCCTCGAAGATGGCGAGCTCAACCTCGAGGCGCGTGCCTCCGCGGTCGCGATGCAGGACGAGGCCGCCCGTGCCGGCAAGGCGCTGCCCAGCATCGTGAGCGGCACCGGCGTGCCGCGCACGAGACGCATCCAGGCGGGCATCGACCGCGGGGTGCTCACCGCGCGTCCCATGTTCTCGTCGATCGAGCCCGACGGGGTGCGCTGGTCGAACGGCGCGTTCCAAGAGGCGGACGTGATCATCTGGTCCACCGGCTTCCGGCCCGAGCTGCGCCACCTCGCACCGCTCAAGCTGCGCGAGAAGGAGGGCGGCATCATGGTCGCCAACGGGACGTCGTGGAAGGAGCCGCGCATCTTCTTCGCCGGCTACGGACCGCAGGCGTCGACCATCGGCGCCAACCGCGCCGGACGCACCGTCGCACGCCAGGCGATCGCCACCCTCTCCCGGCTCAAGCGCCAGGAGCGCGAGGCGGAGGACGCCCGACTCGCCGCCGAGGCCGAGCGCACCGGCGAGCCTGCACCCTTCGTGTTTGTGTCGAGCGCCGCGGCGGCCTCGACGGTTGAGCCCACGTCGCCGGTCGAACCCGCCTCGTTGGTTGAGCCTGTCGAAACCCCCGCGGTCGAAGCCCCCTCCGCCGACACCCCCTCCGCCGACACCCAACCCCGCCACGCCACGGAGTCCGACGACGATGACATGAGCTGGCTGCTTCCCAGCAGCGAGCCGGTCGTGCCGATCGAGTCAGCACCCATCGAACCCGCGCCCATCGACTCCGCCGCCGACGAGTCGCCCGCGCCCGCGTTCACGGGCTTCCCGAATCCTGCCGCGGCAGCGGCGCTCGCCGAACCCGTCCAAGTCGAGTTCGAGCCGGAGCCCGGCACCGAGGCTCACGAGCAGACCGACCTCCAGGCGTTCGCCGAGGCCGAACCGGAGCTCGTCCCGATGCCCGCGCCCGACGCGCAGCCCGACGTCGAGCCGGAGCCGGCCGCCGAGTCCCAGCCCGCCCGCCAGCACACGACCTTCGCTCAAGCGGCGGTGGCCCTCGCCTCCGCCGGTGTGGCCCCCGCGGTGGATTCCGCCGCGGAGCCGGAGCCGGAGATGTCGCCCGAGCCCGAGCCCGAGCCCGAGCCCGAAGCGCAGCCCGAGCCCGAGCCCGAACTCGCAGCCGACCCGGAACTCACGATCGAACCCGAGCCGGCGAGCGAGCCCGAGCCCGAGCTGGCCGCAGATCCCGACCTGGCGGAGGAGCAAGACCCCGCACAGCCCGCCGACCAGTCTCCCGAGCCGACCCCGTTCTTCGAGTTCGTGCCGCAGTCGGCGAGCGACGTGTTTCCGTCGCCGGTATCGGCGTCCACGTCCGACGAGCCGCGCGACTACGTGTTCCGCTTCGAGGTCGAGGAGCAGGACAACGTCGTCGACGACTCGACGAAGCCGCGCGAGCACGTGCGTCCGATCGCGCGCGAGCTCCCGGACTTCGACGAGCTGCTGAACCCCCGCAGCGACGACTAACGCGCTTCACCGGCGGCATAGTGCTCTTCCGTCGACCGGGAGCAGCAATACGCCGCCGATGAGTTGACCCGCCGCCCTCGCCCGCCACCGTCCCTCTCGCAACTCAGGCAGATTTCGCCGGCTGGCCGCCCCGCCCGCGGTTTCGTGGGGCGGGCGCCGCAGCATCCGGCATTCTGCCTGAGTTGCGAGAACGACGAATGACGAACGACGTACTTCGGCGTCAGCGCAGCAGCAGGTAGGCCAGGGCCGCGGCGCCGACGCCGAGCACCAGGTTGGCGGCGACGCTCAGCACGGCGACGCGCGTGAAGCCGGTGCGCGCGAGCTCGACCGTCTCGACGCTGAAGGTGCTGAAGGTGGTGAGCCCGCCGCAGAGGCCGGTGAGCAGGATGAGACGCAGGTCGGCGCTCACCTCGGCGCGTTCGGCGAGGGCGAGCACGGCGCCCCCGATGAGGGAGCCGGCCACGTTGACCGCGAGCACCGCCCACGGGAATCCGGGCGTGCGTGCGAACGCCAGCGAGACGAGGTAGCGCACGACGGCCGCTACGGCGCCGGCGGCGATCACGGTGAGGGCGAGAAGCGGGGTCATCGGGGGTCCGTCTTCCTCGACCCCGCGCGCAGCCCGGCCCACGCAGCGCCCAACCCGAGCGCGAGTGTGGCGACGAGGTACAGGGCCCCGAGCATCCATTCGTCGGAGGAAGCGAGCGACACAAGCGCCACGGCGAACGCCGAGAACGTGGTGAACGAGCCGAGCAGCCCGGGTCCAAGGCCGGCGCGCACCCACGGGCGGGCGCGCGGCCAGACCCGGGCCGTGAGCAGGCCCAGCGTGAACGCGCCGACGACGTTGATGATCAGCGTCGAGAACGGCGACGCCAGCAGGTCGATCCCGAGGCGCAGACCCGTGCCCAGCGCCCCACCCACGAGCACCGCCAGCAGCGACGACACTTACGGCCGCTTGGTGGGGATGCGCGCGGGCGGCAGCGCCTTGCGCTGGATCACACGCACGGGCTCGCCGCGGCGGTCCTGACCGGGCAACGGGCGCTGCGGGCGTGTGTACAGCGCGCGGGTCGAGTCGAGCAGCCACGGCACGAGAGCCACGGTCACGCCCGGGCAGAGCAGCAACTTGTGGCGGATGCGCCTCGCCTTGTGGTTGTGCAGCAGGCTCTCCCACCAGTGGCCCACGATGTACTGCGGCGTGTAGACCGTGACGATCTCCGAGCCGTTCTCTTCGCGGTGGCCCTTGATGTAGCTGATGAGCGGCATGCTGATGTCGCGGTACGGGGAGGCGATCACGCGCAGCGGCACGTCGATGCCCTGCTCCTCCCACTGGGCGACGAGCAGCGCGGACTCCGCCTCGTCGATCGACACGTGCACGGCCTCGAGCGAGGCGTGGCGGGCGGCGATCGCGTAGTCGAGCGCCTTCAGCGTGGGCTTCTGCATCTTGCCGACGAGCACGATGGCGTGATCGCCGCTGGCCCCGAACTGCGTGGTGTTGTCGACCTCGATGTCGCGCTCGACCTTGCCGTAGTAGCGGTTGATCCGCAGCATAACGACGTAGAGGATCGGCATGATCGCGAACACGAGCCAGGCGCCGTGGGTGAACTTGGTGATGGTGACGATGACCAGAACCGTGGCCGTGAGCACGGCGCCTACGGCGTTGATCGCGCGCGAGCGGTAGACCTGAACCGGGTTGGCGCATCCGTCTCGCAGCATCTTCGTCCAGTGCACGACCATGCCCGTCTGTCCGAGCGTGAAGCTCACGAAGACGCCGATGATGTACAGCTGGATCAGCTGCGTGAGGTTGGCCTGGTAGGCGATGAGGATGACGGCGGCCACGAAGCCGAGGGCCAGCACGCCGTTCGAGTAGACCAGACGGTCGCCGCGGGTGGAGAGCGACTTGGGCGCGTACTTGTCGCGCGCCAGCACCGAACCGAGCAGCGGGAACCCGTTGAACGCGGTGTTGGCGGCGAGCAGCAGCACGAGCGCCGTCGTCGCCTGGATCACGAAGAACATGATCGAGCCGTTGCCGAAGACCGCCGAGGCGATCTGCGCCATCACGCTGCGCTGCGGGTTGGTGAGACAGTCGACGAAGCCCTCGAGGTGGCAGGCGTTCTCGGCGTAGTGCACGCGGCTGGTGAGCGCGAGGATCATCACGCCGATGAACAGCACGATGGCGATGCCACCCATCAGCACGAGGGTGCGCTGGGCGTTCTTGATCTTCGGGCGGCGGAAGGCGGGCACGCCGTTGGCGATCGCCTCGACGCCGGTGAGCGCGCTGCACCCGCTCGCGAAGGCACGCAGCAGCAGCAACACGAACGCGACCTGCGTGAGGCTCTCGCTCTGCACCGTGTAGCCCGCGCTCTCGGCCACGGCCGGGTCGCCGAGGGCCAACCGCACGATGCCGGTCACGATCATCACTCCGACGCTGCCGATGAACAGGTAGGTCGGAAGCGCGAACGCCTTGCTCGACTCGGCGACGCCGCGCAGGTTGATCGCCGCGAGCACGACGATGAAGCCGACCGCCAGCTCGACCCGCAACGGGTTCAGCCCCGGGAACGCCGAGATGATGTTGTCGACGCCGCTCGCGACGGACACCGCGACGGTGAGGATGTAGTCGACGAGAAGAGCGGATGCCACGACGAGGCCGGCCTTCTCGCCCAGGTTCTTGTGCGCGACTTCGTAGTCGCCGCCACCCGAGGGGTAGGCCTTGATCAGCTGCCGGTACGACGCGACGACGACGATGAGCAGCACGACGACGGCCGCGGCCACCCACGGCGCGAACGACAGGAAGGCGAGACCGCCGAGGGTGAGGATGAGCAGCAGTTCCTGCGGCGCGTACGCCACAGACGAGAGGGGGTCGCTCGCGAAGATCGGGAGCGCCAGATGCTTGGGAAGTAGTTGCCCCTCGAGCTTCTCAGAGGGGAGTGGTTCACCGATAAGCCAACGCTTCGGTGACCGCACGTCGTTAGTCACGAGGGGCGAGCCTACTCTTTTTATTCCCGATGGGCAGAAATCAGTCGCGACTTAGACTTCTGCCATGGTGCGAGCGGGTAGACGGCGACGAATCCGCTGGTGGTGGGTCGCGCTCGCCGTTGTCGCCGTGCTGCTCGTACCGGTCGCGATCGTGGTGCTGCCGATCGTCACGCACGAGAACCAGGGACGCTCGGGACAGGCCGGTTTCGTCGAAGAGTGGCCCACCTCGGTGACGGCCGCGGGAGACGACGAACGCACCCGCTCTTTCGACGTCCTCTCGCCCGAGCCCGGCGCATCCGTCGACACCTCGGCGCTCACTCCCGGCGACCGCCTCGTCGTCAGCGGAACCGGCTACGACGCGTCGCGCGGCATCTACGTGGCGATCTGCAAGATTCCGGATGACACGGGCTCAAAGCCCGGGCCGTGCATCGGGGGCGTCCCTGACCAGCAGGGCGCGACCGAAGGCACCGTGGGTGCCGTCGAGTACGCGCCGAGCAACTGGGTCAACGACGACTGGGCCTGGAAACTGTTCGGCGCCCGCGGTTACGACGACGCGGCGTCGGGAACGTTCACGGCGTACCTCGAGGTGGGCGACCCGGTCGGCGAGAACCTCGACTGCCGGGTCGACGCGTGCGGCATCTTCACCCGCAACGACCACACGGCGCTGAGCGACCGGGCGCAAGACCTCTACGTGCCGGTCGCCTTCGCGCCCTAGCCCGCGAGGGCCGCGAAACCGGCGCGCAGCCGCTCTTCGACGTCCTCGATGGTCACCCCGAGCAGACCTGCGATCTGTTCGGTGGTGAAACCGGAGAAGTAGCTCAAGTTGATCGCCTGGCGCAGCTCGGGCGACAGCGCGTCGAGTGCTTCCTGCGAGTGGTTGAGATTGATAGTGGGATTGAACATGGTGGAACAGACATTTCTAGCTGAGAGTGTGTGGGCTCCGGCCTGGATCAAGGCAGTGGAGCAGCTCCTGAGGAGCTCGGCGGATCGTGGATAAGGATCAACGCGCCACCAAGACTAGTACACATCTACGACAGAACGCGGATTGAGCTTGTCGAAATCCCGCGTTTCGACACGCTCAACCCGCGCAGCGCCGCTAAAGCGTCGCCTTCACCCGATCGCGCAGCTCGTCGAGTCCGACGGTGAGCACGCGCACGGTCTCCTCGTTCAGCTGGCCGCGAGCGACCTTCTTGCGCAGCTCCGTTCGCAGCTGCAGCCGGAAGTCGTTGAGCGCGGCCTCGGCGTTCATTAGCTGGCCGCGGCTGTCGACGTGCTCGGTCTTGACGTTCGCGCGCGTCGTGCGCCCGGCATCCTTCGCCTCGTTGCGCGCCTCCCGCGCGGCCGACGCGAGATCCGCGCGCAGCGTCTTCATCGCGGAGTTGACCGACGAGCGCACCTCGTCGGCGAGCCGGCGCACCGAGTCGGTGACGCCGTCCTCGATGCCGTCGAGCTCGCTCGCTCGGGCGGCGAGTTCGGCCCGTCCGGCGTCGGTGATCTCGTAGACGGTCTTGCGGCCGTCGGTGGACTTGGTGACCAGCCCGTCTTCCTCAAGTTTCGCGAGGCGGGGGTAGATCGTGCCGGCGCTCGGAACGTAGGTGCCGCCGAAGCGCTCCTCGAGCGCCTGGATGACCTCGTAGCCGTGCATCGGGGCGTCGGCGAGCAGGCTCAGCAGGTAGAGGCGCAGGTGGCCGTGGGCGAAGACCGGGGGAGTCATGCCGACACCGCGTGCATCACGTTGATGCGGCCCGACACCGTGTTGGCCTTGAAGTCGAGCCACTTCGCGTCGAGCTCGCCGTACTTGCCGATGTACTGGCCGTGCACACCCTTGATCTCGGCGTCGTCGAGCTGCACCCGACCGCCGACGGTGTTGATCTTGTACTGCGCCGCGACTCCGGGGGCGAGACGGGTGGTCACGTCGCCGCTCACGGTGCTGATGCGCACCTCGTCGGCGATGCCGGTGATGTCGGTGAAGACGTCGCCGCTCAGCGACTCCGCGGTGAAGACGCTCAGGTCGCCCGACGCGGTGATGTCGCCGCTGACGGTGCGGCTGGAGATCTTGCCGTTGTGATCGCTGATCGCGATCTCGCCGCTCACGCCGTTCACCTGCAGGGCGCCGGTGAGCCCGTCGATCACGAGGTCTCCGCTCACGGTGGAGATCGTGGCATCCGTCGTGTTCAGTCCGGAAATGAGTGCGCTCGCGCTGACGACGCCGAAGGTGAGGGCGACGTTGCGCGGGACCATGATGCTCACGTCGGCGCGGGCGGTGCCGCGGAAGCTGGAGAACACTTCGATGAAGTTGTCCCAGCTCAACTGGGGGTGGTCGATCTCGAGGGTGCCGTTGTCGATCGAGATCTTGAGCTCTTTACCGCTGACCGAGTGCACCTCGATGCGGGCGCCGGGCTCGTCATGGCCGACGATGTCGACCTTGCCGGCGATGAGGCTGACCTTCAGTTTGTTCACGTGCTCGACGTCGATGACTTTGGCGCCGTCGACAAGCCATTTTTCGTGTGCCATCGGATTCTCCTAGGGTCTGTGACGCTCGCGTTATATCGCGAGTGCGTGCCAACACGATATATCGCGTCTCGCGTCGAGCGCAACCCCCTGCGGTGCTGGGTGGCCGCAGCCGCCGCTTGCTCGGTTTCGGCACCCCCTCTTGACCTTGACGCGGCGTCAACCCATACCGTGGATTCACGAGAGAGGAGGGACGCATGGACTGGTCCATTCAGGAGGTGGCACGGCTCGCCGGCACCACCAGCCGCACCCTACGGCACTACGGCGACGTGGGCCTGCTCGCTCCGAGTCGCACCGGCGACAACGGATACCGCTACTACGACCAGACGGCGCTCGTGCGGCTGCAGCGCATTCTGCTGTTGCGCCAGCTCGGCCTCGGTCTGCCCGCTATCGGCGAGGTGCTCGACGGTGAGCGCGACGACGCGTCGGCTCTGCTCGCGCACCTGGAGTGGCTGCGGTCGGAACAACGGCGCATCGCCGACCAGATCTCGAGCGTCCAGTCCACGATCGACAAACTGAAGGGAGGTGAACAACTCATGGCAGAAGAAATGTTGAACGGCTTCGACCACACCCAATACAAAGAGGAGGTGGTCGACCGCTGGGGCGCGGACGCCTACGCCTCGGGGGATAAGTGGTGGCGCGCGAAGACCGGGGAGGAGAAGGCAGCTTTCCTGGCAGAGCAGGCGGCGCTCGCCGCAGAATGGGCGGATGCCGCGGCTCGCGCCCTCGACCCCGCGGGTACCGAGGCTCACGAACTCGCGCGGCGGCAGTACGGCTGGCTGTCGGGCATCCCCGGCACCCCGGGCTATCCCGCCGGACCGACGAAGGAGTACTTCGTCGGTTTGGGCGAGCTGTACGTGTCGGACGAGCGTTTCGGCGCGAACTACGGCGGAACCGAGGGTGCGGCGTTCGTGCGCGACGCGATGACGGCGTACGCCGAGCGCGAGCTCTGACGCCGGTCGAGTAGCGGGCTCGTTCCGCGCTCGCTACTCGACCGGCGTGTCATCCTTAAGACTGATTGTCGGCTCAGTCGGCATATTTCTTCAGGATCGGTCGGTAATCTCGCGGAGTGACCTCCCGCCCGAACTCCTATGACGACTTCCCGCTGCCGGTGGACCCGGCCCTCGGCGGGCAGCCGCCGTTCGAGCCGCCGCAGCCACCCGTGCCGCCGCAGCGACCGAAACGCCGCCGCCACGTCATGCGCTGGATCGGCCTCGTGGTCGCCATCGCGGTGCTCGCCGCCGGCGGATACGTCTTCTTCAACTACCAGCGCTTCGTGTCCGGCGTGAACCAGATCGACGCGATCGACAGCTCGGGCGACGACGCGTTCGACGGCACCGACCAGAACATCCTGCTCGTGGGCGACGACCACCGGCCCGACGGCGCGAGCGACGCGCAGCTCGCCCAACTCGGCACGACCGCCGACGGCGGCGGCACGAGCACCGACACCATGATGGTGATGCACATCCCCGCCGACGGCAGCTCGGCGACGCTGATCTCGTTCCCGCGCGACTCCTGGGTCGACGTCCCGGGGTTCGGCAAGAACAAGCTGAATGCCGCGTTCTCGCTGGGCGGCGGCAACGACGACCCCGCGGGCGGAGCGCGACTGCTGATCCAGGTGATCGAGGGCATGACGGGCCTGCACATCGACCACTACGTGCGCGTCTCGCTGCTCGGTTTCTACAACATCGCCGAGGCGCTCGGTCCGATCGACGTGTGCCTGAACAACCCGGTGAACGACAGGTACTCGACCCTCAACCTGCCGGCCGGCGTCTCGACGCTCAACGCCCAGCAGGCGCTCGCCTTCGTGCGGCAGCGCCACGGCCTGCCGCGCGGCGACCTCGACCGCCAGGTGCGCCAGCAGTACTTCCTCTCGGTGGAGGCGCGCAAGATCCTTTCCGCCGGCACCCTGCTCAACCCGTTCAAGCTCGGCGAGGTTCTCGACGCCGTCAGCGGCGCGATCGAGACCGACTCGGGCCTGAACTTCATCGACCTCGCCACCCAGATGAAGGGACTCAGCGCCGACAACATCACCACGGCGACGATCCCGATCCTCGGCACGCCCACGATCAACGTCGGCGGCAGCGCGCTGTCGATCGTCGAGGTCGACACGGCGGCGATCCCCGCCTTCATCGAGGACCTCATCGGCGGACCGTCGGCCTACGAGACGGCGACCGCCGCAGCCCCCGCCGATGTCACGGTCGCCGTGCTCAACGGTGGCGCGTACAACGGCTCTGCGGCGGCGGCCACCGAGACGCTCGCGTCGTTCGGATTCCTCACTGTCGCGCCGGCGTCCACGGAGGCGACCGCCACGACCACCATCCAGTACCCGGCGGGCCAGGAGGGCGCGGCCAAGGCCGTGGCCACCTACCTGCCCGGCGCCGCCGTCGTGGCGTCCACCACCGTGTCGCAGGTCACCGTCGTTCTCGGCGGCGACGGACTCATGCCGGCAGCCCCGGTGGCGGCTGAGCCGGCGGCACCCGCTCCCGAGGCGACTCCGGCAGGCACCACCTACGCCGCGGGTGCCTGCATCAACTGACCCGTTCGGCCGGGACGGGGATCCCTGCCGCTGAACCTGCCGGGGCGACCGGTGTGGGCACGCGCAGCCGCGGCAGCGTGATCCCGACCATCGGGCCCACGAGCAGGGCGAAGGCCAGCGTGCCGAGTCCGACGTTCCCGCCGAGCAGCCAGCCGATGGCGAGCACGGTGATCTCGATCACCGAGCGCACCCACCAGATCTTGAAGCCCCACCGGTTGTGGATGCCGGTCATCAGGCCGTCACGCGGGCCGGGCCCGAAGCGTGCGCCGATGTACAGTCCGCTCGCGATGGCCAGCAGCCCCAGACCGGCGGCGAAGAGCAGCACCCGCTGCCAGAGTTCGGTGGGCGCGGCGATGAGGGCGAGTCCCAGTTCGATCGACGGCCCGACGAACAGCACGTTGGCGATCGTGCCGAGGCCGGGCTTCTGCCGGATCGGAATCCACAGCAGCAGCACGAGGGCCCCGATGATGTTGGTCAGCACGCCGAACGGCAGGCCGGTCTGCAGCATGAGGCCCTGCGTGAGCACGTCCCACGGCGGTACCCCGAGGGCCGCGCGCACCATCATCGAAATCGCGACGCCGTAGGCGACGAGGCCGACGAGCAGTTGGACGATGCGGCGGGCCAAAAGGGCGGAATTGTTCATAGCGGCAATCCAATTACGAAATTGGACTTACAACAAGAGTCCAATCGGCGTAAAGTGGCCCGCGTGAATCTCGTATCCGCCCGTGCACTCGACCTCATGCTCGACAGCTGGAGGGGCGCGGGAGCGACGCCCGCCTACGAAGCCCTGGCCGATCGCATCCGGCTTCTGATCCTCGACGGCCGCATCGGTCTCGGCACCCGCCTGCCCGCCGAACGCGACCTCGCCGCGCAGCTCGGAGTCAGCCGCACCACGGTGACCGCCGCCTACGCCGAGTTGCGCGAGAAGAACTACCTCAGCAGCGTGCGCGGTTCGGGCAGTGTCGCCCGCCAGCCGCACGGCGCGGGTATCCCGGCCGAGACGGTGGCGTCGGGCCTGCTCGACTTCAGCAAGGCCAGCATGCCGGCGCTGCCCGAACTGGCGGCCGCCGCCGTGGCCGCGGCCGAGCAGCTCCCCGCCTACTTCGGCGACAGCGGCTTCGACCCGGTGGGCATCCCCGTCCTGCGCCAGGCGATCGCCGACCGGTATACGGCCCGCGGCCTGCCCACCGAACCCGACCAGATCATGGTCACCCTCGGCGCGCAGCACGCCATCGCCCTGCTCGCCCGCACCCTCATCGCCCGCGGCGACCGCGCGCTCGTCGAGACGCCCAGCTACCCGCACGCGATGGAAGCGTTGAAGTCGGCGGGCGCCCGCTTGGTGCCGGTCCCCGTCACGACCCACGACGGTTGGGACCAGGAGGCGCTCGAGCAGACCATCCAGCGCACGAGCCCGTCGATCGGCTACCTCATGCCCGACTTCCACAATCCCACCGGCCAGACCATGCCCGCCGCCCTTCGCGAGCGCACCCTCGACCTCGCCGCACAGCACGGCACCACGTTGATCGCCGACGAGACGATGGCCGAACTCGACATCGATGCGACAGAGCGGATGCTGCCGTTCGCCGCCTACGGTGCGGCGGGTGCGCAGGCAATCCTTGTCGGGTCGGTCGGCAAGACCGTGTGGGGCGGCGTGCGCATCGGTTGGATCCGCGCCGACCGCTCGGTCATCGCGCGCCTCGTGCGTGCGCGGTCGAGCGGCGACCTCGGAACGCCGGCCCTCGAACAGCTGATCGTGGCCCACCTGC